>NZ_JBYTEQ010000014.1:0-617 GCF_058792115.1 Cellulosimicrobium sp. EB106-03-01-XG111
CTGCGCCAGATACGTCTTGCCCGTCCCCGTCGGACCGATCAACAAGATGTTCGACTTCGCCAGCTCCACGAAGTCCGCGTCGTCGGGGTTCGACGGCTTGGCCTGCTCCCCCGCCTGCACGCGCTTGTAGTGGTTGTAGACCGCGACGGCCAGGGCCCGCTTCGCGGCGTCCTGGCCGATGACGTACTGCTCGAGGAACTCGAAGATCTCCTTGGGCTTGGGCAGCTCCGTGAGGCCGAGCTCCGTCGCCTCGGCGAGCTCCTCCTCGATGATCTCGTTGCAGAGGTCGATGCACTCGTCGCAGATGTACACGCCGGGGCCCGCGATGAGCTTCTTGACCTGCTTCTGCGACTTGCCGCAGAACGAGCACTTCAGCAGGTCGGCACCGTCTGAGATACGAGCCACTACGCGTCTCCTTGTCCCGGTGCCCGGTCCTCCGGCCGTCGGGTTCGACGGCTCAGGGCCCGGGCACGGCCGAGCGGGTCCTGCTCCCCATTCCACACCACGGGGCCCCCGTTGTCAGGTGGGCTCTCCGCACGGGGCGCGAACGTGTCGCGCCGCCGGCCCCGAGGGGACCTGTCTCTTCTACACACCTGACGCTGCCGACGATGCCCACT
>NZ_JBYTEQ010000015.1:0-81690 GCF_058792115.1 Cellulosimicrobium sp. EB106-03-01-XG111
CTCCCCCGGCGCTGGATCTTTGTCCCGCTACTTCCCCGGGGGGACGGGTTCCCCGGCGCGTGGTCAGGCGTGCCGGGTCACGGCTTGTTGATCGCGACAGCCTTGCGGCTCTCGAGGACCTGGTCCACGAGGCCGTACTCCTTCGCCTGCTCGGCGGTGAGGATCTTGTCGCGCTCGATGTCCTGGCGAACCTGCTCGACCGACTTGCCCGAGTGCAGCGCGAGGGTGTCCTCGAGCCACTCGCGCATGCGGATGAGCTCGTTCGCGTGGATCTCGATGTCGGACGCCTGCGCGTAGCCGCCGCCCTCCATCGCGGGCTGGTGGATGAGCACGCGCGCGTTCGGGAGCGCGAGCCGCTTGCCCGGCTGGCCCGCGGCGAGCAGCACGGCCGCGGCGGAGGCCGCCTGGCCGAGGCAGACCGTCTGGATCTGCGGCTTGATGTACTGCATCGTGTCGTAGAGCGCGGTCATCGCGGTGAACGACCCGCCCGGCGAGTTGATGTAGAGGATGACGTCGCGGTCCGGGTCCTGGCTCTCGAGCACGAGGAGCTGGGCCATGACGTCGTCCGCGGACGCGTCGTCGACCTGGACACCCAGGAAGATGATGCGGTCCTCGAACAGCTTGGTGTAGGGGTCCTGCCGCTTGAAGCCGTAGGCCGTGCGCTCCTCGAACTGCGGGAGCACGTAGCGGGCGGACGGCGCGCCGCCCGGCAGGGCGACGCCGCCGGGGCGGGCCGCGGGGCCGGCGAGGCGCTGGGCGGTGGACAGGTACTGGGACTCGGCGCTGAAGCTCACGGGTTCTCCTCGGTGAAGTCTGGTGTCCGGTGCGGGGTCAGGAACCCGTGGTGCCGCCGCCGCCGGTCACGGACGACGCGTTGGTGACGACGTGGTCGATGAAGCCGTACTCCAGCGCCTCCTGCGCGGTGAACCAGCTGTCCCGGTCGTTGTCCTTGAGGATCTGCTCGAGCGGCTTGCCGGTCTGCTCGGCCGTGAGCTCGGAGAGCACCTGCTTCATGTGCATGATGAGCTGCGCGTTGATGCGCACGTCCGTCGCGGTACCGCCGATGCCACCGGACGGCTGGTGCATCATGACGCGCGCGTGCGGCGTCGCGTACCGCTTGCCCTTGGTGCCGGACGACAGCAGGAACTGCCCCATCGAGGCCGCCATGCCCATGGCGATCGTCGCGACGTCGGGCTGGATGTACTGCATGGTGTCGTAGATCGCCATGCCCGCCGTGATCGAGCCGCCGGGCGAGTTGATGTACAGCCAGATGTCCTTGTCCGGGTCCTCCGCGGCGAGCAGCATCATCTGGGCGCAGATGGCGTTCGCGTTCTCGTCGCGCACCTCCGAGCCGAGCCAGATGATGCGCTCCTTGAGGAGCCGGTTGTAGATGGAGTCGTTGAGTCCGAGGCCCGGACCCTCGGCGCGGTTCACCGGGGCCGTCGCGTCGGACGGCAGGTACAGCTCGTTCACATCCATCTCCTTCGTCGCTCCCGCGGGTCGCCCCCGCCTGCGCTGCCCTGGCCGGCCGGGAGGGCGTCCCGGTCCAGCCGTGCTGCAGTGACCCTAACGCGGTCCGTGCCCGCCGTTCGTCCCGGCGGGCCGCGTTTTCGCTGACGGCGCACCAGGTGCGCCGACCCTCGCCGACGACGACGGCCCGCACCCTCGCGCGGAGGGTGCGGGCCGTCGTGGGGACCGTCCGGCCGGGGCCGTTGAGGCGTCAGGCCTTGGTCGCGTCCTTCTCGTCGTCCTCGACCGGGGCGTCGGCCGCAGGGGCGGCGGAGTCGTCCGCGAGCGCCTCCTCGACCGGCTCACCGGCGACGTCCCCGACGGGCTCGTCCGCGGCGGCGTCCTCGTCGTCCGAGCCGATGAACTCGGTCAGGTCCACCACGTTGCCGGCGGTGTCCTTGACCTCGATCTGGCGCAGCGCGACGGCGAGCGACTTGGAGCGCGCGACCTCGCCGACCATCGCGGGGATCTGCCCGCCCTGGTCGAGCGACTGGATGAACTGGTTCGGGTCCATCCCGTACTGGCGCGAGGCGCTCACGAGGTACTCGAGGAGCTCGTTCTGCGCGACCTTGATCTCGAGCTGCTCGGCGAGCGTGTCGAGCAGGATCTGGTTGCGCAGGGCGTCGGTCGCCTCGACCGTGACCTCGGCGCGGTGCGTGTCGTCCTCCAGGCGGCCCTCGGACTCGAGGTGGCGGTGCACCTCGGCCTCGACGGCGCCCGCGGGGACGGGGATCTCGACGGCGTCGTTGAGCGCCTTGAGCAGCTCGTCGCGCGCCGCGACGGCCTGGTTCGACGTCTTGATGCTCGCGACCTGCTCGCGCAGGTCCGCGGTGAGCTCCTCGAGCGTGTCGAACTCGGAGGCGAGCTGGGCGAAGTCGTCGTCGGCCTCGGGGAGGTCGCGCTGCTTCACGGAGGTGGCGGTGACGGTGACCGCGGCCTCCTTGCCCTCGTGCTCGCCGCCGGCCAGCGGCGCGTTGAACGTGGTCGTCTCCTCGGCGGACAGGCCGGTGAGCGCCTCGTCGAGGCCCTCGAGCATGTTGCCCGAGCCGATCTGGTAGCTGACGCCGGAGACGGAGTCGACCTCCTCGCCGTCGATCTCGGCCTTCAGGTCGAGCACGACGAAGTCGCCCTCGGCCGCGGGGCGGTCGACGCCGACGAGGGTGCCGAAGCGCTCGCGCAGCGCGTCGAGGCGCTCGGTGACGTCCTCGTCCGTGACCTCGGCAGGCTCGACGGTGATCGCGAGCGAGTCGAGCGCGGGCAGCGTGATCTCGGGGCGGACCTCGACCTCGGCGGTGAAGACCAGCTGACCCTCGCCGGCCTTCGCCGGGATCTCGGTGACCTCGACCTCGGGCTGGCCGAGGGGGCGCAGGTTCTCCTCGCTCGCGGCCTGGCGGTAGAAGCCGGAGAGCGCGTCGTTGACGGCGTGCTCGATCACGGCGCCCCAGCCGACGCGCTGGTCGATGACGCGGGGCGGGACCTTGCCCTTGCGGAAGCCGGGGATGTTCACCTGCTCCGCGATGTGCTTGTAGGCGTGGTCGATGCTCGGCTTGAGCTCGTCGTACTCCACCTCGACGGTCAGCTTGACCTTGGTGGGGTCCAGGGTCTCGACGGCGCTCTTCACTTCGATGATCTCCAACTGATCGGGGCGGGCCGGGGACGGCCGGGGACGGCACCGCACGCGGGCGTACGGGCAACCGTGCCATCGTACGCGAACGGTCAAGCGCGCTCGACGCGACGGCTCGGCCGTGGCGCCCGTCGCGGCACGGCGAGCAGCACCGCGAGCGCCACGACCGCCGTCGCCGCGACGGTCGGCCACCGCAGGCCGACCGCGCCGACCGCGTCGAGGAGCACCGCCATGACCATCTGCCCGCCGACGACGGTCAGCGTGAGGACGAACGTGCCGAGGTGCCGGACGGCGAACGCGGCCGCGACGGTGACGAGGGTCCCCAGGGGGCCGCCGAGGTAGAGCCACCACTGCGCCGGGAGGGTGACGCCGTCGAGCAGCCCGAGGGGGACGCCGAGCGTGCACACGAGCGTGATGCCGGCGAGGCCGCCGGTGACCGAGGTGAGGGTCGCCACGACGGGGTCGCCCGTGAGCTCCGTGACACGGCCGTTGCCGGCCTGCTGGCCGCACAGGACCGCCCCGCCGACGAAGAGCGCCGCACCGGCCGCGACCACCGCCCACCCGGGGCCGCCCGCGCTGCTGCCGAGCACCGCGATCCCGAGCCCCGCCACCGCGGCGAGGCCCGCTCCCGCGCGGCGCGGGGTGAGCCGCAGGGGCGCGGGCAGCCCGACGCCCCGCGCGTCGAGCGCGAGCCCGGCGACGGTCTGGCCGGCCACGGCGCAGACCGAGGCGACCGCGACCCCGACGAGCGGGATCCCCGCGGCCATCGCGACGACGATCGGCACGCTGCACAGCCCGACCGCGAACCACCACCACGAGGCGGTCGAGCGCACGACGGCGAGCGTCGACCGGGTACGGCGGCGGAGGACGATCACGAGCACGGTCCCCAGGAGGGTGCCCACGTAGGAGAGCCAGGCTGCGAGGACGGGTCCCGTGCCCGCGGCGCCGAGATCTCCGTTGAGGCGCCCCTGGAGCGAGAGCACCGCGCCGCTCCCGGCGGCGACGAGCGCGGCGGCGGTGACGCGGGCCGCCGGGCCGGCGGGCGCGAAGGCCTCGCTCAACGGGCACCTCCTGGGGACCGGGGCCGCCGCGACGGCCCGGACGTCGGCGACGTCCCGCGACGCCCCCGCAGGGCGCCGCGCGAAGGTCGGGGTGACAGGATTTGAACCTGCGACCTTCCGCTCCCAAAGCGGACGCGCTACCAACCTGCGCCACACCCCGTCGTCCGCCGCGGCGGGCGGACCAGGGGCAAGTGTACTGGCGGGACGGTGCGCCACCGACGGCGCCGGCCGCGCACGGACGCGCAGGGCGACGA
Source organism: Cellulosimicrobium sp. EB106-03-01-XG111 (assembly GCF_058792115.1). NCBI lineage: Bacteria > Bacillati > Actinomycetota > Actinomycetes > Micrococcales > Promicromonosporaceae > Cellulosimicrobium > Cellulosimicrobium sp. EB106-03-01-XG111. Next base: position 4,449 of record NZ_JBYTEQ010000015.1, read on the forward strand.
CGCGGGCACCGGCCGCCCGCCGACGTTTGCTAGGGTGGCGGCCGCAGGTCGGTGGCACGCCGTCCCGGGCGGCCGCACAGGCCGACCATCGGACGCATCGCACGGCCCGCGCGGGCGTAGCTCAATGGTAGAGCCCCAGTCTTCCAAACTGGCTACGCGGGTTCGATTCCCGTCGCCCGCTCCGATCGTCCTCGACACCACGGGCGCCCCGCCTCCACGGCCGGGCGCCCGTCGTCGTCCCGGGCCCCGCGGACGGCGTTGCAGGGCCGCGCCGCGGACCGATAGCCTCAGGGCACGCGCGCCGTCGGCACACCCGGAGCTCCGGGCGGCTCCCGGCGCGACCGACCAGGAGGAGCGAGGAATGACCGCGACGACCGCGCGTCCTGCATCGCTGCACCGCGCCACGCCGCGCACCTCCTGTTGTCGCTGTCTCGGCTGCCGCTGACGACGGCCGTCCCCGCGTGCCCTGCACGCCCGCGCACGTCCCTCGTCCCGCCCGAGCCCGTCCCGTCGTCCGCGCGCGCCCGCGCCGCCCCCGCGAGACGCTGGACCCCGGCCACCGGGCGCGCCCCGCTCCCCATCGGTACCCCCACCTGGCTCACCCCGAGCCGTCGACAGAAGAGGAAGACATGGCACGCATCTACGACGACGTCACGCAGCTCGTCGGCAACACCCCGCTGGTCCGGCTCAACAAGCTCACCGAGGGGCTCGGCGCCACCGTGGTGGGCAAGCTCGAGTTCTACAACCCCGCCAACTCGGTCAAGGACCGCATCGGCGTCGCGATCATCGACGCCGCCGAGGCGTCCGGCGAGCTGAAGCCCGGCGGGACGATCGTCGAGGCGACGTCGGGCAACACCGGCATCGCGCTCGCGATGGTGGGTGCGGCGCGCGGGTACGACGTCGTGCTGACGATGCCGGAGACGATGTCGAAGGAGCGCCGCGCGCTGCTGCGCGCGTTCGGTGCGGAGCTCATCCTCACGCCGGGCTCCGAGGGCATGAAGGGCGCCGTCAGCCGCGCCGACGAGATCGTCGCCGAGCGCGAGGGCGCGATCCTCGCCCGCCAGTTCGCCAACGAGGCGAACCCGGAGATCCACCGCCGCACGACGGCCGAGGAGATCTGGGCCGACACCGACGGCGCGGTGGACATCGTCGTCGCGGGCATCGGCACGGGCGGCACCATCACGGGCGTGGGTCAGGTGCTCAAGGAGCGCAAGCCCGACGTGCAGATCGTCGCGGTCGAGCCCGAGGAGTCGGCCATCCTCAACGGCGGCCAGCCCGGCCCGCACAAGATCCAGGGCATCGGCGCGAACTTCGTGCCGGAGATCCTCGACACCTCGGTCTACGACGAGGTGATCGACGTCAACGCCGAGACGGCCGTCGAGTACGCGCGCCGCGCCGCCAAGGAGGAGGGCCTGCTCGTCGGCATCTCGTCGGGCGCGGCGATCGCGGCGGCGCTGCAGCTCGCCGCGCGTCCCGAGAACGCGGGCAAGCTCATCGTGACGATCATCCCGTCGTTCGGCGAGCGCTACCTGTCCTCCGTCCTCTACGCCGACCTGCTGGACTGACGTGACCGACCCCCACCCCCGCGCACGGACGGCCGGCCACCGGCTGCGCCGGTTCGTGCGCGTGCTCGGCGAGGACCTCGAGGCGGCCCGACGGCGGGACCCCGCCGCGCGCAGCCGCCTCGAGGTCGCTCTCGCGTACCCCGGCGTGCACGCCGTGTGGGCCTACCGGCTCGCGCACCGCATGTGGCGCGAGCCGCTGCTGCGCCTGCCGGCACGCCTCGTGTCGCAGGCGGCGCGGGCGCTCACCGGCGTGGAGATCCACCCCGGGGCGCGCATCGGCCGACGGCTGTTCATCGACCACGGGATGGGCGTCGTCGTGGGCGAGACCGCCGTGGTCGGCGACGACGTCGTGCTGTTCCACACGTCGACGCTCGGCGGGCGCTCGATGAAGCGGGGCAAGCGCCACCCCACGCTCGGCGACCGCGTCGTCGTCGGAGCCGGGGCGAAGATCCTCGGCCCGGTGTGGGTCGGGGACGACGTCCAGGTCGGGGCCAACGCCGTCGTCGTCAAGGACGTGCCCGCGGGCGCCGTCGCCGTCGGCGTGCCGGCCACGGTCCGGATGCCGGCGGGCACGCCCGCCGCGCGCGAGACCGTCGAGGACCCGTCGCTCCTCATCGAGTACGTCATCTGAGGGGGCCGCGAGGGCGCGCCCGGATCGGCTAGTGTGGTCGCGGGCGGTACCTGAGACCGTGCGTACCGGATACCCCCCTGCCCGGTACGCCCTCGGGTGCCGCCCGCTCACCGCCGGCCGCGACCGCCCGTCCGCGGCAGCCCGGCCCGGCACCACGACCCTCGACGAGGAGGAGCGCGCATGCGCCTCGGCATCCACACCGGCTACTGGTCGGCCGGTCCCCCCGACGGCATCCAGGACGCGATCGTGGCGGCCGACCGCCTCGGCGTCGACTCGGTCTGGACCGCGGAGGCCTACGGCTCCGACGCGTTCACGCCGCTCGCGTGGTGGGGCTCGCGCACGTCCCGCATCCGTCTCGGGACGGCCGTCGCGCAGGTCTCCGCACGCACCCCGACCGCGACGGCGATGGCCGCGCTGACGATGGACCACCTCTCGGGCGGCCGGTTCGTCCTCGGCCTCGGCGTCTCCGGGCCGCAGGTGGTCGAGGGCTGGTACGGCCAGCCGTACGCGAAGCCGCTCGCGCGCACGCGCGAGTACGTGCAGGTCGTGCGCGACGTCCTGCGCCGGGAGTCGCCCGTGACGTCGTCCGGGCCGCACTACCCGCTCCCCCTGCCCGACGGCGTCGGGACGGGCCTGGGCAAGCCGCTGCGCTCGACCGTCCACCCGCTGCGCGCCGACCTCCCGATCCACCTCGCGGCCGAGGGGCCCAAGAACATCGCGCTCGCGGCCGAGATCGCGGACGGGTGGCTCCCGCTGTTCTACTCGCCGCGCATGGACGCCACGTTCCGCGAGCTCCTCGCCGACGGCTTCGCGCGGCGCGCGCCCGACCGCTCGCCCGAGTCGGCGTTCGAGGTGAGCGCGACCGTCCCCGTCGTCGTGCGCGAGCACGTCGAGCAGGCGGCGGACCAGGTGCGCCCGTTCCTCGCGCTGTACGTCGGCGGGATGGGCGCCAAGGGCGCGAACTTCCACCGCGACGCGCTCGACCGCCTCGGGTACGCCGAGGCGTGCGACGAGATCCAGGCGCACTACCTCGCGGGCCGCAAGGACCTCGCGGCCGCCGCGGTCCCGACGTCGATGGTCGAGGACGTCGCGCTCGTGGGGCCGCCCGAGAAGATCGCGCGCGACCTCGCGGCGTGGCGCGAGACGGCGGTGACGACGCTCCTCGTCCAGGGCGACGCGACGGCCGTGCAGACGCTCGCCCCGCTCCTCGCGGCCCCGACCCCGGGCTGATCCCGACCGCGGCGGTCAGTCGTCGGCGCCGGGGAACCAGACGGCGCGGCGCAGGTCCACACGACGCCCGTCGCGCGACAGCGGGCACCCCTCGGCGCGGAGCTCCGCGAGCGCCGCGTCGAGGTGGTGCGCGGGCGGCGACCCCGCCGCGTTGACGATCCGCCACCACGGGACCGGGGCGCCGTCGTCGTCCACCCCGGACGACCCGGCGAGCACCTGCCCGACCTGGCGCGGGCCGCCGCGCCCCAGCGACTCCGCGACGATCTCCGCGACGAGCCCGTAGGTCATGGCCCGCGCGGGCGGGACGCGCCGCACGAGGTCGAGCACCGCGGTCGCGTACTCCTGGGCGAGGGCCCGGGGGTCGGCGCGGTCGTCGTCGCCGCCGCGTCCGGGGGTGCGTCGTGCCATGGCGCCCGACCCTAGCCGTCGCGAATGTCCTGGCGCGCGCACGGCCCGGGACAGGAGGATCGGGGGCATGAACGACCACCGACCCGCCCGCCTCCCCGACGGCTACGAGATCGTCCCCCTCACGTCCGCCGACCTGCGCGACGTGCTCGACCTCGACACGACCACGTTCCCCTCCCCGGTCGAGGTCGACGAGCTCGTCGACCTCCCGTTCCCGCTCACGTGGGAGCGCGCGCTCGGCGTGACGGTCGAGCGCGAGGACGTCGACGCGCCGCCGGTCGACGGCGCGCGCCCCGTGCGGCACGAGCTCGTGGCGATGCACGCGTCGTACCCGTTCGCGCGCTTCCCGGTCCCCGGGGCGACCGCGCCGGTCGCGGGCCTCACCTGGGTGGGCGTCCACCCCGCGCACCGGCGGCGCGGCATCCTCAGCGCGATGATCGACACGCACCTCGCCCGGTGCCGCGAGCGGGGCGAGCCGGTCTCGGCGCTCTTCGCGGCGGAGGCGGCCATCTACGGCCGCTTCGGGTACGGCAAGGCGGCCGACGACGTGCGGCTCACCGTCCCGCGCGGCGTCGCGCTGCGCGACGTCCCGGGCGCGGAGCGGCACACCGTCCGGATCGAGCGCGCGGACCGCGCGCGGCACGGCGAGCTCGTCGCGACGATCCACGAGCGCGCGGGCGCCGACCCGACGGGCCAGGGCGCGGGCATCAACCGTCCGGGGTGGGCGACGCGCGAGACGCCCGAGCTCCAGGCGACGTTCTGGGACGACGCCAAGGTGTGGCGCAAGGACCGCGAGCCCACGCGCATCGCGGTCGTCGAGCTCGACGGCGAGCCGCGCGGGTACGCGCGCTTCCACCGCAAGCTCTCGTGGGAGGCGACGGGCCCGCGCGGCCCGGTGAGCACGGGCGAGGTCGTCGCGCTCGACGCCGCGGCCGCCCGCGCGCTGTGGGGCGTGCTCACCGACCTCGACCTCACGCACGAGGTGACGCCCTTCATGCTGCCCGTGGACGACGTCGTCACGAGCCTGCTCGTGGACCCGCGCTCCGCGTCGCCGCGCCTCGCGGACAACCTGTGGGTCCGGGTCGTGGACGTGCCCGGCGCGCTGGCCGCGCGCCGGTACGCCGCGGACGTCGACGTCGTCCTGCACGTGACCGACGCGCGCCTGCCCGACAACGCGGGACGCTGGCGCCTGCGGGCGGAGGCCTTCGGCGCGGTGGCGGCCGAGCGGACCGACGACGCGGCGGACGTCTCGCTCGACGTGCGCGAGCTCGGCGCGGCCTACCTGGGCGGGACGTCGCTCGCAGCCCTCGGCGCGGCGGGTCTCGTCACCGAGCACTCCCCCGGCGCGCTCGCACGCGCGAGCGCGGCCTTCGGCTGGCCCGTCGCGCCGGTGTGCAGCTGGGTGTTCTGACGCGGCGGGTGCACCCGGGTCCCGGGTGCACCCGCGGTCACGTCTGGCAGACGCCGCACCAGAAGAGGTTGCGCCCCGCGAGCTCCTTGAGCAGCACGGGCGTGCCGCACACCCGGCACGGCAGCCCGTCGCGGTGGTAGACGTAGAACGCCTCGTCCGCGGGCACGGCGCCCGGCGCGACGTCGGTGTTCTGCCGCACGCGCCGCCGCCCGGTCGCCGCGCCGTCGGGGGCGGCGCCGTCGGGGGCCAAGCCGTCGGGGGCCGTGCCGTCGTCGCGGTGCTCCGGGCGGGTCGAGACGATCGCGCCCGTGCGTGCGCCGTCGTGCATGAGCACGACGAGGTCGTCCCACAACCCGCGCAGGTCCTCCGCGGGCACGTCGCGGCCGGGCCGCATCGGGTCGAGCCCGGCCCGGAACAGCGCCTCCGCGCGGTAGATGTTCCCCACGCCCGCGACGACGTCCTGATTCATGAGGAGCAGCCCGACGGGGCTGCGCGAGCGCCGCACCGCGGCGACGAACGCGTCGCGCGCATCCGGCTCGCCGGGGCCCGGATCACGGATCGGGTCGGGCCCGAGCCGGTCCTCGACGGCACGCTTCTCGTCGGCCGTCACGACCTCGCACGCCGTCGGGCCCGTGAGGTCGGCGACCGCGTGCGCGCCGACGAGCCGGACGCGCACGGCGCCGCGCGGCGGCGGGGGCGACCAGGCGTCGTCGGGCGCGCCGGGTGCCTCCCCCGGGCCCGCCGGGACGGTCTCGCGCTCGCCGATCCGGCGCCGGGGCGCGCCGATCGCGTGCACGACGGCGGTGCTGCCGTCGCCCGCGAACGTCCACGCCCCGTAGAGACCGAGGTGCACGCGGAGCCAGCGGACGTCGTCGGACGCGGCACCCGGCGCGGCGAAGCCGAGGAACATCTGCTTGCCCCACGCCTCGCTCGCGACGAGCACGCGCCCGTCGAGCAGGGCCGCGCCGGGGGCGAACCGGCCCTGCGGGCTGCTCACCGCGAGCGGCTCGCCCGTGAAGAGCTCGCCGAAGGCGCGCGCGAGGCGGTGGACGGTGTGGCCCTCGGGCACGTCAGGCCGAGGTGCCGCGCGCCGCCTCGTACGCCGCGAGCTGGTCGATGCGGCGCTGGTGACGCGGGTCGCCGCTGAACGGCTCCGCGAGGAACGCGTCGACGAGCTCGACCGCCTCGTCCACCGAGTGCTGGCGCGCGCCCACCGCGACGACGTTCGCGTCGTTGTGCTGCCGCCCGAGGCGCGCGGTCTCCAGGTTCCAGGCGAGCGCGGCGCGCACGCCGACGACCTTGTTCGCCGCGATCTGCTCGCCGTTGCCGGAGCCGCCGATGACGACGCCCAGCGAACCGGGCTCCGCCGCCACCGCCTCGCCCGCCGCGAAGCAGAACGACGGGTAGTCGTCCTGCGCGTCGTACGTGTGGGCACCGTGGTCGACGACGTCGTGACCCGCCGCCCCCAGGTGCTCGACGAGATGGGTCTTGAGCTCGTAGCCGGCGTGGTCCGCGGCGATGTGAACGCGCATGGGCTCATCATGCCCCAGCGGGCCCCCTCGCCGCCGGGGTGAGGCCGTAGCCTGAGACGCATGACACAGACCTCCCCGACGTCCACGCCTCCGGCCTCGTCCGACACCCCCGACGCCGCGCGCTCCGGCATCGACCTCGACGCGCTGGACCCCGCCGTCCGCCCGCAGGACGACCTGTACCGCCACGTCAACGGCCGCTGGCTCGCGACGCACGAGATCCCCGCCGACCGCGCGATGGACGGCGCGTTCCGGGCGCTCTACGACCAGGCGGAGGTGCACGTCCGCGAGATCATCACGGACCTCGGGGAGCAGGTCGCGGCGGGCGGCGCGGACGTCGGGCCGGACGCCGCGAAGGTCGGGGCCCTCTACGCGAGCTTCATGGACACCGAGCGCATCGAGGCGCTCGGCACCACGCCGCTGCAGCCCGACCTCGCGCTGATCGCGTCCGCGACGACGCAGGCCGAGCTCACCGGCGCGCTCGGCGCCCTCCAGCGCACGGGCGGCGCCGGCGCCGTCGGGTTCTGGGTCGACAACGACGCGAAGGACCCCGAGCGCTACGTCGCCTACCTCTACCAGTCCGGGCTCGGCCTGCCGGACGAGGCGTACTACCGCGAGGACCAGTACGCGCCCGTGCGCGAGAAGTACGTGCCGCACGTCGCGCGCATGCTCGCGCTCGCGGGCGTGACGTCCGAGACGTGGGGCGCGACGCCCGAGGACGCCGCCGAGCGGATCATGGCGCTCGAGACGAGGCTCGCCGCGAAGCACTGGGACGTCGTGCGCGACCGCGACGCCGACCTCACCTACAACCCGCGCACGCTCACCGCGCTCGTGGAGGAGGCGCCCGGGTTCGACTGGCGTGCGTGGGTCCTCGCGCTCGGCGCGCCGCAGGGCTCGCTCGACGACGTCGTGGTGCGCGAGCCGGACTTCGCCGCCGGGTTCGCCGAGCTCTGGGCGAGCGAGCCGCTCGAGGACTGGAAGCTGTGGATGGTGTACCACCTCGTCACCGCCCGGGCGCCCTACCTCACCGACGACCTCGTCGAGGCGAACTTTGACTTCTACGGGCGCACGCTGTCGGGAGCGCAGGAGGTGCGCGAGCGCTGGAAGCGCGCCGTCTCCGTCGTCGAGGGCGCGCTCGGCGAGGCCGTCGGCGCCCAGTACGTCGCGCGGCACTTCCCGCCCGCGCACAAGGCGCGCATGGAGGAGCTCGTCGCGTCCCTCGTGGCCGCCTACCGCGAGTCGATCACGACGCTCGACTGGATGACCGACGAGACGAAGGAGAAGGCGCTCGCCAAGCTCGAGGCCTTCACGCCGAAGATCGGCTACCCCGTGCGGTGGCGCGACTACTCGGCGCTCGTCGTCGACGCGCACGACCTCGTCGGCAACGTGCGCCGCGCGCACGCGTTCGAGCAGGACCGCGAGCTCGGCAAGATCGGCCGGCCGCTCGACCGCGACGAGTGGTTCATGACGCCCCAGACGGTCAACGCCTACTACAACCCGGGCATGAACGAGATCGTCTTCCCCGCCGCGATTCTCCAGCCCCCGTTCTTCGACCCCGAGGCCGACGACGCCGTGAACTACGGCGGCATCGGCGCCGTGATCGGCCACGAGATCGGTCACGGGTTCGACGACCAGGGCTCCAAGTACGACGGCGCGGGCCGCCTCGAGGACTGGTGGACGGCGCGCGACCGCGAGGAGTTCGAGAAGCGCACGACGGCGCTCGTCGCCCAGTACGACGCGTACCGCCCCGCCCAGCTCGGCGAGGACGGCCCGCACGTCAACGGCGCGCTGACCATCGGCGAGAACATCGGCGACCTCGGCGGCCTGTCCATCGCGCTCAAGGCCTACCGCATCGCCCTCGGCCGCCCGCTGGACGAGGCGCCCGTCGTCGACGGGCTCACGGGCATCGAGCGCGTGTTCCTCGGCTGGGCCCAGGTGTGGCAGTCGAAGGGGCGGGACGAGGAGGTCGTGCGGCGCATCGCGACCGACCCGCACTCGCCCAACGAGTTCCGCTGCAACGGGGTCGTGCGCAACGTGGACGAGTTCTACCGCGCCTACGACGTGCAGCCGGGCGACGCGCTCTACCTCGCGCCCGAGGAGCGCGTGCGCATCTGGTGACGCCGGACGCACGAGGGCCCGCGGCGGGTCGTCCCGCCGCGGGCCCTCGTGCGTGGTGGTCGGTCCGGTCAGAGCGTCCGGATGCCCGCGCGCGCGATCGTGAAGCCCTTGCCCGTGGCGTCGTCGCGGCACGTCATGCCGGTCTCCGCGCTGTCGCACGTGAAGGGGCCGACCGTCTTGGACGTGCCGTAGTCGAGGATCGCGGTGTCCCCCGGCGCGGGCTGCGGCTGCTCGGCCGCGGGCACGCACGGCTGGTCGACGCTGCCGTCGGCGTCGAGGACGACCTTGTAGCCCACCGTGCCGTCGCACCCGTCCACCGGGGCGGGCTGCGCGCCGAGCTGGGCGATGACGCACGTCGCGCTGACGTCCGTCACCTCGCAGGTGATGTTCCGCGACTCGGACGCGAACGTCTCGGACACCGTGGGCTCGGCCGGCGCCGTCTCTCCCGCACCCTCCGTGGCGGACGCCGCCGGGGACGTGGGGGCCCCGCCGAGCGGTTCCTCGTCGCCGCCGCCGAGCAACGAGATCGCGAAGACGATCGCCCCGAGGACGAGCAGCGCGTCGACCACGATGAACGCGATCCACCCCGCACCCAGACGGTCCGAGCCGCGACCGCCGCCGCTCCCGCCGCGTCCGTCGCGCCCGCCGGTCGACGGGCCGGACGGCGCGCCCGTCGACGCCGCGCGCGGGGCGGCGGCGGGGGTCGCCGAGGCCGGGGGGTGGTACGCCGGCTGCTGCGACGGCGGCGTGGCCGCCGCGTAGGCGGGCTGGCCGGTCGGCTCGTACGCCGCGGGACCGCCCGCGTACGGGCCTGCCGCGGCGTACCCGGCCGACGTGTCGCCCGGCGCGTAGCCCGGACGGCCCGCGGCCGTCCCGACCGGGGCCGCGACGCCGAAGCCGTTCTGCTCGGTCGCGTAGCGCACGCGCTGCGGCGGCGCGGGGGACGGCGAGGGCACCGGGACCGCGGGCTGCGCCGCCGTCGGGAGCTGCGTGATCGGCGTGACGTGCTGGACCGTCGTCGCCTGGAAGGACGCCGCCGAGGCGACGACGGTCGGCTGGCCGTCCGCGGGCGTGGCGCGCGGTGCCTGGGCCGTGGGGCCGCTCGTCGCGGCGAAGGAGGGCAGCCCCGAGGACGCGTGCGCGGGCACGGGTGCGAACGCCGTGGTCGGCTGGGCGTCGTCACGACCGACCGCGGCCCCCGGGACGCCGCCGGGCGGCGGCGGCGGCGGTGGCACGGGTGCGTTCGGGGACATGCTCGGCTCCTCGCGGGCTTCCTCGGCGGACTCGCCCGGCGCGACCGGGCGGCGGGCGCTGCTCCTGACACCGCCCGCGAACTGACGAAGCATGGCACGAGCCACCCGCACCGGTCGAACCCCGGGAGCCCCGCGACGCCCCCGCCCCCGGGGTCTGCACGTCGTCGGCACGACGTCCGCACGAGGCGACGCCGTGCCCGTGCCGTCAGCCGAAGACCGGGCCCTGGGTGCGCGTGCGCTTGAGCTCGAAGAAGCCCGGCGTGCTCGCGACCAGCACGCACCCGTCCCACAGCCGCCCGGCGGCCTCGCCCTTCGGGGCGGGCGTCACCACGGGGCCGAAGAACGCCGTCCCGCCGAACGCGACGACGGGCGTCCCGACGTCCTCGCCGACGCGACCGATGCCCTCGGCGTGCGACGCGCGCAGCTGCTCGTCGTAGGCGTCGGAGCCCGCCGCCTCCGCGAGCGACGCGGGCAGGCCCACCTCGGCGAGCGCCTCGCGCACCACGGCGTCGTAGTCCGCGCGGCCGCCCGGGTGCAGGCGCGTCCCGATCGCGTCGTAGAGGGGCTTGACGACGTCCTCGCCGTGCTCGACGCGCGCGGCGGTGACCACGCGCACCGGGCCCCACGCCTTCTCCATGAGCTCGCGGTACTCCTCCGGCAGGTCCCGGCCCTCGTTGAGCACCGCGAGGCTCATCACGTGCCAGCGGACGGTGACGTCGCGCACCTGCTCGACCTCGCCCATCCAGCGGCTCGTCATCCACGCCCACGGGCACACGGGGTCGAACCAGAAGTCGGCGACGCGCAGGTCGTCCTCGGTCGCGGTCGGGTCGGTCGTCGCGGTGAGCGTCACGGGGCGGTCTCCTTCGTCGTGGGTCGCGCCCGGGGGTCCGGGTCGCCGGGGCGCGCGCGGCCGGGCCGACGGCGTCCCCACCCCGTTCCGACACCGCGCGACCGCAGCGTATTCCCGGGAGCGGGCGCGGGCACGCGTGGGATGATCGTCCGTGGCCCACAGGCCGCCGTCGAGGCCGACCGGCCCGACCACGAGACCGAGGAGATGCAGTGCCCGGAGAGAACCTCACCCGCGCCGAGGCGAGCGAGCGCGCGGCGATCGTCGACGTCCAGTCCTACGAGGTCGACCTCGACCTCACGACGGGGGCGACGACGTTCGCGTCGACGACCGTGGTGCGGTTCACCGCGACCGAGGGCGCGAGCACGTTCGTCGACCTCGTCGCGCCGACCTTGCGCGAGGTCGTGCTCAACGGCCGCCCGCTCGACCCGGCGCAGGTGTTCGCCGACTCGCGCATCGCGCTCGACGGCCTCGCGGCCGACAACGAGCTGCGCGTCGTCGCCGACTGCGCGTACACGAACACGGGCGAGGGCCTGCACCGGTTCGTCGACCCGGTCGACGGCGAGGTCTACCTCTACACGCAGTTCGAGGTCCCCGACTCGCGGCGCGTGTTCGCCGTGTTCGAGCAGCCCGACCTCAAGGCCACGTTCGCGTTCACGGTCACCGCGCCCGCGGCGTGGGAGGTCGTGAGCAACCAGCCGACGCCCGCACCCGAGGCGCTCGGCACGAAGGCCGACCCGACCGGCACCGGCGCCGGCGACGTCGAGGTCGCACGCTGGGCGTTCGAGCCGACGCCGCGCATCTCGTCGTACATCACCGCGCTCGTCGCGGGTCCCTACGTCGTGGAGCGCAGCGAGCTCACGTCGTCCGACGGCCGCACGATCCCGCTCGGGGTCTTCTGCCGCGCGTCGCTCGCCGACCACATGGACGCCGACTACGTGTTCGACAAGACGCGCGAGGGCTTCGCGTTCTTCGAGTCCGCGTTCGAGCACCCGTACCCGTTCGACAAGTACGACCAGCTCTTCGTGCCCGAGTACAACATGGGCGCGATGGAGAACGCCGGGTGCGTGACGTTCACCGAGACGTACGTCTTCCGGTCCAAGGTCACCGACGCGGTCAAGGAGCGTCGCGTCGTGACGATCCTCCACGAGCTCGCGCACATGTGGTTCGGCGACCTCGTGACCATGAAGTGGTGGAACGACCTGTGGCTCAACGAGTCGTTCGCGGAGTACGCGTCGACGCTCGCGACCGCCGAGGCGACCGAGTGGCGCGAGGCCTGGACGACGTTCGCCGCGATGGAGAAGTCCTGGGCCTACCGCCAGGACCAGCTGCCCTCGACGCACCCCATCGTCGCGACGATCAACGACCTCGAGGACGTGTTCGTCAACTTCGACGGCATCACCTACGCCAAGGGCGCGTCCGTGCTCAAGCAGCTCGTCGCGTGGGTCGGCAAGGAGCAGTTCCTCGCCGGCGTCGCGGCCTACTTCCGCAAGCACGCGTGGGGCAACACGGAGCTGCGCGACCTGCTCGTCGAGCTCGAGACCACGAGCGGCCGCGACCTCACCGCGTGGTCCGCGCTGTGGCTGGAGACCGCGGGCGTGAACACGCTGCGACCCGAGTTCGACCTCGACGCCCACGGCCGCTTCACCACCTTCTCCGTGGTGCAGACGGCGGCCGCCGACCACCCGACGCTGCGTCCGCACCGGCTCGGGATCGGCTTCTACGACGTGCAGGACGTCGACGGCGAACAGATCCTGACCCGCGTGCACCGCACCGAGGTCGACGTGGCCGGGCCGCGCACCGAGATCCCCGAGCTGCTCGGCCTCGACCGCCCGCAGCTGGTCCTGCTCAACGACGACGACCTCGCGTACGCGAAGATCCGTCTCGACCCCGCGTCGCTCCAGGTCGCGACCGAGCACCTCGCGGACCTCGCCGACCCGCTGGCCCGCTCGCTCGTCTGGGGCTCCGCGTGGGACGCGACGCGCGACGGCGAGACCCCGGCCAGCGACTACGTGCGCCTCGTGCTGGGCAACATCGCCCGCGAGACCGAGTCGACGACGATCCGTACGACGCTCAACCAGCTCGCGCTCGCCGCGAAGACGTACGTCGCGCCGGAGCGCCGCGAGGAGACGCTCGCGCACGTCGGCGACGTGCTCTGGTCGCTCGCGCAGGACGCCGCCCCGGGCTCGGACCTGCAGTTCCAGCTCGTGAAGTTCTTCGCGCACCTCGCGTCCACGCCCGCGCACGGCGAGGCGCTGCGGTCGCTGCTCGACGGCTCCGCGGCCCTCGACGGGCTCGAGATCGACACCGACCTGCGCTGGGAGATCCTCGAGGGGCTCGTCCTGCTCGACCTCGCGGACGACGCCGAGATCGAGGCGACGCTCGACGCCGACTCGACCGCGACGGGTCAGCAGTCCGCCGCGCGGGCCCGCGCGACCGTGCCCACCGCCGCGGCGAAGCGCGCCGCGTTCGACCGCCTCGTCGGCTCGGACGACGCCCCCAACGCGATCGTCCGCGCCACCACGCTCGGGTTCCAGCACGTCAACGACCCCGAGTCGCTCGCCCCGCTCGTCGGCGCGTACTTCGACGCGCTGCTCCCCCTGTGGGACCAGCGGTCGTACCACATCGCCGAGGCGCTCGTCACTGGCCTCTACCCCGCGCCGCTCGCGAGCACGGTGCTGCGCGACGCGACGCAGGAGTGGCTCGACGCGAACGCCGACGCCGCCCCCGCGCTGCGCCGGCTCGTCGTGGAGAACCTCGCCGGCGTCGAGCGCGCCCTCGCCGCCCAGGCCGCCGACGCCTGACCCGCCGGGCCGGCGCCCCTCACGATCCCGCGCCGGGTCGCTCCGTCCGACGGAGCGGCCCGGCGCTCGTCGTCCGGCGTGGGTCCGCGCGGGTCCTCGACCAGGCGGTACCGGCGCGTCGAGCAGGCGGTCCCGGCGCGTGCGGCGGCCAGGACGGGCCAGGACGGCCTGCTCGGGCGGCTCGGGCGGTCAGAGGGAGTCGTTCATCGCCTTGGCGAGCGAGCGCAGGCGGGCGGAGTCGAAGAGGTCCTCGAGCAGGACGAGGTTGCCCGACGAGTCGCCGAGCGGCACCTTCCAGTTCGGGTACTCCTGGTCCGTTCCGGGCTGGTTCTGCGAGCGGCGCTCCCCCACGGCGTCGGCCAGCGAGACGCCGAGCAGCACGGCGGGGGTGCTGCGGACGAGCCGGTGCAGAGCCTCGACGAGCTCGCGCTCGGACGGGTCCTCGCCCACGAGCGAGCGCTCGCGCAGGAACGCGATCATCGCATCCCGCTCGGCGCGCGCGGCACGCCGCACGTCGGCGACGTCCTCCGTGAGCACGCCCAGACGGTCACGCAGCTCGACGTGCTCGCCCGCGAGGTACCCGGCCGTGGGCGGCAGGTCGTGCGTCGTGACGGTCGCGAGCGCGAGGCGCCGGTAGTCCTCCGGGGGCAGCGGACGGCCGTCGTCGGTCTTCTCGAACCACAGGACGGACGTGCCGAGGACGCCGCGGTCCGCGAGGTAGTCGCGCACCCAGGGCTCGAACACGCCGAGGTCCTCGCCGATGACCATCGCGCCCGCGCGGTGCGCCTCGAGGCACAGGATGCCGACGAGGGCCTCGTGGTCGTAGCGGACGTACGCGCCCGCGTCGGCGCGCGCGCCGCCCGGTATCCACCACAGCCGGAACAGGCCGATGACGTGGTCGATCCGGATCGCGCCCGCGTGCCGCAGGACGGTGCGCAGCATGTCGCGGTACGGGGCGTACCCGGCCCGCGCGAGCGCGCGCGGGTGCCACGGCGGCTGGGACCAGTTCTGCCCCTGCTGGTTGTACATGTCCGGCGGCGCCCCGACGGACACCCCGGTGGCCAGCACGCCCCGGTGCGACCAGACGTCCGCGCCCTCGGGGTGCACGCCGACCGCGAGGTCGTGCATGATCCCCACCGACATCCCCGCCTCGCGCGCGGTGCGCTGGGCGACGCGCAGCTGCTCGTCGGCCACCCACTGGAGCCAGCAGTAGAACTCGACGCGGTCGGCGAGCTGCTCGCGCAGCGCCGCGACGGTCGGGCCGTTCGGGTCGGACGCGCCGGGCGGCCAGTCGCGGTCGCCGTAGTGGTCGGCGAGCGCGCACCACGTGGCGAAGTCCTCGAGCCCCTTGCCCTGCTCGGCGCGGAACGCGTCGAGCGACGCCTGCCGGGCGGTCGACCGGGGCGCGGTGAACACGACCTCGAGCGCCGCCTTCTTGGCCTCCCACGCGGCGTCGCGGTCGATGGGGCCGGGGTCGGTGTCGAGGTCGCGCACCGGGTCGAACGCCCACTCGACGAGCGAGCGGTCGGCCGCGGACAGGTACCCCGTCTCGCGGATGTCCTCGACCCGGATGTACAGCGGGTTGACGAAGCGCCGGCTCGTCGGGAGGTAGGGCGAGGGCGTCATGGGGGTGCGCGGCTCGGCGGCGTGCAGCGGGTTGACGAGGACGAAGTCCGCGCCGGCCTCGTGCGCGGCGAGCCAGGCGAGGTCCGCCAGGTCGGCCAGGTCGCCGACGCCCCAGGACGCGCGCGAGCGCACCGAGTACAGCTGGGCCATGAAGCCCCACGCGCGGCGTTCCGCGACGGCGGCGGGCAGCTCGAGCCGCTGCGGCGTCACGACGAGCGTCGCGCGCGCGTGGGCACCGTCGCTCTCGGCGTGGAGGTCGTGCCACCCGAGGGGCAGGTCGGCCGGGATCTCGAACGTCGCGCGGCCGACGCGCCGGCCGTCGACGGTGCGCGGCTCGACGAACAGGTCGAGCTGGCCGAGGTCGCGACGCTCGCGCGCAGGGCGGGCGGCGTGGTGGCCGCCCGCGCCGCCGGGGCGGCCCTGCTCGGCCTCGAGCTCGACCCAGACGTCGACGGCGGAGCCGTCCTGGACGTGCACGGGGACCGGCACCGCGTCCCCCTGCCGGACGACCACGGTCGGGGGCAGCATCTGCCGCCACGCGTCGTCGCGCGAGTGCTCGAGGCTGACGGCGACCTTCTCCGGGGACGACGCGGGGACGCCGAGGGCCTCCAGCACGGCGACGAGGGTGGAGGCCCGGACCTGGCGGCGCGTCCCGTCGAAGTCCCAGAAGTCGGACGCGACGCCGTGGGCGTCGGCCAGCTGCACCAACGGCTCGGGCAGGTCCGTCTGCGGGGGTTCGCTCACGCCTGCATCCTGCCAGACCAGGGCCTTGCGGGCAGGACGATCGCCCGGCGTGCCCGGGGCGCTCTCATGTGCCCCGGGTACCCTGCCCGCATGTCCCTCCCCCTTCTCGCTCCTGCCGTGCGCGCGCCCGCGGAGGTCACGGAAGAGCTCGCGAACGGCTTCGACGCGAGCAACCCCGACGACTGGTTCGAGTGGTTCGTCGGCCTCCCGCTGCGCGTCCTGCTCATCGTCGTGATCGGCGCGCTCGTCCTCGCGGTCGTGCGCCGGCTCATCCGCCGCGTCTCCGAGCACATCGCCGAGGGCACGCCCACGCTGCGGGGCAAGCGGCTCAAGGGCCTGGGCCAGTCCGAGGTCGGCACGGTGCTGCTGCGCGCGAACCCGCTCGCGAGCGCCCGTCGGGCGCAGCGGGCGCGGACCGTGGGCTCGGTGCTGCGCTCGACCGCGAACATCGTCATCGGCGCGACGATCGTGCTCATGGTCCTCACCGAGCTCGGCGTGAACATCGCGCCGTTCCTCGCGTCGGCCGGGATCGCGGGCGTCGCGCTGGGCTTCGGCGCGCAGAGCCTCGTGAAGGACTTCCTCTCGGGCACGTTCATGCTCCTCGAGGACCAGTACGGCGTGGGCGACACGGTCGACTTCGGCGAGGTCACGGGCACCGTCGAGGAGGTCGCGCTGCGCGTGACGAAGGTCCGCGACGGCAACGGCACGCTGTGGTTCGTCCGGAACGGCGAGATCCTGCGCACGGGCAACAAGACCCAGGAGTGGGGACGCGCGGTGGTGGACGTCCGCGTCGCGTACTGGGCCGATGTCGAGGCCGTGCGCGCGGCGCTGCTCGCGGCCGCCGAGGACGTCGGGAGCGACCCGGTGCTCGGCACGTACTTCCTCGAGCCGCCCGAGGTCACGGGCATCGAGGCCATGACGGCCGAGGCCCTGCAGCTCAAGGTGCAGGTGAAGACGCAGGCCGCGATGCAGTGGGAGGTGGCGCGCGCGCTGCGCTCGCGCGTCCGGCAGGCGCTGTCCGACGCGCGCATCCCGCTCGCCGGGGCGCAGCAGGTGGTCGTCCTCGACCACTCCCCGTCCCTGCCCGACGACCGGGCAGACGCGCGGCCCGAGGACCCGGACGACAGGTCCGCGCAGGCGGCCCGCGAGAGGCGCGGCGCCGCCGCGGCGACCGTGGTGCAGGACACGGCGGGGGGCCCGGCGTCCTGAGCCGCGCGGCGCCGTCGGGCACGACCACGACGGCGCCGGTCCCTCCGTGGGGAGGGACCCGGTGGAGGCTCAGCGCAGGCCGTCGAGCTCCGCGGCGAGGTTGTCGGCCTCCGGGCCGACGATGACCTGGACGACGCGGCCCGAGCGCACGACGCCGAACGCGCCCGTCGCCTTGAGCCGCGCCTCGTCGACGAGCTGGGGGTCCGTGACCTCGACGCGCAGGCGCGTGATGCACGGCTCGAGGTCGACCACGTTGCCCTGACCCCCGAGGGCGTCGAGGATGTTCTGTGCCTTCTGGTCCGAGGGGGTGCTCATCGAAAGTGTCTCCTGAGGCGAGTCGCGGGTGGGGATCCGCGCGGGGGATCCGGGGTGTCGGGGTGCCGAGCACCTGGGAACAGCCTAGTCTCCTGGCGAGGTTGTCACCGGATCGACGCGGCCCCGCAACGCCCCCGCAACAGGGACGTGCGCGGCGGCCTGGCGGTCGGACCGTGACGGGCACGCGTGCGCACCGGCCCGGGCACCCGGGTCGCACGCCCGAGGCGGACAGGAGCGAGGGTCGTGACGGGCGGAACCGAGGACGAGGCACGGCAGGTCATCACGGGCATCGGCGTGTGCCCCGGCACGGTCGTCGGGCCGGTGGTGCTCATGCCGGAGGCGATCGACGAGCCGGCACCCGGGCTGCGGATGGGCCCGCGCGAGGACCACGAGGCGCAGGCCCGGCGTGTCGACGCCGCGGCGGAGCAGGTCGCGGGCGACCTCCAGCGCGCGGCCGACGCCGCCGACGGCGACGCGCGCGACGTGCTCGAGGCGACGGCGGCCATGGCGGCCGACCCCACGCTCGCGGCCGACGCGCGGCGCCGCGTGCTCGACGAACACCTGGTGCCCGAGCGCGCGGTGTGGGAGGCCGCGGAGGAGGTCGTGCGGCAGTTCACCGAGCTCGGCGGGTACTTCGCCGAGCGCGCCCGCGACGTCGCGGACGTCCGCGACCGGCTCGTCGCGGCCCTCACCGACCGCCCCGCGCCCGGGGTGCCCGAGCACGCCGAGCCGTTCGTCCTCGTCGCGTACGACCTCGCGCCGTCGGCCACGGCCGCGCTCGACCCCGCGCGCGTGCTCGCGATCGTCACCGACGGCGCCGGGCCGACGTCGCACACCGCGATCGTCGCGAACGCCAAGGGCATCCCCGCCGTCGTCGCGGCCACGGGAGCGAGCGCGGCGCTCGCCCCCGAGGACGTCGTCCTCGTCGACGGCGCGGCGGGGACCGTCGTCGTGCACCCGTCGCCCGAGCAGGTGGCCGCGGCGCGGGCCCGCTCGCAGCAGGTGCGCACGTTCGACGGCACGGGGCGCACGCGCGACGGGCACCGCGTGCAGCTCCTCGCGAACGTCGGCGACCCGGCGGGTGCCGCGGCGGCGGCCGCGTCCGGCGCGGAGGGCGTCGGGCTGTTCCGGTCCGAGTTCTGCTTCCTGGACCGCGAGCAGCCGCCGACCGTCGAGGAGCAGGTCGCCGCCTACCGCACCGTCTTCCACGAGTTCGGCGGGCGCAAGGTCGTGATCCGCACCCTCGACTCCGGCGCGGACAAGCCGCTGCACTTCCTCACGGTCGACGACGAGGAGAACCCGGCGCTCGGCGTGCGCGGGCTGCGCACCGCCGCCCGCTGGCCCGAGCTCCTCGAGCAGCAGCTCGACGCGATCGCGCAGGCGGCCGCGGCCGAGGAGGCCGAGGTGTGGGTCATGGCGCCCATGGTCTCGACCGTCGGGGAGACCGAGTGGTTCGTCGAGCGCTGCCGCGCGCACGGGCTCGACGTGGCGGGCGTCATGGTCGAGGTCCCGAGCGCGGCCCTGCTCTCCGGGCCGATCCTCGCGCGCGCGGCCTTCGCGTCCATCGGCACGAACGACCTCACGCAGTACACGATGGCCGCGGACCGGCTCCTCGGGTCGCTCGCCGAGCTGAGCGACCCGTGGCAGCCTGCCGTCCTCCGGCTCGTCGAGGCGACGTGCGCGGGCGGGGCCCAGCAGGGCCGGCCCGTGGGGGTGTGCGGCGAGGCGGCGTCCCAGCCGGTGCTCGCCGTCGTGCTCGTCGGGCTCGGGGTGTCGTCGCTGTCCATGACGGCCCGCGCCATCCCCGACGTCGCGGCGCTCCTGCGCGAGGTCGACGTCGACGAGTGCCGACGGCTCGCGCGCCTCGCGGTCGAGGCGGAGAGCGCGGCCCAGGCGCGCGCCGTCGTCCGCGAGAACCTGCCGGTGCTCGCCGAGCTCGGGCTGTGACGTGCGCCCGGACCACCCCGGGCGACGGCTCCGGGCTCGGGAGCGCGCCGCGGCCGGTGCGATGATGGGCCGGTGACGACCGAGCCCACCCCCCGCCCGACGCTGCCCGTCGCCGGTCTCTCGAACGGCGCACCGGCCGGCCCCGCGGACGCGGCCGCGCCGGTCCGCCCGAGCCGCACGTTCTACGACGAGGTCGGCGGCCACGAGACGTTCGTGCGGCTCGTCGACGCGTTCTACGAGGGCGTCGCGGACGACCCGGTCATGCGGCCCATGTACCCGGAGGAGGACCTCGGCCCGGCGCGATGGCGGCTCACCGCGTTCCTCGAGCAGTACTGGGGCGGCCCGACGACGTACAGCGAGCAGCGCGGGCACCCCCGCCTGCGCATGCGGCACGCGCCCTTCAAGGTCAACCCCGACGCGCGCGACCGCTGGCTCGCGCACATGCGCGCCGCCGTCGACACCCTGGACCTGCCGCCGATCCAGGAGGCGACGCTGTGGGACTATCTGGAGCGCGCGGCGCACTCCCTCCTCAACACCTTCGAGGACTGACCGACCCGCCGCCCGAGCGAAGGAGCCCCCACCCGTGACCCCCGAGCCCACCCCGCCGTCGACCTCGTCGGCCTCCCCCGGCCCGACGTCGGACGCCGCCCCGCGCGAGCAGGTCCCGAACCCGCTGAACCACCTCCTCGACGTGCTGCGCCTCGAGCGGGTCGGCGACGGCGACGGGTCGGCCGCCGACCCGGAGCACTTCCGCGGGGTCTCCGTGCACCAGCCGACGGGCCGCGTCTACGGCGGGCAGGTGCTCGCGCAGGCGGTCCTCGCCGCGGGCCGCACGGTCCCCGAGGGCCGGCTCCCCCACTCGCTGCACGGGTACTTCCTGCGACCCGGCGGCCTCGACGTGCCCATCGACTTCGCGGTCGAGCGGCTGCGCGACGGGCGCTCGTTCAGCGCCCGCCGGACGCACGCGATCCAGCACGGCAAGCCGATCCTGTCGATGATCTCCTCGTTCCAGGAGGAGCAGGGCGGCATCGAGCACTCGTCCGAGATGCCCGACGCCCCGGCCCCCGAGGACGTGCCGTCCGCGCTCGACGTGCTCGGCGGCATCGACCACCCCATCGCCCGGTTCTGGTCGCACCACTCGGCGTTCGAGCTGCGGCACGTGGGCGGGTCGCTCTACCTGCACCCGGACCACGAGCCCAAGGACCACCAGATGGTGTGGATGCGGGCGCGGGGCGACGTCGGTGACGACCAGCTGCTGCACCGCGCGCTCATGGCGTACGCGTGCGACCAGGTGATGCTCGAGCCGATCCTGCGGCAGGCGGGCACGAGCTGGGTCACGCCCGACATGTCGATCGCGAGCCTCGACCACGCGATGTGGTGGCACCGCGACGCACGCGTGGACGAGTGGCTGCTCTACGTCCAGTCGGCCCCGAGCGCCCAGGGCGGCCGCGGTCTCGGCGCGGCGCGGGTGTTCGCGCAGGACGGCACGCTCGTCGCGTCGATCGCCCAGGAGGGCATGGTCCGCCTCCCCGCGCTCTGACGGGCGACGGACGCGCGTCGGCCCGACACTGTCCTGGTGCGACTGCGCCGCGTGACCGTGACCTCGCCGGGGTACACCCGCCGCCCGAAGGGCGACGCGTGGGTGTTCCTCGACGTCGAGGGCCTGCCCCTGGCCGACGAGGAGGAGGTCGTGCGGTGCGAGCGCCTCGCGGTCCCGCCCGCGTGGTCCGACGTCTGGATCTGCCGGTACCCCAACGGGCACATCCAGGCGTTCGGCCGGGACGTCGCCGGGCGCGGCCAGTACCTCTACCACGAGCAGTGGCAGGTGCGGCGGGCGCGCCGCAAGCACGACCACGTGCTCGACGTCGGCCGTCGGCTGCCCGCCGCCCGGCGCCGGGTCGCGCGCGAGCTCGAGCTGCCCGGGATGCCGCGCGACAAGGTGCTGGCGCTCGCGTTCCGGCTGCTCGACCTCGCGTACTTCCGGGCGGGCGGCGAGATCTACGCGAAGCAGAACAACAGCTACGGCCTCGCCACGATCCGCAAGGAGCACGCGCGCGTCCGCCGCGACGGGAGCGTGCACTTCCACTACCCGGCGAAGTCGGGCCAGGTGCGCGACGTGGTCGTCGACGACCCGGTCGTCGCCGAGCTCGTGACGACCCTCAAGCGGCGCCGCGGCGGCGTCGAGCTGCTCGCGTGGCGCGACGTTGACGCGACCGGCAGCGCCGTGTGGCACGACGTCACGAGCGCCGACGTGCAGGCCGGCATCAAGGAGCGGCTGGGCGACGACGCGACGCCCAAGGACTTCCGCACGTGGCACGCGACGGTGCTCGCGGCGCGCGCGCTGGCCGACGCCGGCACGGCGCCCGCGTCCGAGCGCGCCCGGCGCCGGGTCGTCACGGGGATCGTCAAGGACGTCGCGGAGGAGCTCGGGAACACGCCCGCCGTGGCGCGGTCGTCGTACATCGACCCGCGGCTGTTCGACCTGTGGGAGCGCGGCGAGACCATCGGGTCGACGCGCTCGCAGACGCGCGCCGAGCGCGAGGTCCTGGAGCTGCTCGGATGAGGGCCGCGGTCACCGGGGTCACCGGGTACGTCGGAGGGCGGCTCGTGCCCGAGCTGCTCCGCGCCGGCTTCGAGGTCCGTGCGCTCGCCCGGCACCCCGAACGGCTCGCGGGCCGCGAGTGGGCGGACGACGTCGAGCTCGTCGAGGCGGACGCGAGCGACCTGGACCAGATCCGGGCGGCGCTCGAGGGCGCCGACGTGGCGTACTACCTCGTGCACTCGCTCGGCACCGGGCGCACGTTCGAGGTCCGCGACCGGCGCACCGCGCTGACGTTCGCCCGCGCGGCGCGCGAGGCCGGCGTGCGGCGCATCGTCTACCTCGGCGGGCTGTTCCCCGACGTGCCGGAGGGCGAGCTGTCGCCGCACCTCGCGTCGCGCAAGGAGGTCGGGGAGATCCTGCTCGCGTCGGGCGTCCCGACGACGGTCCTGCGCGCCGCGGTGATCCTCGGGTCGGGCTCGGCGTCGTTCGAGATGATGCGCTACCTCACCGAGCGGCTCCCGGCCATGACGACCCCGAAGTGGGTCGACAACCGCATCCAGCCGATCGCGGTCCGCGACGTCCTGCGCTACCTCGTGGGCTCGGCCTCGATGCCCGACGACGTCTCGCGCGGCTTCGACATCGGCGGTCCCGACGTGCTCACCTACCGCGACATGATGCAGCGCTACGCGCGCGTGGCGAACCTCCCCCGGCGGCGCATCGTCAGCGTGCCGGTGCTCACGCCCCGGCTGTCGTCGCACTGGGTGGGGCTCGTGACGCCCGTGCCGAGCGGCATCGCGCGGCCTCTCGTCGAGTCGCTCCAGCACGAGGTCGTGTGCCACGAGCACGACATCGCGCAGTACGTGCCCGACCCGCCCGAAGGGCTCATCGGGTTCGACCGGGCCGTCGAGCTCGCGCTCGAGCGCATCCACGACGGCGAGGTCACGACGCGCTGGTCGTCGGCGTCGGTGCCGGGTGCGCCGTCGGACCCGCTGCCGAGCGACCCCGACTGGGCGGGCGGCTCGCTCTACGTGGACGAGCGCCGCACCGTCGTGGACGCGCCGCGCGAGGTGCTCTGGCGCGTGATCGAGGAGATCGGCGGGCAGGGCGGCTGGTACTCGTGGTCGCTCGCGTGGCGCGTGCGCGGCCTCATGGACCGGGTCGTCGGCGGGCCGGGCCTGCGCCGCGGCCGGCGCGACGAGCGCTACCTCCGCGTGGACGACGAGCTCGACTGGTGGCGCGTCGAGGCGATCGAGCCCGACCGCCGGCTGCTGCTGCGTGCCGAGATGCGGCTCCCGGGCCTCGCCTGGCTCGAGCTGCGCGTCGACGAGGCCGCGGCCGAGCTCCCGGACGCGACCGACCCCGACGCGCCGGGGCCCTCCCCCGAGGACGCCAGCGGGCCGGGCCGCACGTACTTCGCGCAGCGCGCGCTGTTCCACCCCCACGGGCTCGCGGGCCAGCTCTACTGGTGGGCGGTCAAGCCGTTCCACGGCGTGGTGTTCGGCGGGATGCAGCGCAACGTCGCCGAGGCCGCCGAGCGCGCCGCCCGCAGCGGCCGCCCCTCCGCGGACCGGCCGCGCGACGACCGAGAGTCGGGCTGACCGGGGCGGCGGCGCGCGCCGCCGCCCCGAGGGCTCAGCGGCGCCGACGGAACGTCAGCGGCTCCTCGACGAACGGCTCCCACGCGGCGCGCTCGGCCTCGCTGATGCGCCGGGGCGAGCCCGTCGCGGCGTCGACCACGACGATCGTCGTCGCCGCCTTCGCGTACGGCGCCCCGCCCGAGGTGGGGCCGGTGCGCTCGAAGCGCGCGGCGCCGTCGTGCACCTCGTAGCAGACCTCGAGGCTGGCCCCGCCGAGGTGCCCGATCCACAGCTCGACGCGGACGGGCGTGCGCGTGAAGCCGAGCGGGCGCAGGTACTCGATCTCCTGGCGCGCGACGAGCGTGTGGCTCGTCGCGTGGGGGCCGGTCTCCAGCACGGCCGTCGGCCAGGCGTCCTCGCCCGCGTCCGGGTGCGTCCAGAACGCGGTGATGCGGGCGTCCTCCAGCAGGCGGAACATCTCGACGTTGTTGACGTGCGCGTACGCGTCGAGGTCCGACCACCGCAGGGAGACGGGGACGTGCAGACGGGTCATGGAGGGTCCTCTCGCTCGACGGGCGGCCCGGCGCGACCGGCAGGACGGATGCCCCGGTCACCGGACCGGGTCCATTCTCCACCGGCCCGCCGACCACGAGGTCCCTCCGCGCCGAGCACGAGGTTCTCGTCGTCCTGGCGCCCAGGACGACGAGAACCGCGTGCTCGGCGTCAGGAGGGGTGCAGCTCAGGACGCGGCGACGAGGGCGGCGGCGCGGCAGCTCGCGAGCGCGGAGAGCTCCTCGCCCACGGGGAGCCGCACCCGGCGGTCGGCCACCTGGCCGACGGCGTCGCGCAGGCGCCGTCGGGCGCGCGCGGCCCGCCGACGTCCGCCCACCGCGGCCGCGGCGCGGGACACGAGCGCGACGAGCACGCCCACGACGATCCCGCCGAGCGCGAGCAGCGTCGGCCACGGGAGCTCCGGGGCCCCCGGCCCGCCGAGCGTGAGGACCGGCGTCGGCGGCTCCGGCAGGCGCAGGTAGGTGAAACCCCACAGCGCGGCGAGCCACAGCAGGCCCACGACGAGCGCCGCGAGCACGAGCCACTGGAACGCGCCGACGACGCGCCACCACACCGGACGGCGGGCCGCCTCGAGCTCCGTCCCCGCGACGGCCTGGTCGAGCGCGTCGGCGAGGTCGGCCGCGCCCTCGGACGCCCGACGGCGCACGGCGAGCGCCCAGTCGTCCGGCACGCCCGCGGTGGCCTCGGCCGCGTAGTCGCGCACGGCCGTCTGGGCTCCGGCGCGCAGCGCGGCACCGACCGCCGGGAGCGAGGTCCGCGCGAGCTCGGGCCGGCTCGCGGTGTCGGCCGTGCCCAGCTCCTTCGCCGCCCGCGCGCGCGACGAGCCCGGCGCGGGGCCGGTGCGCAGCCCGATGCGGCGCAGGGGGTCGGGCCGGAACCGGCCGACCCAGCGCGTCACGGGCCAGCCCGTCGCGGCGCGCGCGTCCCGCACGGCCGAGCCGCGCACGGCGGCGACGACCGTCGGGACGCCCGCCGCGGCCTCGAGGGCGTCGACCAGGCCGTCACGCGCGCGGCGCGCCGCCCGCTCCGGGACGGGCTCGCCGCACGCCGCGGCGACGCGACGCGCGACCGCCCGCACGTCGGCCGCGAGCCGGTCGTTCGACGCACGACGCCGGGCCGCGGCGTCCGCGAGCAGACCGCGCAGCTCGTCCAGGCCCTGGCCGGTGCGGGCCGAGACGCCGAGCACGCGCGCGTCGGCGAGCCCGTCCTCCGCCGCGAGCCGGCGCAGGTCGGCGAGGCACGCGTCGGCGTCGGCGGGCGTGAGCCGGTCCACCTGGTTGAGCACGAGGACGACGACGGACCCGTGGCCCGCGAGCGGGCGCAGGTAGCGCTCGTGCAGCGCGGCGTCGGCGTACTTCTGCGGGTCGACGACCCACACGAGCAGGTCGGCCCGCTCGACGAGACGTTCCGCGCGCACGCGGTGCTCGACGACGACCGAGTCGTGGTCGGGCAGGTCGAGCAGCACGAGGCCGCTCGTCAGCTCGCCTGCGCGGCGACCGCGCAGCAGCGCGCGCAGGCCGCCGCCCGCGCGCGCGTCGGCGGGGTCGCCCGACGTGAGGGGCGTCCCCATCTCGTGCCGCCGCCGCACCTCCAGCCAGTCGAGGAGCGCGGCCGGTCCCGCCGGACCCGCGGCGGGCCCGGACGCGCCCCACACCGCGGCGAGCGGGTGGGACGTGGTGGGCCGCTGCACCCCGACCGTCGCGAGCTCCGTGCCGGCGAGCGCGTTGAACACCGACGACTTCCCGGAGCCCGTCGCACCCGCGAGAGCGACGACGGTGTGGTCGGCCGAGAGCCCGGCACGCTCGCGCGCCCGGGCGACGACGGTCCGCGCGTCCGCGAGCAGGTCGGCGTCGACGCGCCCCTCCCCCGCGCGCACGGCGGTCTCCAGCGCGGTCGTGCGGGCCGCGAGGTCGATCGTCATGCCTGCTCACCGCCCAGCAGGCGGCGCCAGAACCCCGGCCGCCGGGCCGGCTCGGTCGCCTCGCCCTCCGGCGCGGCCGCGGGCTCGTCCGGGGGCGGCGGGGTCCACCCCGCGCCGCGCAGGAGGCGCGCGGCGTGCCGGCCCACGGCGGACCGGCCGCCGTCCCCACCGGCCGCGCGGTCCGGGCGCGCGGACCGCTCGACCCGGGCCGCCGCCTCGACCGCGCGCGCCGCCTCGAGCACCGAGCGGGCGGTCTCGTCGGCGTCGGCCGTCCCGAGCGCGTCGAGCTGCGCGGTGTAGCGCAGCGCCTCGTCGTCGAGCACGACCCGCACACGCTCCGCGAGCCGCTCGCGGGCGGTCCGGGTGAGACGCCGCACGGCGTCGTCGCCGAACACGGCCTCCAGGAGCTTCTGCGCGAGGATCGCCGTCCCGCCCGCGATCCCGACCTCGGCGCCCGTCAGGCCGCCGGTCGAGGCGAACACCACGACCATGAGGCTCAGCCCCAGCCCGTTGATCCCGAAGGACAGCGCCCGCGCAGCGCCACGCTTGCCCGCGCCCTGCTCGCGCACGAGGTCGAGCACGTCGGACTGCCAGCCCCGGATCTCCTCCGCGACGCGCGCCCGCACGCCCGCGGACGACCGCGCCAGATCCAGACCGTCGAGCAGCGCCGACCCCGCCGGGTCCGCGCGCCACCCGCCGTACGCCCGCTCGGCCGCGGCGTCCGTCGCGTCGAGGACCACCGCCTCCAGGCCGTGCGCGATTGCCTGCTCGACCTGCGGCGCCTGCGCCGGACGCCCGCGGAAGAACGCCGCGAGCGCGTCGCGCACCCGGCCGACGCCCTGCTCGACCGAGCGGAACAGCTCGCTCGTGCCCACGAAGTCCTGCCAGCGCGCGAGCACCTCGCCACGCAGCAGCACACCGTCGCTCGTCGCGGCGTCCACGGTCGTCGCCGCCTCGTCGTACGCGCGCTCGACGACGGCGCGCAGCCGCGCGTCCGACGCCGCCTGCGCGTCGGACGCACCCGCCACGAGGACCGCCCGGCGCACGAGGTCGTCCACGACCCCGTCGCGCGTCGCGGTCGCGACCCGGTCCCGCTCGTCGCCGTCCGCCCCGAGCGCGGACAGCCACGACGCCACCTTGGCCACCGCCTGCTCGGGGAGGAAGCCGTCGACCAGCTCGGACTCCCCCACGACGAAGAGCGACGCGGCGTCGAGGCCGTTCTCGTCCATCATTCGGCGCAGGTCGTCCGCCACGGCCTCGGCGCCCGGGTCCACCCGGTCGAGCACCATCGCGACCTGGGCGCGGCGCTCGGCGGCGCGGTGCAGGAGGTCCCACGGGACGGCGTCGGCGTAACGGGCGGCCGTCGTGACGAACAGCCACAGGTCGGCCGCGGCGAGGAGCTGCGCCGCGAGCTCGCGGTTCGCGGTCTCCACGGAGTCGACGTCGGGCGCGTCCACGAGCGCGAGGCCCTGCGGCAGCGCGTCGCTCGCCACGAGGCGCAGCGTGCGCGTCGGGTCCGCCGGGGTGGCCGGCTGCCCGGTCCTGCTCCCGGTCGAGGCGCCGGTCGATGTGCCGGTCGAGGCGCCGGTCGACGTGCCGGTCGACGTGCCGACGGCAGCGGACCGCGCGCCGTGCTCGCTCACGCGCGCGAGCCCGGGCAGCACGCGGTCGGTCGAGAACCAGCGCTCGTCGAGCGGGTGGTGCACGAGGACGGGCGCGCGCGTCGTCGGGCGCAGCACGCCCGGTGCCGAGACGTGCTCGCCGAGCAGGGAGTTCACGAGCGTCGACTTGCCGGCTCCGGTCGACCCGCCGACGACGACGAGCAGCGGCGCTGCGTGCGAGCGCAGCCGCGGCAGCAGGTAGTCGTCGAGCTGGTGGACCGCGAGGCCGAGGTCCTCGCGCGCGAGCGCGGCACCGGGCAGGTCCAGCGGGAGCCGCGTCGCGGCGAGCCGCCCCCGCAGGATCTCCAGCGCCTCGACGAGCTCGGTGGTCGCCGCGGCGCCCGCCGCGACCCCACCGGCGCGCGTGCCCTCGGGACGCAGGTCGTCGGGACGCGGGCCGTCGGGACGCGGGCCGTCGGGGGCCGACGCGTCCGGGTGGACCGCGTCGTCTCCGGAGTCACCGCTGGCCGTCATCCCGCCAGTCTGCCGGAACGCCGCTGGCCAGGCCCGATATGACACAACAGCGGCGCGCACCACGCCCGCCGAGACCGACGCGCACGGGTCGAGCTCGCCTCCGCGACGGTCGAGCCCGACCGCACGAGCCGATCTCGCGGAGGGTCACTCCCCCACGCGATGCCGGAGCCACGCCACCCCGACCTCCGCCTGCGTCCGCTGGAACGCGCGCAGGTGCGGGATGCCCGGCGGCGCCGGGTCGAGCGAGGACGTGAGGAAGTAGCCGGTCAGCGCAGCGAGGTAGGAGGTCACGGCGTCGGGCTCGACGTCGCGCGGCAGGGGGTGGCGCCGCAGCACCTCCTCGGGCGGCGGGCCGCCCTCGACCTGCACCGCCGGGAGCATGCCGACCACGTCGCAGAACGCGGCGCCCCGCGCGGCGCACGGCCAGTCGACCGCGACGGCGCCGCGGTCGACGAGCACCGCGTTGTCGCCCCGCAGGTCGCCGTGGACGAGCCGGCTCCCCGCCGTGGCCTCGGGCCACGGCGCAGCGAGCGCAGCGAGCGCGTCGAGCCGGGTCGCGACCCAGGGGTCGTACGTGCTCAGGCCCGCCGGACGACGGTCCGCGAGGTCCTCCCACTCGCGCCACTCCACGGTGTCCGCGAAGCGCGGGAGCGGGGAGTCGGCAGGGACCTCGACCTCGCCGATGCGGCGCGCGAGGTCCGCGACCGCCGCGAGCTCGTCGTCCCGCCAGGGCGTGGCGACGGCCCGGCCGGGCACCGCGTCGAACGCCAGGGCGACCCAGGCGCCCGCGCCGTCGAGGTCGTCGTCGAGCACCCACCGGAGCGCGGGCGCCGGCGTCGCGTCGGGCAGGGCCCGGGCGGTCCGCGCCTCGCGCCGGTACAGGTCGGCGGTGAAGGGGTGCTCGGGCCCGACCGCCTTGACGAACACGTCGCCCGCGTCGGTCCGGAGCGTCGACGCGAGCCCCTGCGAGTAGCCGCCGTCGTGGCTCCTCCACCCCGAGACCCTGGCGCCCAGCCGCGTCTCGACGGCGGCGCGGACCACCGCCGGGAGGTCGGGCCAGGAGGGGCGCACGCGTGCGGGGGCGAGGTCGAGGATCATGCCGAGGGATCCTCGCGACCTCCGACGGGCGGCGTCAACGCCTTTCCGCGTCGCCGAGCCGCCACGGACGGCGGGGACGGTCCCGCCCGGCTGGACCCCCGAGGTCCTGACGGCGGGGACGCCTGGAGGTCTGGACGGGCCGACGGCTCGCGTTCCCGACGGCACAACCTTCCCGCGGGCTCGGCCGGCCAGGACGGGCCCGGACGCGCCGACGCCGGGCGGGAACGGGTCCCGCCCGGCGTCGGAGCCGTGCGACGAGGGTCGCTCAGTCGCGCGTGAGCTTGCGGTACGTCACGCGGTGCGGGCGGGCCGCCTCCGCGCCGAGGCGCTCCACCTTGTTCTCCTCGTAGGAGGCGAAGTTCCCCTCGAACCAGTACCAGCTCGCCGGGTTCTCCTCGGTGCCCTCGTACGCGAGGATGTGGGTCGCGACCCGGTCGAGGAACCACCGGTCGTGGGACACCACGACGGCGCAGCCGGGGAACTCGAGCAGCGCGTTCTCGAGCGAGCCCAGGGTCTCGACGTCGAGGTCGTTCGTCGGCTCGTCGAGCAGCAGGAGGTTGCCGCCCTGCTTGAGCGTGAGCGCGAGGTTGAGGCGGTTGCGCTCACCACCGGACAGGACGCCCGCGGGCTTCTGCTGGTCCGGTCCCTTGAACCCGAACGACGCGACGTACGCGCGCGACGGGATCTCGACGTTGCCGACCTTGATGAAGTCGAGGCCGTCGGACACGACCTCCCACAGCGTCTTCTTCGGGTCGATGCCGCCGCGCGACTGGTCGACGTAGGAGATCGACACCGTCTCGCCGACCTTGAGCTCGCCGCCGTCGAGCGGCTCGAGCCCGACGATCGTCTTGAACAGCGTCGTCTTGCCGACCCCGTTCGGGCCGATGACGCCGACGATGCCGTTGCGCGGCAGCGTGAAGCTCAGGCCGTCGATGAGCTGGCGGCCGTCGAAGCCCTTCTGCAGGTTCGACGCCTCGAGGACCAGGTTGCCCAGGCGCGGGCCCGGCGGGATCTGGATCTCCTCGAAGTCGAGCTTCCTCGTGCGCTCGGCCTCGGCAGCCATCTCCTCGTAGCGGGCGAGACGCGCCTTCGACTTGGTCTGGCGGCCCTTCGCGTTCGAGCGGACCCACTCGAGCTCGTCCTTGAGGCGCTTGGCGAGCTTCGCGTCCTTCTTGCCCTGGACCTGCAGGCGCTCCTGCTTCTTCTCCAGGTACGTCGAGTAGTTGCCCTCGTACGGGTAGAGGCGACCGCGGTCGACCTCGCAGATCCACTCCGCGACGTGGTCGAGGAAGTAGCGGTCGTGCGTGACGGCGAGGATCGCGCCCGGGTACGTCGCGAGGTGCTGCTCGAGCCAGAGCACGGACTCGGCGTCCAGGTGGTTCGTGGGCTCGTCGAGCAGCAGCAGGTCCGGCTTCTCGAGCAGGAGCTTGCACAGTGCGACGCGGCGTCGCTCACCACCGGAGAGCACCGACACGTCAGCGTCCGGCGGCGGGCAGCGCAGCGCGTCCATCGCCTGCTCGAGCTGCGAGTCGAGGTCCCACGCGTCGGCGGCGTCGATGGCCTCCTGGAGCGTGCCCATCTCGGCGAGGAGCGCGTCGAAGTCCGCGTCGGGCTCCGCCATGAGCGCGGAGATCTCGTCGAAGCGCTGCTTCTTGGCGAGGATGTCGGCCACGGCCTCCTGGACGTTGCCGAGCACCGTCTTCTCCTCGTTGAGCGGCGGCTCCTGGAGCAGGATGCCGACGCTGTACCCCGGGGAGAGGCGCGCCTCGCCGTTCGACGGCGTGTCCAGGCCGGCCATGATCTTGAGGATCGTGGACTTCCCGGCGCCGTTGGGGCCCACGACGCCGATCTTGGCGCCGGGCAGGAAGTTCAGGGAGACGTCGTCGAGGATGACCTTGTCTCCGTGCGCCTTGCGCGCCTTGTACATGGAGTAGATGAACTCAGCCACAGCCTGTCGTTCCACCGTTTCGGTCGGGAGAGGTACGAGATTCGTCGACCACTCAGCCTACGCGGTCGGGCCGCCGGGACGCGCCCGACGGCGCCGCGACCGGTCGAAGGTCACGGCGCCGCCCCGTCCCGCGGCTCAGGCGGCCGCCGTCGCGCTCCCCTTCCGGGCGGTGCGAGCACGCGGCGCACGAGCGCCCGCCGCGTCGGGCTCCCCGCCCAGCGCCGCTGCGACGTCCGCCGTCGCCCAGGGGTCGTCGGCCGGAGGCTCCTCGCGCACGGGCTCACCCGGAGCGGGCTCACCGTGACCGGCGCCCGGCCCCGTGCCCGCATCTCCCCCACCCGCGACGTCGGACTCCCCGGTCGGGTCGAGCGTGCCGGCCGGGACGCCGTCGACCGCGTCGGCGGGGCCGCCCTCGGTGCGGCGCGCGGCGTCGTCGTCGCGCCGGTGCACCGTGCGCGTGAACCGCGCCTCGCCGAGCGTGAGGTCCGGGCCGAGCGCCGTCGCCTCGACGACGAGGCTCGTGCGCGGGCCGTCCGGGCCGTCCCACTCGTCGAGCGAGAGCCGGCCCGTGACGACGACCGGGTCGCCCTTGTGGAGGGAGAGCGCGACGTTGCGCGCGGTGTTCTTCCACGCCTTGACCGTGAACCACAGGGTGCGGCCGTCGACCCACTCGCCGCGCTCGCGGTCGAGGTAGCGCCGGGTCTGGGCGATCCGGAAGCTCGTGAAGTCGTTGCCCGACTGCGAGCGGAACAGCGTGGGCGTGGTCGCGACGAAGCCGGACAGCGTGACCGTGACGTCACCGGGCATGGTTCCTCCTGAGGTCGACGGCCGGGCAGGTCCCGGCCACCGCCTCAGGGTGCGGTGGGAGCGGCGGTGCCGTCCGGCGTCGGACCCTCGCCTGTGGACGGGCCTGCGCCGTCCATGCCTGGGGGTAGCCGTAGCGCCCCGGTGAGCGGCGCGGCGGGCGTCTTGTCCCGCGCCGACTGCGCCAGCTCGCGCACCTGCCGGTGCAGGTCGAGGAGCTCCTGGGTGGGCCGGCCCATCGCGTCCTGCACGACCCGCTCGATCGCCCCGCGCCCCGAGGCGAGGACCTGCTGCTCGCGGCGCCGGGCGAGCGTGCGCCGCACCTGGAGCGCGACGAGGAACGCGACCACGGCGCCCAGGACGGCGACCGCCGCCACGACCGCGCACACCGTGACGAGCGTGCGCCCCAGGTCGAGCACGCGCAGCGACCCGAGCACCGCCAGGACCCCCGCCACGACCCCGACCGCGAGCGCCGACCAGGCGGCGCGACGCGTGGGGCGCGCGGACGACGGCCCCCGCGTGTCGAGCGGGATCTTCGCGAGCGCGGACCGCGTCGCCTCGGCGACGCGCGTGGACGGCGCGACGGCCTCGTCGAGCGCCTTCTGCCACCCGGACCGCAGCGAGCGCCCGGCACGCGCGAGCCAGCGCGAGCGCGACAGGGCGACGGCGTCGGGCTGCGGCGGCGAGAACTCGGGCCGCCCGTAGCCGTTGCGCACGGCCGCGCCGACCTGGCCCGCGACCGCGGCGAGGCCCGTCGCGTCGGCGAGCGCGTCGACCTCCTCCTCGACGGCCGTGCTCATCGTCCACGGGACGTCGCCCGGGAGCTGCTCCAGCAGGAGCGCCCCGGCGCGGTCGAGCTCTCCCGCGACGCGGCTCGCCGCGACGCTGCGCCGCGCGACCGCCTGCTCGAGCAGGGAGCGCAGCTCGTCGAGGCCCTCGCCGGTGCGCGCCGAGACGGTGGTGACGTAGACGCCGTCGAGCCCGTCCTCCTGGAGGAGGCGGTCCATGTCCTCGACGAGCGACGCGCGGCGCGCCTCGGGGACGGTGTCGATCTGGTTGAGCGCGACCACCATGGAGCCCTCGAGCCCCGTCGACTTCTGCAGGTAGCCCGAGTGCAGCGCGTCGTCGGCGTACTTCTGCGGGTCCACGACCCACACGAGCAGGTCCACGAGCGGCAGCACCCGGTCGACGACCGCGCGGTGCGCGGGCTCGATCGAGTCGTGGTCCGGGAGGTCGAGCAGGACGAGACCGCCGAGCGCCGACTCGTCCTCGGCGTCG
The DNA here is from genome assembly GCF_058792115.1 of Cellulosimicrobium sp. EB106-03-01-XG111. Classification (NCBI taxonomy): domain Bacteria; kingdom Bacillati; phylum Actinomycetota; class Actinomycetes; order Micrococcales; family Promicromonosporaceae; genus Cellulosimicrobium; species Cellulosimicrobium sp. EB106-03-01-XG111. Next base: position 37,959 of record NZ_JBYTEQ010000015.1, read on the forward strand.
AGCTCGCCGTCGCGCGTGATGCGACGCTCGGGGTCGACGTCGAGCCAGTCGAGCAGCGCCGTCGCGGCGTCGCTCCACGAGCACGCCGTGACCCGGGCCGTCGTGGGCCGCTTGACGCCGACGTCCGCGAAGTCGAGGCGCGACACCCGGTTGAAGAGGCTCGACTTGCCCGACCCGGTGCCGCCCGCGAGCGCGACGACGGTGTGGTCGACGCCGAGCGCGAGCCGTTCGCGCACGCCGCCGATCGCGTCGCGCACCTGGGCCGCGACGACGGGGTCGAGGCGGTCGCCCGCGAGGTCCACCGCGCGCGCGAGGTCGTCGACCCGGGCGCGCAGCTGGGCGTCGTGGGACGTCACATGAGCCTCCTCAGCTCGGCGAGTCGTAGGCGCAGGCCGACGGCGGCGTCCGCGGCCAGCGCGGGGTCGGCGAGCGTCGTGAGGACGGGCTCCGCCTCTCGCTCGACCATGGTCGCGGCCCGGTCGGCGAGGTCGTCGCGCAGCGCGGCGACCGCCTCGTCGCCCTCGTCGGCCAGCACGGTCCGCACGAGCCGGGCGGCGTCGTCGTTCCCCGCCGCGCCGGCGAGGAGCAGCGCCGCGACGCCCGTCTCCCCGAAGGCCTTCACCGCGGCACGGCCCGCCTCCGACGCCGACGGCGCCCCGAGCGCGGCCACCACGTGCTCGGCGCGCGTCGCCCACTGCTGCACCTGGGTCGTGGCCGACGCCTCCCGGCGCGCGGCGGCGGCGTCCTCGGCGGGCAGGACGTCGGCCCCACCGGGCAGCGGGCGGTCGCCGTCGAGCGCCGCCCGCAGCGCCTCGTACGCGAGGACACCGTCCGCGGCGAGCGTGCGGCGCGCCGCGTCGCGCGTCTCGTCGAGCAGCGGGGCGAGCACCAGGTCGCGTGCGCGGCCCCGGCGGCGCGACGACCGCACGACGCCGCCGCGCACCTTGACGCGGTCGACCCGCCCGGCGCCCGTCACCTGGGACCAGCGCGCCTCGAGCGACCCGTGCGCGACGGCGCCGTCCAGCGCGGCGCGGCGCACGGCCTCCTGCACCGGCGGCAGCGCCCGCTCGACGGCGGAACGCAGGTCCGCCGCGGCCTCGACCTGCTCCTCCACCGCGTCCGAGACGCCGGTGACCCAGTCGGGCAGGGCCGCGAGCGACCCCTTGAGCGTGCGCACGATCACCGCGCGGGAGCGGTCCGGGCCCGCGAGCATCGTCAACCAGCGCGCGACCGGCGCGACGACCGAGCGGTCGAGCAGGCCCTCGTGGGGGCCGACGTCGGGCACGACGAACAGCGGCACGCCGTCCATGCCGTGGTCGCGCAGCCGCTGCAGCAGGTCGCCGCGGATCGTCGTGAGCGTCTCGCGCGGGACGCGGTTGAGGACCATCGCGACGCTCGCCCCGCGCTCCTTCGCGCGCGACAGCGCCTGCCACGGCAGCGCGTCGCCGTAGCGCGACGCCGTCGTGACGAACAGCCACAGGTCCGCCGCCTCGAGGAGCAGGCTCGCGGTGTCCCGGTTCTCCGACAGCAGCGAGTCGAGGTCCGGGGCGTCGAGCAGGCCCGTGCCGCGCGGCACGCCGTCGTGGTCGATCACGCGCGCCACGCGCGTCACCGGGCCCTCGACGATGACGTCCGCGTCGAGCGGGTTGAACGCGAGCACCGGCTCGCGCGTCGTGGGCCGCAGCACGCCCGCCTGCGACACCTCCTCGCCGAGCAGCGAGTTGTACAGCGTCGACTTGCCCGCGCCCGTCGACCCCGCGATGACCACGATCGCGGGGGACGACAGCTCCCGCAGCCGCGGCAGCAGGTGCTCGTCGAGCTGGGTGAGCAGACGGCGGCGCGAGGCGTCGGCCTCGGTCGCGCCGTCGATCGCGAGCGGGAGGCGCACGTCCGCCACGTCGCGGCGCAGGTCGCGCGCGACGTCGAAGACCGTGACACCGAGCTCCTCGGTCGCCTGAGCGGGGCGCCACGAGCCCGGCGACCGGCCGGCCGAGGTGGCGCTCGCGTCGCTCGTGGCGGCGTCTGGGGTTCTCACTGGTTCATAGTGACCGCTGTCGAGGGCCCCGCCAAACGCACGCGCCGGACGACGCACGACCACCCGACCTGCGGCTCCACCGCCGCGGCCCCACCTCCCGAGCACGCCCGGCTCCCACTACGATGGGCGCGCGCCTCGATAGCTCAATGGATAGAGCAACGGCCTTCTAATCCGTAGGTTGCAGGTTCGAGTCCTGCTCGGGGCACCACGCACGACCCCCACGCGACGCGCATCACGCCCGGGCCAGCCTGGTAGTGCCCGGCGGCACGAAAGTCCACACGCTCGTGTTGGCCGAGGCGGGCCTCTTCGTCACCCAGGTATCAGGAACGGCGCATTCTCCTCTCTCCGGTACGTGAGTCGCTGGGGGCACGCTCGCCGTCGCGCGCTCTGCGCTGCCCTCCTCCTCGCCGTCCCCGCCACGCTCGTCGGCTCGACCGCGAGCGCCGACCGGCCCGCGACCGTCCCGTCCCCGCGCTTCGCCGCCTACTCCCCCGTGACGCCCGGGACGTCGTGCGTGCCCGACGACGTGGCGGGCGTCGTCAACGCGATCGCGTGGGAGGAGATCGAGCGGCTCGGGGCCCGTGGGCTGCCGGTGTGCGACGTGCGGTGGCGGTTCGTCCCGGGCGGCGTCGGGTGGTGGGGCTTCGCCGACGCGGCGGTGCGGCCCGGGGAGGCGCCGCGGGTCTGGATCGTCGAGGACGTCGCCGCCTATGGTGACGACGGCGACGCGGTCGACGGAGAGCTGCTCGAGCAGCACGTCCGCACCACGGTGCGGCACGAGCTCGGGCACGTGCTCGACGCGCTGCTGGGCCTCTCGGAGGACGACCTCCGGGACCTGGTCGTCGTCGAGCTCGACCGCGAGCGGCCGACCCTCCGTCCCGCGCGGGAGGCGTTCGCGGAGGCGGTGACCGTCGCGCTCACCCCCGACGGCGAAGGGCGCACCTGGTTCTACGACGTGCACGTGCCCGAGGAGAACGTGCGCGCGGCGGAGCTCGTGATCGAGGCCTTCACGTCCGATCGGCACGAGCGGGAGCGTCGTGCCGTCGACGGAGCGCAAGGACCTCGTCACCGACCGTGAGCGGCCGACGGGCGCAGGCGGGCGGCGACCAGGGCTCGCCAGCCGTCCGGGCCCCGCTCACGTCCGGCACCCCCGGGCGTCCCCGGAACGTGCCCGCGCGAGCCGACGGCGGAACTCGCGGACGGCCCGAACGTTGGTCTGACATGGGGAGTTCTCACCCTCCCGATCCCCGGAAAGGGTAAAGATCCGGCCACCGGTCGTAGATATACTCGCCCGACCGGCGCAGGCCGGTTCCACCCGGTTCGCCCGGGTCGAGGGGGAGCCCGCGAGGGCGTCCTCCACCCGCCACCGACGGCGTCCGACGGCACGCACGAGCGAAGGACCGACATGACCGAGGCAGCACCGCTCCAGCCCCCCGCCCCGACGGAGACGCTCACGCTCAGCGCCCCGGAGCCCGTCAAGCCCGTCGCGGCGACCCAGGCCCCGGCGCTCGCGCCCCGCATCGACGAGGCGGCCATCCCGGGTCTCGAGTCGAAGGTGTCGTCCTACCTCGACCAGCTCCTGACCACGGACACCCGCTCGCCCGAGTTCGGCGCGAAGGCGGACGACGTCCGCAAGATGGGCGACAAGGACATCCGCGCCGCGGCCGACGTCTCCAACCGCATGCTGGAGATGCCGGTCAAGGAGCTGCGCGAGGGCGGCGTGTCCGACAGCTCGAAGGTGAGCAAGTCGCTGCTCGAGCTGCGCCGCACCGTGGAGGACCTCGACCCGAGCGAGGCGAGCGTCGGGAAGAAGTTCCTGGGCCTCATCCCGTTCGGCGGGAAGCTCCAGGACTACTTCCGCCGCTACGAGAGCTCGCAGAAGCAGCTCAACGCGATCGTCCAGTCGCTGTACAACGGCCAGGACGAGCTCCGCAAGGACAACGCCGCGCTCAACCTGGAGAAGCAGAACCTCTGGGACACGATGGCGCGGCTCAACCAGTACATCTTCATCGCCGAGCGCCTCGACACCGAGCTGTCCACGAAGATCGCGGAGATCGAGGCGAGCGACCCGGAGCGGGCCCAGGCGTTGCGCGAGGACGTGCTGTTCTACGTGCGCCAGAAGCACCAGGACCTGCTCACGCAGCTCGCGGTGTCCATCCAGGGCTACCTCGCGATGGACATCATCATGAAGAACAACCTCGAGCTCATCAAGGGCGTCGACCGCGCGACGACCACGACGATCTCGGCGCTGCGCACCGCCGTCATCGTGGCGCAGGCGCTCGCGAACCAGAAGCTCGTGCTCGACCAGATCACGGCGCTCAACACGACGACGTCGAACATGATCGCGTCGACCTCGAAGATGCTGGCGGACCAGTCGGCGAGCATCCAGCAGCAGGCCGCGAGCGCGACCGTCGGGCTCCCGCAGCTCCAGCAGGCGTTCGCCAACATCTACGCGACGCTCGACTCGATCTCGACGTTCAAGACGCAGGCCCTCGACTCCATGGCGCAGACCATCGGCGTCCTGGAGACCGAGACGACGAAGGCGAACGAGTACCTGGACCGCGCACGCCGCTCCGACCAGTCGCAGGCGGGCAGCGGCTCGCTCGACATCGGCCGGCTGTGACGCGCCGTCCCCCGACCACCCCTCCCCGCACCACAGATCGGACCCCGAGCTAGATGGGCTGGTTCTCCGACGTGATCGGCCGCCTCGGCGGCCGGTCCTCCGCGCCCGAGCCCGAGCACGAGCTGCCGGCCCCGCCGACGTCGACCGACATCCTCGCGTCGGTCGAGCGGGTCGAGCAGCAGATCGAGGGGCGTGTGCCGCCCGCCGTGACGGCGCGCGTGCACCGCATCACCGGCACGGTCGAGGAGATGGTCCCGCGCCTCGACCGCCTCGGCGGTGGGTCGCAGCAGGCGCACACGGTCGTCGCGACGGCGACGAGCTACCTGCCCGAGGCCGTCGGCGCGTACCTGCGCCTGCCGCGCGACTTCGCCGACCGGCGGGTCGTCGCGCAGGGCAAGACGTCGCTCATGCTGCTGTGCGACCAGCTCGACCTGCTCGGCGTGACGCTCGACAAGATCTCCGACGCCGTCTCGCGGGCCGACGCCGCGGCCCTCGTCGCGCACGGCGCGTTCCTCGCGGAGAAGTTCCGCGACTCGTCGATCGCGCTCGACCCCGACGCGGGCCGGGGCACGCCGCAGCCGGGCCCGCCGTCGGAGCCCGGACGGCTGGAGGCACCGTGACCACCCCGGACACCCCGACCCTCGCGGCGGCGCTCGACGCCCTGGACGCCGCCGCGCGCGCCGCGGGCGTCGACGAGGAGGCCGCCCGCGACGAGGGCGCGCGCCTCGCCGCGGCCGTCGCCGAGTCCTCCCCCGGCGCCCCGGCGGCGTGGCTCGCCGCGCTGGGTCACGACCCGGCGGCGACGGGCGCGTTCTTCACCGCGGCGTCGAGCGCCCGGCGCTGGCGCACATCCCAGACCGACGTCCTCGCCGCCCTCGGGGCAGCGCGCTCGAAGCACGCGAGCGCGTACGGGCAGGCGCTCGCCGACGTCGCCCGCGCGGCCGCGCGCCTCGGCTCCCCCGGCCCGCACGTCGCCGGGGCCGCCGCCGCGACGGCCGCGGTCCAGCAGGCCGGCGCCGGCCCGGTGGCCGCTCCCGCTGCGAGCCGCGCGCCGTCGGGCCCGACGACGGTGCCCGCCGCGGGCGGCCCGCTCGCCGCACCCCGCACGACGGGCGGCGCGGACCCGTTCGACCTCGGTGACCTGCTCGCCGCGCAGGGCTCGCTCGACGCGCTGCGCCGCCCGGCCCCCGAGGTCCCGTCCGTCGCGTCGATCCTCGACGCGCTCGGCGCGCGCGGGACCGGGGGCGGGACCGCGCCGTCGGGCACGACGCCCGCCCCGGCGTCGGGCACGACGGCGGACGCGACCGCCGGGAGCGCGGAGACGGCCACCGCCACGGAGATCGCTGCGGACACGGCCGTCGAGGAAGAGCCCGCGCGCTCGATCGAGGAGCTGCTCGCCGAGCTCGACGCGCTCACCGGCCTCACGCGCGTCAAGGACGAGATCCACCGCCAGACCGAGCTGCTGCGCGTCGAGAAGCTGCGCACCGAGGCGGGCCTGACCCGCCCCACGCTCACGCGGCACCTCGTGTTCCTCGGCAACCCGGGCACCGGCAAGACGACGGTCGCGCGGCTCGTCGCGGGCATCTACCGCGCGCTCGGGCTGCTCGAGAAGGGCCACCTCGTCGAGGTCGACCGCTCGGAGCTCGTCGCGGGCTACCTCGGGCAGACGGCCGTGAAGACGTCGGAGGTCGTCGCGACCGCGCTCGGCGGCGTCCTGTTCGTCGACGAGGCGTACGGGCTCGCGGAGGACCAGTACGGCGCCGAGGCGATCAACACGCTCGTCAAGGACATGGAGGACCACCGCGACGAGCTCGTCGTCATCGTGGCGGGCTACCCCGGCCCGATGGCCGACTTCCTCGCGACCAACCCCGGGCTCGAGTCGCGGTTCTCCACGACCATCACGTTCGAGGACTACGCCGACGCCGAGCTGCGCGACATCTTCGCGAGCATGGCCTCCCGGGCGGACTTCGAGCCGACCCCCGAGGCGCTCGACGTCTTCGCCCGGCTCGCCGCGGCGCAGCCGCGCACCGAGGGGTTCGGCAACGCCCGCTGGGCCCGCAACGTGCTCGACGCCGCGATCGCGCGCCACGCGTGGCGGCTCAAGGACGTCGACGCCCCGACGATCGACGAGCTGCGCCTGCTCCTGCCCGTCGACCTCGTGGACGGCGAGGGCGCTCCCGCGCTCCTCGCGACGCTCGACCCGCCCGCACCCGAGGACGCGCAGGCCGAGCCCGCCGAGGTCGAGCCGGCCGGATCCGCAGCGGAGGGCACGGACGGCACAGACCGCCCCGCCACCGACGACGCACCAGAGACCGCACCCTCCAGCGCCGAGGAGAACGCATGACGACCACCCCGGTCCGCCCGGCGGGCCAGCAGATCGTCCCGGCCGGCGGCCCCGCGCCGGGTGGTGCCCTGACCGCCCCGGGCGGCGGCGCCGTCGTCCCGCAGGGGTCGCAGAGCGCCGCCGTGTCCCGCGCGCGCGGCGCGCTGCGACGCACGCCCGGCAAGCTGCGCCTCGTCATGGCGCTGTGCGTGCTCGCCGCGCTCGCGCTCGGTGCCCTCGGGTTCCAGGCCGGCAGCCTCCAGTCGCGCGCGCTCGCCGCGGCGAGCGAGGACGCGGCCCAGCTCGTCGGGGTCCAGGAGGTCCGCAACGCGCTCGTCGCCGCGGACGCGACGGCGACCGGGGCGTTCCTCGTCGGGGGCCTCGAGCCCGCCGACCAGCGCGCGCGGTACGACGATCTCGTCGACCAGGCCGCGAACCGCCTCGCCACGCTCTCGGGCAGCAACGAGGCGGACGCCGCGCTGCTGGGCCAGGTGGCCGCCGACCTCACGGTCTACACGGGCCTCGTCGAGCAGGCGCGCGCCACCAACCGGCAGGGCTTCCCCGTCGGGTCCGCGTACCTCGACCAGGCCTCGACGATCCTGCGCGAGCAGATGCTCCCCGCGCTCGACGAGGTCGTGCTCGACGACGCCGACCGCGTCGCCGCGGACTTCTCGGGCGTGCGCAACGCGCTCTGGGTGCTCGCGGCCGGCCTCCTCGCGCTCGCCGTGCTGCTCGCGAGCCAGGTCTGGCTCGCGCGGCGCACCCACCGCGTGCTCAACGTGGGGCTGGCCGTCGCGACGGCCGTGGTGCTCGTCGTGGGCGTCGTCTCGACGGTCCTGCTGTCCCAGGCGAGCGCCCGCGCGCACGACGTGCGGACCGGTCCGTACGCCGCGACCCTCGCCGCGTCGCAGGCCTACTCACTCGCGAACGACGCGAAGTCCATGGAGGCGTTCACGCTCATCAAGCGCGGCTCGGGCCAGACGTACGAGGAGTCGTTCGTCGCCGCGACGGACGACGCGGCGGCGCGCCTCGACACCGCCGCGACCGAGGGCAACCTCGACGGGACGACGGCGCAGGCGCTCGACGCCTGGGTCGCGCGGCACGCCGAGATCCGCACGCTCGACGACGCGGGCCAGTGGGACGACGCGGTCGCCCTCGCGACCGCGACCGACCCCGAGAGCCCGAACGCCGCGTTCGACGCGTTCTCGGCCGCGGCGCGCGACGACATCGAGACCAACGCCGCCGCGACGAGCGACCGCCTCGACGGCGCGGCGACGACGGCCACCGTCGCGGGCTGGCTGCTGCTCGCGGCAGGGCTCGTCGCGGCGCTGCTCGCGTGGCGCGGCGTGACGGCACGACTGGAGGAGTACCGGTGACCACGACGCCCGCCCCCCACGCCCGGCCCGCCCGGACCCGCCGCACCGGCACGCGCGCACGCCGGGCCGGCGCCGTCACGACCGGGGTCGCCTCGGCGCTCGCCGCGCTGCTCGTGCTCGGCGCGTGCTCGGGGCCGTCCGGTGCGGAGGACCTGCGCCTGACGACCACCCCGCAGGACGAGGCGACCGAGGAGTCCCCCGCGGCGCCCGCCGCGCCCGCCGCGCCCGCCGAGTGCGCCGACCCGCTCGCCTCGTACGCGCCCGAGGGCGCCCTGCCCGGCCCGGACGCCCTCCCGGGCGGCAGCACCATGGCCACGATCCGCGACCGCGGCGCGCTCGTCGTCGGCGTCTCGGCGGACACGCTGCTCATGGGCGCGCGCAACCCGCTGTCGGGCCAGATCGAGGGCTTCGACATCGACGTGCTGCACGAGGTCTCGCGCGCGATCTTCGGCGACCCCGACCGCCTGCAGTTCCGCGTCATCACGTCGGGGCAGCGGCTCGAGGTGCTCGAGAACGGCGAGGTCGACCTCGTCGCCCGTGCGTTCACCATCAACTGCGAGCGCTGGGAGTCCATCGCGTTCTCCGCGGAGTACTACCACGCGGGGCAGAAGGTGCTCGTCACGCGCGACTCGACCGCGAACGGGATCGCGGACCTCGAGGGTCAGCGCGTGTGCGCGCCCGAGGGCACGACGACGCTCACGCGCCTCGAGCAGTTCTCCGGCATCGAGCCCGTCCCCGCGACCACGCACACGCAGTGCCTCGTGCTGTTCCAGCAGGGCAAGGTCGACGCGATCACGGGCGACGACACGATCCTCGCGGGCTTCGCCGCCCAGGACCCGTACGCGAAGGTCGTCGGCGAGGCGATCAGCGACGAGCCCTACGGCATCGGCGTCCCGGCGCAGAACGTCGACATGGTGCGGTTCGTCAACGGGGTCCTGGAGCAGATGAAGGCCGACGGGCGCTGGGCCGCGATCTACGGCGAGTGGCTCGGCGGCCTCGGCCCGGCCCCGACCCCGCCGGCCGCGGTGTACGGCCGCACGCCGTGACGCGCACCCCCGCACCCGAGGCGCCGGGACGGCTCGGCGAGGCGATCCCCGCCGCCGACCTCCTGGCGTACCTCGGCGCGCTCGAGACCTGGCTCGACGAGCGCCGCACCGAGCTCGACCGGCTCGACGCCGCCGCGCAGGCCGCCGCGACGCCCGACGCCTACACCGCCGACCTCGTGCTCGCGCTGTCGCTGTGGCAGGCGATCCGCTCGCGCGCCGACGAGATCCGGCCCGTGTGGGACTCGGGCCGGGCCGACGCCGTCGCGCGCGAGAGGATCTCCCAGCTCCTGTGGGGCCGGCTCGACTCGGGCTCGGGCGCCGCGCTCGTCTCGCTCGTCGAGGCGGTCAAGCTGTGCGACGCGCTCGTCGTGCAGCTGCGCACGCGCCTGTCCTTCGACCCGCACACGGCCGACCAGGTCGCGCGGCTGCGCGGCGTGCGCGCCGAGCTCGTGCGCTGCGAGGACCTCGCGGGCTCGGACGCCGACGCGCGCGGCCGCGTCGAGACCCTCCGGGGGCGCCTCGACCACCTCGTCGCGCAGGCGGCGCGCGGCGCCGACGTGTCGGGCCCGCTCGCCGAGCTCGAGACCGAGGTCGCGCGCGCCGAGCGCGACCTCATCGTCGCGTCCGCGCAACGCCGCGAGCTGCGCCGCGACCGCGCCCGCACCGAGGAGCAGCGCGCCGCGCTCGAGGCGCGCGAGCCCGCCCTGCGCGAGCTCGTCGCGCGCTGCCGCCGCGAGATCGCGCACCCGCCGCGGCTCGCCGTCCCGGACGTCTCGCGCCTCGGCCCCGTGCCCGACTCGCGGTTCGAGCTCGACGCCTACGCGGCCCGGCTCGCGACCGTGGCCCGCGCCGTCGAGACCGTCGAGGACGCCTACACCCGCCCCCTGCGCGCCCGCGCCGAGCTGCGGTACAGCCTGGAGCGGCTCGCCGCGCGGGCCGACGCCAACGGCCGGTCGGCGTCCCCCACGGTGCGCTCCGGCCTCGCCGAGGCGCGCGAGGCCGTCGAGACGACACCGTGCGACGTGACGCTCGCGCGGTTCCTCGTCGAGCAGTACCAGTTCCTCACCCGCGACCTGCCCACCCCGGAAGGAGCGTCGTCGTGACGACCACCGCGACCGTCCCGTGCTCGGAGCCCGGCTGCCCGGGCACCATCGAGGACGGCTACTGCAACGTCTGCGGCGCGCCCGCGGGCGGCTCCGGCGCCGCCCCGACGCCCACCGCGAGCGGCACCACCGGCGTGCCCGCGCCCGGCAGCGCGGCCGCCGCCTCGCCGTCCGCCATGCTCGGCACCGGGTTCGTGCAGGGCCGCCCGGGCACCGCCGGGGCTGGCGACCCCGACGCCGAGCGCTCGACGCGCACCGGCCGCACGAGCTCGAGCCGCCTCGCGTCGACCGCGCTCGGCTCGGCGCGCACCGCCGCGACCGGCTCCAAGGCGACCCGTCGCGTCGGGACGTCCTCGACACGGCTGCGCGGGCGCGGCCTCGGCGCGGGGCTCACGACGGTCCCGTCGGTGCCCGTCCGCGACCCGCTGCAGTCCGTCATGGCCGTGCCCGAGGTCGCCGAGCGCAAGCGCTTCTGCCCCGCGTGCGGCGAGAAGGTGGGCCGCGGGCGCGACGGGCAGCCCGGCCGCACCTCCGGGTTCTGCCCCCACTGCGGCAACCGCTTCGACTTCACGCCGCAGCTGAAGCCGGGCGACCTCGTGGGCGGGCAGTACGAGGTCGTGGGCTGCCTCGCGCACGGCGGCCTCGGCTGGATCTACCTCGCGCGCGACCAGAACGTGTCCGGCCGGTGGGTCGTGCTCAAGGGCCTGCTCAACTCGGGCGACCCCGACGCGTACGCGGCGGCGATCTCGGAGCGCCAGTTCCTCGCGGAGGTCGAGCACCCGCTCATCGTCGAGATCTACAACTTCGCGATGCACGACGGCGCGGGCTACACCGTCATGGAGTACGTCGGCGGCGAGTCGCTCAAGGAGATCCTCCAGCAGCGCCGGGAGGACAACAACGGGGTCATCGCCCCGATGCCCGTGGACCAGGCCCTGGCCTACGTCCTCGCGATCCTCCCCGCGTTCGCCTACCTGCACGACCACAACCTGCTGTTCTGCGACTTCAAGCCGGAGAACGTCATCCAGCAGGGCGACGGCGTGAAGCTCATCGACCTCGGCGGCGTGCGCCGCACCGACGACCTCACGTCCGCGATCTTCGGCACGGTCGGCTACCAGGCGCCCGAGGTCGCGGAGGTCGGGCCGTCCGTCGCGTCCGACATCTACACGATCGGCCGCACCCTCGCGACGCTCGTCCTCGACTTCCGCGGGAACACGACGACGTACGTCGCCTCGCTCCCGCCCGTCGCGGACACCCCGGTGTTCCAGCAGTACGACTCGTTCTACCGCCTGCTCGCCAAGGCGTGCGCGCTCGACCCGGCCGACCGGTTCGCGACCGCGGACGAGATGCGCACGCAGCTCCTCGGCGTCCTGCGCGAGGTCGTGGCGGCCGACGCCGGCCCGGGCAACCCGGCGCTGCACTCCGCGGCCTCGGTCCTGTTCGAGGCGCCGGTCGCGGACGTCGCGTCCCGCCCGCTCGCGTGGGACGAGCTGCCGACGCTGCGGCGCGACGACCACGACCCCATGGCGAGCTGGCTCGCCGGGGTCAACGTCGTGGACCCGGACGCGCGCCTCGCGGCGCTCGCCGACGCGCCCGAGGACACGGTCGAGGTGCGTCTCGCCCGAGCCCGCGCCGCGATCGAGGCGGAGCGGTTCGACGTGCTGCGCGACACGATCGCGACGATCCTCGCGGACGACCCGTGGGAGTGGCGCGCCGCGTGGATCGGTGGCCTGGGCGAGCTCGCGCAGGGCGACCCGGTCGCGGCACGCGCCTCGTTCAACGCCGTCTACGGGCAGGTGCCGGGCGAGCTCGCGCCCAAGCTCGCGCTCGCCGCGGCCTGCGAGCTGAGCGGCGAGCCCGACATCGCCGAGTCCCTCTACGTGATCTGCGCGCGCACCGACGCGAACTACACCGCGCCGGCCGCGTTCGGGCTCATGCGCGTGCGCGAGGCGCGCGGCGACCTCGACGGCGCGCTGCACGCGCTCGACCTCGTCGGCCCGACGCGCGGGTCGTACGTCGAGTCCCGCACGCTCCGTGCGCACCTGCTCGCGGCGTCGGGCCGCGGACTCCCGGCGCTCGCCGACGCCATGGCGAGCGTGTCGACCGTCGCGATCGCGCCGCGCGAGCGGGCCGAGCTCGCGGTGGGCGTCCTGCGCTCCGCGCTCGACACCGTGACGGCCTCCGGCCCGGAGCCGACCACGCGCATCGCCGGCGTGCCCGCCGACGAGCCCGCGCTGCGCGACGCGCTCGAGGGCGCGTACCGCGAGCTCGCGTCGCTCACCGACTCGCGGGACGAGCGCATCACGCTCGTGGACCGCGCGAACGAGGTGCGCCGGTGGACGATCCGATGAGCGAGTCAGCGGCGCCCGCACCGGTGCCGGGCGGCACGGTCGCGGAGCCGAGCGGCGTGCTCGCGTGCCCGGCGTGCGGGGAGCCGTCGCCTGAGGGCGCCCGGTTCTGCGAGGCGTGCGGCACCCCGCTCGCCCCGCTCCCCGCGGCGCCGGACCTGGTCGCCGGGACCGGACCTGCCGCGGACCCCGCGACCGAGGCCGTGACGGACCCCGCAGCGGCCGGGACCGGCGACGGCTGGCCCGGTCCCGACGCCGGGACCGACGCCGGGACCGCCGCGTCGGCGGGCGAGGCCTCCGCCAAGACCGACGGAACCGAGACCGGCGCGCGCCCGTGCGTGCGGTGCGGTGGCCGGGTCGCCGAGGACGGGTACTGCACCGAGTGCGGCGAGCCCGCCGCGTCCGAGCGCGACCACTGGGCCGAGCGGCCCGCGAGCTGGGTCGCCGGCGTGTGCGACCGGGGCGTGCGGCACTCGCGCAACGAGGACGCCATGGCCCTCGCGGCGAGCCCGTCCGCGACGGCCGAGCGGGCGTTCGCGGCGCTCGTCGTGTGCGACGGCGTCTCCTCCGCGCCCGACTCCGACGTCGCGAGCCTCGCCGCGGCCCGCGCCGCGCGCGACGTGCTCGCGGCCGGCGCCCCCGACGGGCCCGACCCCGTGACCGGCGAGGCCTCGGCGCGCATGGGCGCGTGGTCCGCGCTCCTCGGCGACGCGTCGCGCGCCGCGCAGGACGCGATCCTCGCGACCGTGGGCACGATGGCCGACCGCGAGAACCCGCCGTCGTGCACGTTCGTGGCGGCCGTCCTCGACGGGCCGCTCGTCGTGGCGGGCTGGGTGGGCGACTCGCGCGCCTACTGGATCCCGGACGACGGCGACGCGCACCAGCTCAGCGTCGACGACTCGTGGGCGCAGGAGATGATCGCGCAGGGCGTCCCGCGCGCCCAGGCGGAGACGTCGCCGCAGGCGCACGCGATCACGCGCTGGCTCGGCCCCGACGCCCCCGACCCGGTGGCCCGCACGGCCGCGACGCTGCCCGACCGCGACGGCTGGCTGCTCGTGTGCTCGGACGGCCTGTGGAACTACTGCTCCCCCGCGCCCGACCTGGCGGCCCTCGTGCGCAGCACGCAGGACCGTGTCGGCGACGACCCGCAGACGCTCGCGGGCGCGCTCGTCGACTGGGCGAACGCCCAGGGCGGCCGGGACAACATCACGGCGACGCTCGCCCGGTTCTCCCGGGCGTCGTCCACGACCCCGCCGCCGCCCCCGGCGGACCCCGCCACCACCTGACGCGCACCGCGCGTCGGGCCCCGACGACCCGATAGCCTGCACGAACACCCGCACCACCGAAGGAGCCCCCATGGCCGAGTTCGCCGCCGAGGTCTACCAGAACGAGTTCCTGTCCGAGGGCGCGACGGACGTCCACGCGATCGTCACCGTGACGTGCCGCGGCGCCGGGAGCGCGGGGAGCGCCGGCGGCGCGGGCGGGGTGGCCGAGATCATCATGGTCGACACGTCGGGGTCGATGTCGGGGCGCAACATCGAGGCCGCGAAGCACGCAGCCCAGGTCGCGGTCGACCAGATCCTCGACGGCACGTGGTTCGCGATCGTCGGCGGCAGCCACGTCGCGAACCGCGCGTTCCCCTACCCGAACGCCCGCATGGCCATGGTGCAGATGGAGCCGGGCGCGCGCGCCGAGGCGAAGCGCGCGATCTCGATGCTTACGCCCGGCGGCGGCACGGCGATGAGCACGTGGCTGCGCCTCGCGGACCAGCTCTTCGCGACGGTGCCGCAGGCGACGCAGCGGCACGCGATCCTGCTCACCGACGGCAAGAACGAGTCGGAGCCCCGCGCCAACCTCTCGGCCGCGGTCCGGGACGTCACGGGCCACTTCCAGTGCGACGCCCGCGGCGTCGGCTCGCGCTGGCAGGTCGACGAGCTGCGCGAGATCTCCACCGCGCTGCTCGGCACGGTGGACCTCATCGCGGACCCGAACGAGATCGCCGCCGACTTCGAGAAGCTCATGCAGGCCTCGATGGCGCGCGGCGTCGCCTCGGCCGACCTGCGCGTGTGGGCCCCGCAGGGCTCGCAGGTGCTCTTCGTGCGCCAGGTCGCGCCGACGGTCGAGGACCTCACGCACCGCCGGGCCGAGGTCAACCCCCTCACGGGCGCGTACCCGACCGGGTCGTGGGGCGACGAGTCGCGCGACTACCACGTCGCGGTCCGCGTGGCCTCGAAGCCCGTCGGCTCCGAGCAGCTCGCGGCGCGCGTCCAGCTCGCCGTGAACGGCGAGGTCGTGTCCTCGGGCCTGGTCAAGGCGAAGTGGTCCGACGACGAGTCGCTCACCACCCGCATCAACCCCGAGGTCGCGCACTACACCGGCCAGACCGAGCTCGCCGCGGCGATCCAGGAGGGCCTCGCGGCCAAGGCCTCGGGCGACGAGGCGACGGCGACCGTCAAGCTCGGGCGCGCCGTCCAGCTCGCGCAGCAGACCGGGAACGAGGAGGCGACGTCGCGCCTGCGCAAGGTCGTCGAGATCGACGACGTGGAGCACGGCACCGTGCGGCTCAAGCGCAACACGTCGACGCTCGACGAGATGGCGCTCGACACCGCCTCGACGAAGACGACGCGGGTGCGTCGGTGAGCGCCGTCGTCTGCCCCAACGGGCACCCCTCGGAGTCGACCGACTACTGCGACGTGTGCGGCGAGCCCATCGCCGCGGCGTCGGCACCCGCGGCGCCCCCGGCGGGCGCGTCGTCCCCGGCACCGGGCGCGCCGTCCGGCACCCCGGCGCAGGCCCTCGAGTGCCCGAACTGCGGCTCGCCCGCTCCGGCCGGTGCGCTGTTCTGCGAGAACTGCGGCTACGACTTCACCACCGGCGCCCTGCCCGACCCGGTGGAGCCCGCGTCCGCGCTCTCGCTCGATCCGCCGTCGCGCCCCACGCCGGCGACCCCGGCCGCACCCGCCGCCGCACCGGCCGCACCCGCCGCACCGGAGGCAGGCGTCGCGTCGGGCGCGACGCCGCCGCCGCTCCCGGCCCCGGCTCCGGCCGCGTCGCCCGCGTCCGCGGCCAGCCCGCCGCCGGGCGCCTCCGCACCGCCCGAGGCTCCGGCGTCGACCCCGCCCCCCGGGACCGCCGCGGGTGCGCAGCCTGGCGGTGAGCCCGCCGACCCGGCCTCTCTCGCGCCGTCGGGCGCGCACCTGCCGACGCCGCCCGTGCCCGGGCCGGACCAGTGGGTCGTCGAGATCTGGATCGACCCCGACTGGTACGCGGCCCAGCAGCCCGAGGACCCCATGCCGTCTGCGGGCCTGCCGGGGCTCGTGGTGCTGCGCGAGCGCAGCGTGCTCGTGGGGCGCCCGTCGGTCTCGCGCGGCATCCACCCGCAGGTCGACTGCGGCGCGGACACCGGGGTCTCGCGACGGCACTGCCAGCTCAGCACGGACGGCCAGCGCTGGTGGGTCGAGGACCTGCAGTCCTCGAACGGCACCTACGTGAGCCCCGCGGGCGAGCCGCTCCCGACGGACCCGATCCCCGCCGGCCAGCGACGCGAGCTGGCCGACGGGGACCGCGTGTACCTCGGGGCGTGGACGCGCCTCGTCGTCCGCAAGGCGCTCCCCGGCGAGGCGTGAGCCCGGCTCAGCCCTCCGACGCCTGAGGCTCGGCCTCGGCCGTGATCTGGGTCGCCGCGCCGCCCGCGCGGTGCGCGACCTCGATCCGGCGGGGCCGGGCCTCCTCGGCGACCGGGATCGTCAGCGTCAGCACGCCGTCCTCGTACGACGCCGTGATCTTGTCGAGCGCCAGGCCGCGCCCCACCGTGAGCTGGCGCGCGTACGTGCCGGACGGCCGCTCGCGCGCGAGCCACTGGACGTCCGGGTCGGTCCGCGGGCTCCGCTCGGCGCGGATGGTCAGCGTGCGGTCCTCGACGGACACGTCGATCGTGCCCGGGTCGACGCCCGGGAGGTCCATCGTCAGCACGTAGTGGTCCCCGGCGCGGAACAGGTCGAGCGGCATGCCGCCCGAGGCCGCCGAGGCCGCGGTCGCGCGGGCGCCGGACGCGAGCTGGCCCACCAGGCGGTCCATCGCGTCGAAGGTGCTCGTGAAGGGGTCGGTCATCGCAGCCACACCTCTCACCTCCTCGTCGCACGGTCCCGGGCGGTCCGGGACCGGTCGGTGCTCCCGCGAGGCAGGCACCCCGCGGGCGGCTACAGCTCCTGTTTTAGCACTCTCCCCCCGAGAGTGCCAAGAGGTGCGACGGGGCGTGTCGACCGGCCACGCAGGCCGCGTTGTGCGGCTCCCACACCCGCCCCGCACCCGCGCCCGGGAGCGGTTGGAGGTTCCCTCCAACGGGTTGTGGGATCCGTGCACGGCGGGCCGCCGAGGTGGTCGCGAGCGCCGTCGCCCGACGACCGCCGTCCCGGCCAGAGTGGACACGCCCGACCACCGACAGCAGGGAGCCCGCGATGACCGACGCCCGCACGGAGACGCCCACCGCCACCCCGTCCGCCCCGGCGCCCACGGCCCCGGAGGTGCTGCGCGACGCACCGCGGGACGTACCCGACCGTCGCCGCGGCCGGTTCGCGCTCGACGCCGGCGACGCGGCGCGGGTCGCGACGTTCGCCGCGCTCCTCGCCGCACTCGGCCTGCCCGGCTCGATCGCCCTGTTCGGCAACGCGGTGCCCGTGACGCTCCAGACGCTCGGCGTGATGCTCGCGGGGGCGGTCCTCGGCGCGTGGCGCGGCTCGCTCGCCGTCGCGACCTTCCTCGCGCTCGCCGCGGCCGGGCTCCCCGTCCTCGCGGGCGGGCGCGGCGGGCTCGGGGCGTTCGTCGGGCCGTCCGCCGGCTACCTCGTCGGGTTCCTCGCCGGCGCGGCCGTCGTCGGCCTGCTCGTCGACCGGCTCCGGCGCGTCACGTTCGCACCCGTGCTCGTCGCGTGCCTCGTCGGCGGGATCGCGGTCGTCTACGCCGTCGGCGTCCCCGTGCAGGCGCTCGTCACGGGCGTGCCGCTGCCCACAACCGCACAGCTCTCGCTCGTGTTCCTGCCCGGCGACGTGCTCAAGGCGCTCGCCGCCGCCGCGATCACGGTGGGCGTCGTGCGCGCCTACCCCGCGGCCCGCCCGGCCCGGCGCCCGACCGGCGCCAACCGTGCCGCGGCCGACAGCCACCCCGCCTCCTGAACCTGCGAGAGTGTCCGCGTGCCCGTCGCCCACCAGGTCCTGACGCACGCCGCCGACCCGGCGGTGCGCGACCGTCCCGCCCTGCGCACGCCCGAGCGGTCGCGCACCTACGCCGCGCTCGCCACGGACGTGCGCGCGGGCGCGACGCACCTGCGCGCGTCGGGCACGCGACCGGGCGACCTCGTCGCCGTCTCGCTGCCGGACCCGCTGGACCTGCTCACCGCCGTGCTCGCCGTCGACCACCTGGGCGCGACGCCGCTCGTGTGCGACGCCGCCTGGCCGCGCGCCCACCGCGCCGAGGTCCTGCGCACGCTCGCGCCGCGCACGTTCGTCGAGGTGCCGCTACCGCGCGGGACCGGCACCACCGACGGTGCGGGGCCCGTCCCGCCGCACGTCCCCGACCCCGACGACCTCGCATGGGCCGGGTTCTCGTCCGGGAGCACCGGCCGCCCGCGCGCGGTGGTGCGCACGCGCGCGTCGTGGGCGGGGTCGTTCGACGCCGTCACGCGGCTGCTCGGGCTCCGACCCACGGACGCCGTCCTCGTCCCCGGCCCGCTCGCGTCGTCGCTGTACTGCTTCGCCGCCGTGCACACGCTCGCGGTGGGCGCGTGCGCCGTCCTCACGCGCACGCCGGCCGCGACGACGGCGGCCCTCGCGACGAGCGACGTCGTGCACCTCGTCCCGCAGGTCCTCGACGACGTGCTCGACGCCGTCGCCGCGGGCGCGCCGTCGCGGCTGCGGCACGCGGTCGTCGGCGGGGCGTCGCTCGCCCCCGGAGCACGGGAGCGGGCGCGGGGCCTCGGCGTCGACGTGCTCGCGTACTACGGCGCCGTCGAGCTCTCGTTCGTCGCCTACGACCCCGACGGGTCGGGGCTGCGCGCGTTCCCCGGCGTGGACCTGGCGGTCCGTCCCCTGCCGTCGGCGAGCGTCGGCGAGGTGTGGGTGCGCTCGCCGTGGGTGTCGCGCGGCTACCTCGCGCGCGCCACGGGCCCGCTGCGGCGCGACGGCGCGTGGCACACCGTCGGAGACCTCGCCGACCCGGGGTCGGAGCCGCTCGTGCTGCGCGGCCGGGGCGACGGCGCGATCCTCTCGGGCGGGTCGACGGTCGTGCCCGAGGACGTCGAGGTCGTGCTGCGGGCCGTGCCCGGGGTGCGCGACGTCGTCGTGCTCGGCACGGCGCACCGCCGCCTCGGGGCGGTCGTGACGGCCGTCGTGGAGTGCGACGACCGGTCGGGGCTGCGGGCGCACCTCGAGCGGGTCGCCCGCGCGGCGCTCGCGCCGGCCCAGCGTCCGCGGCGCTGGTACGGCACGCGGGCGCTGCCGCGGACGCCGTCGGGCAAGCCCGCGCGCGGCGCGGTGAGCGAGGCCCTCGGCGGGACGGACCTCGCGCGCTCGGGCCTGGAGCCGCTGCGGTGAGCCCACGGGAGCTCGGCGCGACGGACGGCGCGCCCGACGCGACGCCCGTGGTGGTGGCCGCGCGCCGCACGTGGGTCGGCACGGCGGGCCACGGGCACCGGGCGCTCACCGAGGTGGACCTCGCGGCCGCGGCGCTGCGCGCGAGCCTCGACGACGCGCGGGCGCACGGCGTCGCGGCCGACGTGGCGGACGTCGTGCTCGGGTGCTGCACGGGCCCCGGCGGGGACGTCGCGCGCGTCGCGGCGCTCGCCGCCGGAGCGGGCGTCGGCGTGCCGGGGCTCACCGTCGACCGGCAGTGCGCGTCGGGCCTCGCGGCCGTGCTCGTCGCGGCGCAGCAGGTCCGCGCGGGCGAGGCGGCGCTCGTCCTCGCGGGCGGCACCGAGAGCGCGACGCGCTCGCCCGCGCGGGCCCACCGGACGCCGTGGGGCGACGTCCCGTACGCGCGCGCGGCGTTCGCGCCCGTGCCGTGGGCCGACCCGGGGATGGGCGCGGCGGCCGACGAGCTCGCCCGACGACGCGGCGTGACCCGCGAGCGCCAGGAGGCGTACGCGGTGCGCAGCCACGCGCGCGCCCGCGCGGCGCACGACGCCGGGCGGTTCGGCGCGGAGACCGTGCGCGTCGGCCCGCCGGGCCGTGCCCTGGAGCGCGACGAGCGCGCGCGCCGCCTCGACCAGGCCGTCGTCGCGCGCCTCTCCCCCGCGTTCAGCCCCGAGGGAACCGTCACGGCGGCGACGTCGAGCCCGGTGAGCGACGGCGCCGCGGTCGTCGCGGTGGTCCCCGAGGTGGTGCGCCGCGACCTGGGCCTCGCGGGCCTGCGGGTCGTCGCGTCGGCCACCGTGGGCTGCGACCCGGCGCTGCCCGGGTGGGGCCCGGTGCCCGCGGTGCGCGCCGTGCTCGACCGCGCCGGCGCGCGGCTCGACGACGTCGCGGCGGTCGAGGTCGTCGAGGCGTTCGCGGCCCAGGTGCTCGCGGTCACCGACGCGCTCGGCCTCGACCCGCTGGGCGACCCCGCGGACGACGCCCGGGTGTGCCCCGACGGCGGCGCGCTCGCGCTGGGCCACCCGTGGGGCGCGAGCGGCGCGGTGGCCGTGGTCCGGCTGTTCTCCCGCCTCGTGCGCGGGGGCGCGCGGGCCGGGACGCTCGGGCTCGCGACGGCGGCCGTCGGCGGCGGCCAGGGCGTCGCGGTGCTCGTGGAGGTGGCGCGGTGATCGCGCGGGCGGCGCGCGCCGTGCGGGGCCGACGACGGGACGGCCCGGCCGAGGTCGCGCCCCCCGCACCGGAGGTCTCCGTCGAGGACACCGCCCGGGCGTGCGTGGTGCGGCTCGAGGACGTGCACGTGCGGCTCGGCGAGCGCGACGTCCTGCGCGGCGTGAGCCTCGAGCTGCGCGAGCACCGGGTCGGCGTGGTCGGGGCGAACGGCTCGGGCAAGAGCACCCTGGCCCGCCTGCTCAACGGGCTCGTCGTGCCGACGGCGGGGCGCGTGCTCGTCGACGGCCTCGACACACGCCGCCAGGGCGCGGCGGTGCGACGGCGCGTGGGGTTCGTGTTCACCGACCCGGACGCGCAGATCGTCATGCCGACCGTGGCGGAGGACGTCGCGTACTCGCTGCGCGGCGTCCCGGCGGACGAGCGCGGCGAGGTCGTGCGGCGCGCCCTCGCCGCGCGCGGCCTGGCCGAGCACGCCGACCATCCCGCGCACCTGCTCTCGGGCGGGCAGAAGCAGCTCCTCGCGCTCACCTCCGTGCTCGCGGCGGGCCCGCGCCTCGTCGTGGCCGACGAGCCGACGACGCTCCTCGACCTGCGCAACACGCGGCGCGTCGCCGCGGAGCTCGCGGCCCTCCCCCAGCAGGTCGTGCTCGTCTCGCACGACCTCGCGCTCATGGACGCCATGGACCGCGTGCTCGTGGTCGACGGCGGGCGCGTCGTCGCGGACGACGCGCCGGGCCCGGCCGTCGCGCACTACCGCCGCCTGGTCGACGCGGGGCCGGGGTGACGGCGGGCGGCTACCGGCCGGGGACCTCGGTGCTGCACCGCCTCCCGGCCGGGTCGAAGCTCGTCGGTCTCGCGGCGGCGTCGGGCGCGGTGCTCCTCGTGTCGTCGCCGGTCGCGGTGGGGGTCGTGGTCGTCGTGGTCGCGGCGCTCTACGCGGTGGCGGGGGTGGGCGCCCGCGCCGCGTGGGAGCAGGTCCGGCCGCTGCGGCTCGTCGTGCCGGTGCTCCTCGCGGTGCAGTGGTTCGCGCTCGGTCCCGCCGCCGCGGCGGTCCTCACGACCCGCCTCGTGGCGCTCGTCGCGCTCGCGGGGCTCGTGCTGCTCACGACCCGCACGGCCGCGGTGCTCGCCGCGATCGAGCGCGGCCTGCGCCCGCTCGGTCGGGTGGGGGTCGACGTCGGCCGCGTCGCGCTCGTCCTCTCCCTCGCCGTGCGCTCCGTCCCGGTGGTCGCGGCGCTCGCGCAGCGCGTGCGGGACGCGTGCCGCGCGCGCGGCCGGGAGCACGACGTCCGGGCCTTCGCCGTCCCGCTCGTCGTGGGCGCCCTGCGCCAGGCGGACGCGCTCGGCGACGGGCTGCGCGCCCGCGGCCTCGACGACTGAGGCGGACCCGTCGGCGTCCCGCTGCCGGTGGTGCGCCCGCCGGCGGGTCCCGCTACCGGGCGCGGGCGACGGCAGGACGGCGGCACCGGCCGCGCAGGGCGAGCGCCGCGGCGACGGCGATGCCCGCCACGGTGACGACGAGCAGCGCCCGGTAGTCCACGACCCCGACGAGCGCGGCCCCCACCACGGTGAGCAGGAGCTGGGGCACGTTGAGCAGCATGGTGCTCGCCGCGGCCACCCGGCCCTGGAGCGCGGGCGGCGTGCGGAGCTGGCGCTCGGTGACGAACCCGACGATCGCCCACGTGACACCGAGGCCGACGCCGCCGAGCCCGACGACGACCGCCACCACGCTCGTGCCCGTCGCGGGGACGATGCCGAGCGCGAGCACGAGCAGGCCCAGCGCGACGAGGCGCTGCGCCCCCCACCGGGCCACGAGCCGGGCGGCGGTGAGGCCGGCCACGATCGCGGTCACGGCCTGGACGGACGACACCGGCCCGAGGAGCGCGGCCGGGAGCCCGAGGCCGTCCTCGACGATCGCGAGGCTCACGGCGTTGAGCAGCCCCACCGCGCCGAACGCGACGACGAGCGCGACCGTGAGCACGCCGAGCGGCGCCGTC
Organism: Cellulosimicrobium sp. EB106-03-01-XG111; assembly: GCF_058792115.1. Lineage (NCBI taxonomy): Bacteria > Bacillati > Actinomycetota > Actinomycetes > Micrococcales > Promicromonosporaceae > Cellulosimicrobium > Cellulosimicrobium sp. EB106-03-01-XG111. The sequence continues at coordinate 60,603 of NZ_JBYTEQ010000015.1, forward strand.
CCCGCGAGGTGCCGGAAGCCCGCGGTCACCTCGGCGAGGTACGGCTCGCGCTCGTCGGCCGGCGGGGTCTCGCGCACGCGCACGCGCGCGACCACCCCGGCCGCGACGACGAACGCACCCGACGCGGCCAGGACGAGCGGCCACACGCCCGCGAGGGCGTACGCACCCGCGCCCACGACGGGCATGAGCAGCCGGAACACCTGGTCGATCGTCGTGAGGCGGCCGTTCGCGGCGGCGAGCGCGTCGTCGGGCAGCATGTCGCGCACGAGCCCGGACTGCGCCGCGGACGTCGCGAACCCGACCCCCGCGTACACGACCGTCACGAGGAGCACGAGCCACACCTGCCCCGGCCCGCGGACGAGGAGGAGGGCGAGGAGGACGACCGCGCCGACGAGGTACGTCACGACGAGCATCCGGCGGCGGGACACCCGGTCGGCGAGCTGGCCGAGGAACGGCGACGCGAGCGCGGGCAGGCCCAGCGCGGCGAACACGAGCCCGGCTGCGCCGTTCGAGCCCGTGAGGTCCTTGACCCACACGGCGAGGATGATCGCGAGCACCGAGTCGGCGAAGTTGGTGAACCCCCACGCGACCGAGAGCAGCCGGAACGGTCGCCCGCGGAGCGTGGCCCGCGCGTCCGCTCCCGGCGTCGTGGCCTCGCTCCCCGGCGCGGCCGCCGCGGTCGGCGCGGCGGCCGCTGCGGTCGGTGCGGTCGGTGCTGTCGTCGCGGCGTCCGCAGTCGGTGCCGCGGCCGCCGGCTCGGGCGGGGTGGTCACCGGTGGTCCGCGGGCGGGTCGGCGTTGACGACGGCGAACAGCCGCGCCGGCCGGGCCCCCTCGGGGCGCAGCGACGGGTCGTCCCAGCGCCCGGCGAACCGGTCGGTGAGCGCCTCGACCTCGCGCGCGAGCGCGTCGAGCTCCTCGCGCGTCGCGTAGAACGACGACGAGCTGAGCGTCGAGGCGAGCAGCCACCGCGGGTCCTCCGCCGCGGCGCCGGCGAGCCACGCCCGCACGCGCGCCGCCTCCTGGCCGAGCACGAGGTCGGCCACGGCGCTCGCCGCGGGCAGCGACTCGGGCACGTCGGGGTCGAAGCGGGTCTGGCGCCCGCGCCCGACCGTCCGCCAGGGGCGCTCCTTGCCCCGCCGCTCAGCGGGCTCGACGTAGCCGTACTTCGCGAGCATGCGCAGGTGGAACGAGCAGCTCGCGACGGACTCGCCCGTGACCTCGGCGCAGCGCGTGGCCGTGACCTCGCCCTCGTCGTCGAGCAGCGTGAGGATCCGCAGGCGCAGGGGGTGCGCGAGGGCGCGGATGCTCGCGGGGTCGCTCGCGACCACCGGTCCCGGCGGGGACGGGCTCACGGAGGCGCCCTGCCCAGGGTGGTCGGCGGGGGTCGTCATGGGGATGACGCTAGTTCACGAAAGATATCTTGCGCAAGACTTCTTTCCTAAGGGTCCTCGGGCCTCGCCTCGACCGGTCGTGCCCGCGCCCGGAGGTCGTGCACCCGGCTCACGGCGACGACGACGCCGAGCACCGCCACGGCGAGCGCGAGGCCCGCGAGGACGTCGGTGAGGAAGTGGTAGCCGAGGTAGAGGCGGCTCAGCGCCACGGTCCCGACGACGAGCACCGACGCCACGACCCAGACCGTCAGCACGCGAGCGTCGCGGTGGCGGTGCCACACGAGGTAGCCGCCGACGAGCACCAGGGTCGCCGCGCCGATCGTGTGCCCCGAGGGGAACGAGAACGACCGCTCGACCCCGGCCACGACCATCGAGGCGTCCGGCGGGCGCGGGCGGGCGATCACGGCCTTGAGCACGCTCGAGACGAGGGTCGCGAGCACCATCGCCCCCGCCAGCAGACCCGGTTCCCACCAGGTCCCCGAGCGCCGTGCCCACACGACGCACCCCACCGCCACGAGGAGGGGCAGCACGAACGGGCCGAACACGGTCGTCACGACCGTCAGCACCCCCGTCGCGACGGGGGTCCGGTGCGCGACCATCCAGGCCAGCAGCGGCTCGTCGAACCGCCAGAGGTCGTCCCGCTCCCGGACCGAGTCCAGCAGGCCGGCGAAGCCCAGGACGCCGACCAGGACCAGGAGCAGCCCCGGCCACACGCTCGCGAGCACCGCCCGCGGCGACGTGCCCTCCTCCGACCCGCTCGTCGTCGCTCCCATCCCCGGAGGCTACGGAACGCGGGCCGACGACGCAGGGCGGCACGGTCGCGGACGGCCCCCGAGGGGCCCCGGACGGACCCTCGGGCGGTCCCCGGCGAAAAACCCGTGCGCCCCCGGGGGCCGTCGTGGTCGTATGAGCACACACCGCGGTGGCGTCCGTCCGGTCCGTACCGGGCGGTGGAGGGTCCGGCCAGACCCACGAACCCAGCGTCACGAGAGCAGCACCATGCATCCCTTGATCACGTACGACGTGGCGGCCCTCAGCCGTCGCGAGCAGCTGCAGGAGCAGACCCTGCGCCGGTCGCAGCTGCGCCGCACCACGACCCGCGTCCCGGCGCACACCCGGCAGGCCCGCCTGTCGCGCCGCACCGCATGACGCGCACCGAGCGCTCGTCGCGCCGGGGGCACACCCCGCCGGGCGAGAGCGCGACCCGTCGAAGGCCTCGGCCGTCCGGACCCTCCGTGGACCGGACCGCCGGGGCCTTCGTCGTGCGCGACTAGGCTGTGGGCGTGAGCCCTGTGAACGCGAACGAACGCATCGTCTGGATCGACTGCGAGATGACCGGGCTCGACCTGGGCGCCGACGCCCTCGTCGAGGTCGCCGCGGTCGTCACCGACTCCGAGCTCAACGTGCTCGGTGACGGCGTCGACGTCCTGGTCCGCCCGCCGGCCGAGGCGCTGGAGCAGATGGGCGACTTCGTGCGCCAGATGCACACGACCTCCGGCCTCCTCGACGAGCTCGACGAGGGCCTGACGCTGGCCGAGGCCGAGCAGCGCGTCCTGGACTACGTCCGCACCTGGGTGCCGGAGCCCGGCAAGGCGCCCCTCGCCGGGAACTCCGTCGGGACCGACAAGGCGTTCCTCGACCGCGACATGCCGGCCCTCATGGGCCACCTGCACTACCGGATCGTCGACGTCTCCTCCGTCAAGGAGCTGTCGCGCCGCTGGTACCCGCGCGCGTACTTCTCCTCGCCCGAGAAGCACGGCGGGCACCGCGCGCTCGCCGACATCCTCGAGAGCATCGACGAGCTGCGCTACTACCGCGCCGCCGTCTTCGTCCCTGCGCCGGGCCCCGACTCGGCGACCGCCCGCAAGATCGCGGAGCAGGTCGTCGCGACGAGCGTGACCCGGGGACGCACGCGGCCGCACGAGCCCGGCGAGACCGCCGCCGCGACCGCCGACGACGCCGCCGTGGCGACCGTCACAGGGGCCACCGAGGCCTGACGCGAGAAAGGCGTCCGGGAGCACCTCCCAGACCGGGTACACTTTTCGACGGCCGGTGCTCCAGGCGCCGGTCCGTGAGCACGGCTCACATGGTGGGTATAGCTCAGCTGGTAGAGCACCTGGTTGTGGTCCAGGGGGTCGCGGGTTCAAGTCCCGTTACTCACCCCAGACGGCGAGGGCCGGTCTCCTGACGGAGACCGGCCCTCGTCGCGTCCTAGCCCGGCGCGCTCCCCGGCGGCGCGCTCCGGGGCTGCTCAGGGCGCCCGGTGCGACGCGACGGCGAGGCCGATCATCATCCCGCCGCCCGCGGCCCGCACCGCGCCGAGGCGCCGGGGCGAGGACGCGAACCACGAGCGGGCCGCGCCCGCAGCCAGCGCCCAGACGCTGTCGCACACGAACGCGATCACGGTGAAGACGAGACCGAGCACGATCATCTGCGCCGGCACGCGCCCGGCGTGGAAGTCGGTGAACTGCGGCAGCACGGCCACGAAGAACACGATCGTCTTGGGGTTGCTCACCCCCACGACGTAGCCCCGCCGCACCACGCGCCACCAGGGCTCGCGGACGGGGGCGGCGTCGACGGTGACGGCGCCGTCGCGCCGGTGGCGGATCGCCTGGACGCCGAGCCACACGAGGTAGGCCGCACCGACGAGCTTGACGACGGTGAAGATCGCGACCGACGTCGCGACGACCGTCCCGACCCCGAGCGCCACGGCGACCACGAGCGTGAGCGCGCCCAGCTCGTTGCCGAGCACGCTGAGCACGCCGCCGCGGTGACCCAGCGCGAGCGAGCGACCGACGACGAAGAGCACGCTCGGGCCCGGGATCGCGACGAGCACGAGGGAGGCGAGCGCGAAGGCGAGGAGGGCGTCGAGGTGCGGCACAGCGCCACGATAGGCCGCGACGTGACGCACGTCACGGGCGAATCCCGCCCGCCGCCGGACGCGGGCCGCGAGCGGACCGAGGGGGCCGGGCGGTCCCTCGCGGTCCGGGTGCGGCGTGTCGGTGGTTCGTCGTACGGTCTGTGGGACGCGCGGCATCGCGCTCGACGAGCCGAGCCGCGGTCGTGGTTGGGTGGAGGCCGTTCACCGACTGTCGGGAGGCAGCGCCCCATGATCGAGTTCCGATCGGTCACGAAGACGTACCCCGACGGCACGGCGGCGGTCGCCGACTTCGACCTCGTGATCCCGCCGCACCGCACCACGGTGCTCGTCGGGTCGTCCGGGAGCGGCAAGACGACGCTCCTGCGCATGATCAACCGGATGGTGGAGCCCACGTCGGGCACGATCGAGATCGACGGCAGCTCCGTCCTCGACCGCGACCCGGTGAAGCTGCGGCGCAGCATCGGGTACGTCCTGCAGAACGGCGGCCTGCTCCCCCACTACAAGGTCGTCGACAACGTGACGACGGTCCTGCGCCTCGAGGGCACGCCCCGGCGACAGGCGCGCGAGCGCGCCCTCGAGCTCCTCGACACCGTCGGCCTCGACAGGGCGCTCGCGGACCGCTACCCGAGCCAGCTCTCCGGGGGCCAGCAGCAGCGCGTCGGGGTGGCGCGGGCGCTCGCCGCGGACCCGAACATCCTGCTCATGGACGAGCCGTTCGGCGCGGTGGACCCGATCGTGCGGGCCGAGCTCCAGACCGAGACCATCCGGCTGCAGCGCGAGCTCGAGAAGACGGTCGTGTTCGTCACGCACGACATCGACGAGGCGTTCCTGCTCGGCGACCAGGTCGTGATCCTGGAGAAGGGGGCGCACGTCGCACAGATCGGGTCACCGAGCGAGATCCTCGAGAACCCCGCGAGCGAGTTCGTCGCGAGCTTCATCGGCGCCGAGCGCGGCCGTCGTGCGCTGCGCACGAAGCGGACGGCGCACGGCACGGTCCTCGTCGACGGCGCGGGCCGGACGCAGGGCGTGCTCGTCGGCGACGACCCCGAGGGCGGCGCATGACCTGGGTCCTGGACAACCTCGACCTCATCGGCCGCCTGACCGTCGAGCACCTGCGCCAGTGCGTCGTACCGATCGTGCTGGGCTTCGCCGTGTCGATCCCGCTGGGCTGGCTCGCGTTCCGGTTCCGCCTCACGCGGGGGCTCGTGCTCACGCTCGTCGGGCTGCTCTACACGATCCCGTCGCTCGCGCTCTTCGCGCTCCTCCCCCCGCTCCTCGGCATCAGCTTCCTGTCCGAGGTCAACCTGGTGGTCGCCCTGACGATCTACGCCGTCGCGATCATGACGCGGTTCGTCGCCGACGCCCTCGCCTCGGTCGACCCGACCGTCCGGCAGGCGGCCCTCGCCGTCGGGTACGGGCCGTGGCGGCGCTTCTGGCAGGTCGACCTCCCGCTCGCCGGCCCGGTCGTGCTCGCCGGGCTGCGCGTCACCGCCGTCTCGACCATCTCGCTCGCGACGGTCGGCATCCTCATCGGGATCGACAACCTCGGCTACCTCTTCACCAACGGCTACCAGCGACAGATCGTCCCCGAGATCCTGGCGGGCGTCGTCGCGGTCGTCGTCATCGCCCTGCTCGTCGACCTGCTGCTCGTGCTCGCCGGACGAGCGGTCATGCCCTGGTCCCGGAAGGTGCGCGCATGAACGTCTTCTCCGACGCGGTCGCCTGGATCTTCTCCCCCGACCGGCTCACGGGCGCGCTCCCCCTCCCCGACGCGATCTGGACCCACCTCGCCTTCACGTTCGTCGCGGTGCTGATCGCCGCGGCGATCGCCGTCCCCGCGGGCTGGGCCATCGGCCACACCGGGCGCGGGCGGGAGGTCGCCGTCGCCCTCTCGGGCGCGGCGCGCGCCGTGCCCTCGTTCGGGCTCGTCCTGCTGCTCGTGCTCGTGCTCGGGGTGACGCACAAGATCGCGGCCTCGATCACGGCGTTCGTGCTCCTCGCGATCCCGCCGATCCTCGCGGGGGCGTACGCCGGTATCGAGGCCGTCGAGCGCCGCGTGGTCGACGGCGCCCGCTCCGTCGGCATGACCGGTCGCCAGGTGCTGTTCCAGGCCGAGGTCCCGCTCGGCCTCCCGCTGCTCATCGGGGGGCTGCGGTCCGCGACGCTCCAGGTCGTCGCGACCGTCACGCTCGCCGGCTACGTCGGCAACTGGGGCCTCGGGTTCTACATCGTGCAGGGCATCCAGATCCGCGACTTCTCCCAGATCCTCGGTGCGGCCCTCGTCATCGTGGTGCTGGCCGTCGTGCTCGACGCGCTGTTCGCGATCCTCCAACGGGTCGTCGTGCCGCGCGGCGTCACGGCGGGACGATCCGTGGAGGACTCCCCGTCCCGGCGGCGCCGCCGCGCCCCCGAACCCACCACCGCCTGACGCGGACGGCCGCTCCCGCCGCACGCGCCGCACCGACCCCTCCCGGTCCCCGGGACGGCCCTCAGAAAGGCAGACACATGCGCACCACCCGACGCACCGCCGCACTCGTCGCCACCGCGGCGACCGCCGTCCTCGCCCTCACCGCCTGCGGCGGCGGGTCCGACCCGCTCGCCGAGGACACCACGAGCGCCGACGGCGGCGGCAGCGCCTCGTCCGACACGATCGTCGTCGGCTCGCAGGCCTACTACTCGAACGAGATCATCGCGGAGATCTACGCGCAGGCGCTCGAGGCCGAGGGCTTCACGGTCGAGCGCAACTTCTCGATCGGTCAGCGCGACGCGTACATGCCCGCGCTCGAGAGCGGCGAGGTGCAGGTCTTCCCGGAGTACACGGGCAACCTGCTGCAGTTCTTCGACCCGGAGACCACGGCGACCTCGCCCGACGACGTGTACGCGGCGCTCCAGGAGGCGCTGCCCGACGGCCTCACGGTCCTCGACCAGTCGACCGCGACCGACCAGGACTCCTACAACGTCACCGAGGCGTTCGCCACGGAGAACGACCTCACCAGCCTGTCCGACCTCGCCGGTCTCGACGTGCCGCTCACGCTCGGCGGCCCCGCCGAGCTCGAGCAGCGCCCGTACGGCCCGCAGGGGCTCAAGGACGTGTACGGGGTCGACGTGTCGTTCGTCGCGACGGGCGACACGACCGTCCAGGACCTCGTCGCCGGCACGGTGAACATCGCGAACGTGTTCAGCGCCGACCCGCGCATCCAGACGGAGAAGCTCGTCACGCTCGAGGACCCGGAGGGCCTGTTCCTCGCCTCGAACGTCGTGCCGCTCGTCAACGCGGACATCGCCGACGAGATCGCGGACGTCATCAACCCGGTGAGCGAGGCGCTCACGCCCGAGGGCCTCGTCGCCCTGAACGTGGAGTCCACGGTCGACCAGCGTTCGCCCGAGGACATCGCCGCCGACTGGCTCTCGGAGAACGGCCTCGCCTGAGCGGACCCGCGTCGCACGACGGCGGCCCGTCCCGGTTCCGGGACGGGCCGCCGTCGTCGTCGTGCGTGGGGCCGGAGCAGCGCCGCCGAGGACGCGTCGCTGCGGGTCGTCGCGCTCGGCCGCCCGGTCGGCGCGGGTCAGCGCCGGTCAGCGCGCGACGCGAGCCGCGATCGCGTCGGCGAACCGGTCGAGCGAGCCGGGCGAGAGCGCGAGGAACAGCGACGGCTCGGTGAGCTCGAGCTCGATGACGACGACGCCGCCGTCGTCGTTGCCCGTCACGACGTCCACGCGCGCGTAGAGGAAGCTCGCCGGGTCCCCGCCGCCGACGGCGTCGGCCGCCACGGCCAGGGCGCGGCGTGCGACGTCGAGCTGCTCGTCGGACGCGGTGAACGGGCTCATCTCCTCCTGCTGGTAGAGGCCGCGCGTCGGGCGGTGCGGGCCGGTGAGCAGCGCGTTCTTGCGCACGGCGTGCGAGAACTCGCCGTCGACGAAGACGAGGCCCGTCTCCCCCGCGGTGTCCACGCTCGTCACGTAGGGCTGCACCATGACCTCGCGCCCGGACACGAGCAGGTTCTTGGCGTGCTGGATGGCGAGCCCGCGCGAGTGCGCCTCGCCCGCCTGGTACCGGCCCGTGTCCTTCGCGCCCGCGCTGACCACGGGCTTGATGACGAAGTCGCCCTGGGCGGGCAGGCGCGTGTGGATCGCGCGCGAGGAGAGGTTGCGCGCCGGGTCGAGCCAGAGCGTCGGGATGACGGGGATGCCCGCGCCCTCGAGCTCGCGCAGGTAGCCCTTGTCGGTGTTCCAGCGCAGCACCTGCTCCGCGTTGAGGATGCGGGGGACCCGGCTCGCCCACGCGACGAACTCGTCGCGCCGGGCCGAGTAGTCCCAGGTCGAGCGCACGACGACGGCGTCGAACGCGGCCCAGTCCACGTCGGGGTCGTCCCAGACGGCGGGCTGCGCCGCGACGCCCCGGGCGTCGAGCGCCCGCACGAGCGGCGCGTCGTCGGGGTCGAGCTGCGGGAGGACGGAGCACGTCGCGAGGGCGACGCGCGGGGCGGTGGTCTCGGTCGTCACGTCCCCGAGCCTAGGCGACCGGGCCGCGGCGCGGGCCCCGGGCCCGCGCCGGGCGGTCCCTACAGCCCGTACTCCTCGAGCAGCCGCAGCCACACCTCGCTCACCGTCGGGTACGACGGCACGGCGTGCCACAGCCGGCGCAGCGGCACCTCCCCCACGACGGCGATCGTCGCGGCGTGCAGCATCTCCGCCGCGTCGGGGCCCACGAACGTGGCGCCGACGACGACCTCGCGCGCGGCGTCGACGACGAGCTGCGCGCTGCCCGCGTAGTCGGCGGAGCGCACCGAGGAGCCGGCGACGTTCGCGAGGTCGTAGCGCACGACGCGCACGTCGAGGCCCGCGTCGCGCGCGGACGACTCGGTGTGCCCGACGGCCGCCACCTCGGGCCGCGTGAACACGACCTGGGGCGAGGCGACGGCGTCGGCGGTCGCGGCGAACCGCGACCACGGCTCGGGGTCGGCGCCGACGGCGGGCGGCCGCTCGCCCGCGGTCGGGGCGTCCTCGGCGTCGGGGTCGCCGAAGCGCGCGGCGACGACGTCGCCCGCGACGCGGCCCTGGTACTTGCCCTGGTGGGTGGTCGCGACGCGGCCGGTGACGTCGCCCGCCGCGTACAGCCACCCGGTGCCGGCCTCCGACCCGAGCCCCTGGACGAGCATCGCGTTGTCGACCTCCAGCGCGCGGCCGGGCGCGAGCCCGACGGAGTCGACCCCGAGGTCCTGGGTGCGCGGCACGCGGCCCGTCGCGACGAGCACGCGCTCGGCCGTGACGGGCGCCAGGTCGGGCGCGTCCCCGCCGTCCGCGGGACCGGTCGCCGCGAGGACGAGGCGCGCGCCGCCGTCGGGCAGCGGCTCGACGGCCTCCGTCGACACGCCGAGCCGCACGTCGACCCCCAGGTCCCGCAGCGACGCGGCGACCGCCTCGCCGGCCCAGGGCTCGGTGCGCCCGAGGAGGCCGCCCCGCGACAGCACGGTCACGCGGGCCCCGAGGTCGGCGAACGCGACCGCCATCTCCGTCGCGACCACTCCCCCGCCGACGATCGCCAGCGACTCGGGCACGTCCTCGACCGCGGTCGCCTCGCGGCTCGTCCATGGGTTCGCGTCCGCCAGCCCGGGGACGTCGGGCAGGACCGGCACGCTGCCGGTCGCCACGATCACCGCGTGGCGGGCGGCGAGCCGGCGGGCGCGCGGCAGGTCGTCCGGGTCGGCGTCGGGCTCCTCGGCGACGACCTCCACGAGCCGCGGACCGACGATCCGCCCGAGCCCGCGCACGAGCGTGAGGCCCGCGCCCTCGACCCACGAGACCTGGCCGGAGTCGTCCCAGTCCGAGACCATCTGGTCGCGCCGCGCGAGGACGGCGGCGACGTCGAGGTCGTCGCCGACGGTGACGCCCGGGACGCCCCGCGCCTCGGCCCGCACGGCCCCCGGGCGCAGGAGCGTCTTGGACGGCATGCACGCCCAGTACGAGCACTCGCCGCCCACGAGCTCCGCCTCGACGAGCGCCACGCTCAGGCCGGTGCGCGACGCGCGGTCGGCGGCGTTCTCGCCGACGGGCCCGCCGCCGATCACGATCACGTCGTAGGTCTCGTCAGGAGTGGTCGGGTGCTGCGCCTCGGACGTCATGGACCCATCCTCGCGCGAGGGTCCCGTCGGCGCCCGGCGGTGCCGCCGGAGCGGCTCAGGCGACCCGTGCCTCGTCGAGGTGGTCGAGGACGTGCCGGACGGTCCGCGCGACCGTCCACCCGCTCGTGTCGACGTGCAGCCCGCCCGGGGTCGCGCGGGCGGCGGCGGCGAACTCCTCCGGGGTCCAGGCCCCGTACGCCTGCTTGTGGCGGCCGGCGTCGCGCGCGGCGAGGGTCGCGGCGTCCGGCGTCAGCACGACGGCGAAGCACGGCCGGGTGCGCACGCGCGCCGTGAACCGCGCGAGGTCGGGGCCGAGCAGGATGTCCTGGACGACGGCCGTGACGCCCGCGGCGGCGTAGGTGTCGGCCGCCTGCGCCGCGAGCGCCTGCCGCAGGTCGAGCTGGGCCCGGGCCGCGGCGGTGAGGGGCGGAACCATCTCCGCCTGGCCGCTGACCACGAACCGCCGGAACTGGTCGCCGCGCACGTGCGCCGCGAGCGCGAACGTCCGGGCGAGCGCGTCGGCGACGGTGGACTTCCCGGAGGCCATCGCGCCGGTGACGACGAGGACCGGCGCGGGCGCCACGCCGCCCGAGGCGGCGGGGGCTGGGGTCGCGGAGGGCATGGCGGGACCGTACGGCGCGGCCGGCGCACCGCGCGAGGGCTTTGCCGCGCGCGGACGCCCCCGGCCGGGGCCGAGGGCGTCCTGCGTGCGAGGGGGCCGCAGTCTGACTAGTGCACCGTCGCCTTCTCGGCGCCCGCCCCGGTGAGCGAGCGCACCTCCATCTCGGCGAACTTCTCGGGGTGCGGCTTCTCCCTGCTGAGGAGCGTCCCGACGATCCCGAGGAGGAACGCCAGCGGGATCGACACGATGCCGGGGTTGCTCAGGGGGAAGATCGCGAAGTCGACGTCCGTGTTCTTGATCATCGACAGGCTCGCGCCCGTCACCGGGTCGATCTTGCCCGACACGACGGGCGAGAACGCGATGAGCACCACGCACGAGATCAGCCCGCCGTACATGCTCCACAGCGCGCCCGCGGTGTTGAACCGCTTCCAGAACAGCGAGTAGAGGATGGTCGGGAGGTTCGCGCTCGCCGCGACGGCGAACGCGAGCGCCACGAGGAACGCGACGTTCTGCCCCTGCGCGAAGATGCCGCCGAGGATCGCGAGGATCCCGATCACGACGACCGTGATGCGCGCGACCTTGACCTCGCCGTCGGGCTTGACCTCGCCCCGCTTGATGACGTTCGCGTAGATGTCGTGCGCGAAGCTCGCCGCCGCGGTGATCGTGAGCCCGGCGACGACGGCGAGGATGGTCGCGAACGCGACGGCGGAGATGAAGCCCAGGAGGATCTCGCCGCCGAGCGCGAACGCGAGCAGAGGCGCCGCGGAGTTCACTCCTCCTGGCGCGGCGCTGATCGTCTCCGCCCCCACGAGCGCGCCCGCCCCGTACCCGAGCACGAGGGTGAACAGGTAGAAGATGCCGATGAGCCAGATCGCCCACACGACCGAGCGCCGGGCCTCCTTGGCCGAGGGCACGGTGTAGAAGCGCATGAGGACGTGCGGCAGGCCGGCGGTGCCGAGCACGAGCGCGAGGGCCAGCGAGAGGAAGTCGAGCTTCGTGGTGCCGGTGGCGCCGTACTGCTTGCCGGGCTCGATGAGCGCCTCGCCGCCCGGGCCCGCCTTGTCGATCGCGCCCTGGAGCAGGTCGGACAGGTTGAAGCCGAACTTCGCGAGGACCCACACCGTCATGACGGCGGCGCCCGCGATGAGCAGCACGGCCTTGATGATCTGGACCCAGGTGGTGCCCTTCATGCCGCCGACCAGCACGTAGAGGATCATCAGCGCGCCGACGACGGCGACGACGACGCTCTGGCCCGCCGTGGAGTCGACCCCGAGCAGCAGCGCCACCAGGCCGCCGGCCCCGGCCATCTGCGCGAGCAGGTAGAAGAACACGACGGCGAGGGTCGCGAGGGCGGCCGCCATGCGGACGGGCCGCTGCTTGAGCCGGAACGACAGCACGTCGGCCATCGTGAACTTGCCCGTGTTGCGCAGGAGCTCGGCGACGAGCAGCAGCGCGACGAGCCACGCGACGAGGAAGCCGATCGAGTAGAGGAACCCGTCGTAGCCGTTGATCGCGATGGCGCCGCAGATCCCGAGGAAGCTCGCGGCGGAGAGGTAGTCGCCCGCGATGGCGGTCCCGTTCTGCGGCCCGGTGAACGACCGCCCGCCCGCGTAGTAGTCCGCGGCCGACTTGTTCTGCCGGGACGCGCGCAGCACGATGACGAGCGTCACGGCGACGAAGACGGCGAAGATCGCGACGTTGACGACGGGGTTCCCGACGTCCGTGGCCTCGGCGGCCAGGAGGTGCGCGCTCACAGCTCGTCCTCCTCGATCTCCCGGCGGAGCTCGTCCGCCTGGGCGTCGAAGCGCTTGTTGGCCCAGCGCGCGTAGATCATCGTGATCGCGAACGTGGACACGAACTGGCCGAGCCCGAGGAGGAGCCCGACCGTGACGTTCCCCCACACCCGGACGCTCATGAGGTCGTGCGCGTAGTTCGCCAGCAGCACGTAGACGAAGTACCACACGAGGAAGAGCGCGGTCATCGGGAACACGAAGTTCCGGAAGCGTCGGCGCAGGTCCTGGAACTCGGGCGAGCGTTGCACCCGCTGGTAGTCGGTCTCTTCGGCGGGCCCCGGTCCGGGGGCGGCCGTCACGTCGGTCATGACGCCTCCGTTGGCTCATTCCGTGGACAGACAGAGAGCCCGCACCCCGCGGACGGTCGCCTGTCGACGCGACCGCACGCGACACTGCGTGCCCGGGGCGACCTTCCACCCCCGGCACAATGTGCCGTAGATCACTGTTGTCCGCAAGGACCGCGCGCGGCCGGTCGCGAGGCCGGTCGGAGGCCGGGCGCGAGGCCGGGCCGAGCGTCAGACGCGCACGTACTCCAGGTCGGTGATGACGCGCCCCGCGGCCTCGCCCTTGCGCTCGAACCCGGTGAGCACCCGGCCCTCGAAGCGCGGCGCGACGTTCCCTGGCCCGTGCGCGTTGCGCAGCCCCGGCGCGGCGTCCAGGACCTCGAGCATCTGGTCCGCGTACTCGGCCCAGTCGGTGGCGAGCCGCAGCGTCCCGCCGGGACGGGCGTCGTCGCCCTCCCCCGGCGCGCGCAGGACGCGCTCGGCCAGCGCCGCGAACGACGGCGTCACGAGGCGGCGCTTGTGGTGGCGGGACTTGTGCCAGGGGTCGGGGAAGAACACCCAGAGCTCGTCGACGCTCCCCGCGGGCAGCGTGGTGGCGAGGACCTCGGCCGCGTTCGCCTGGACGAGCCGCACGTTCGTCAGGTCGCGCTGCGACGCGCGCAGCACGGTCTGCGCCAGCCCGGGCGCGTACACCTCGACGGCGAGGAAGTCCGTGCCCGGCTCGCGCTCGGCGGCGGCGACGACGGCCTCGCCCTGGCCCGAGCCGATCTCGACGACCAGGCGCGCGTCGCGCCCGAAGGTGGCTGCGACGTCGAGCACGTGGTCCGGGTCCACCGACGTCCGCGCGACGTCGCGCGGCACGTCGACGACGTAGCGGTCGCGGTACGCGTCCCACGCGCGCTGCTGGCGCGGCGCGAGGCGGCCGCTGCGCCGCACGAACGACACGGGCTGGGTGCGGTAGCGCGGGCGGGCGTCGCCGGTCCCCGGGGTCGCGGAGGGGGCGCCGGTCACGGGCTCGTCGAGGGTGTCGGGGGTCGGTTCGGGCACCGCACCAGGGTACGGGGGCCTCGCGCGGGGGTCGTGCCGCGCGAGGCGCCCGGCCCGTCACACGTACGCCGCGTACGCGGGCAGGTCGAGCACGCCGTTGCCCGACAGCCCGAGGACGATCACCTCGGGCTCCGTCGCCGCGCGCGCGTGCGCGACCGCCGCCGCGACGGCGTGCGTCGACTCGGGGGCGGGGATGATGCCCTCGCTGCGCGCGAACAGGGTCCCGGCCGTGAACGCCTCGTCCTGGTCGACGGCGACGGCGTCCATGAGCCCGAGGTGGACCGCGTGCGACACCATCGGCGACATGCCGTGGTAGCGCAGGCCGCCCGCGTGGATCGCGGGCGGGACGAAGTCCTTGCCGAGCGTGTGCATCTTGAGCAGCGGCGTGAGGCCCGCGACGTCGCCGAAGTCGTAGCGGTACTCGCCCTGGGTGAGCGACGGGCACGCGGCCGGCTCGCACGCGACGAGCCGCGTCGTCGTGCCCTCGCGCAGGTTGCGGCCCAGGAACGGGAACGTCAGGCCCGCGAGGTTCGACCCGCCGCCCGCGCAGCCGAACACCACGTCCGGCGCGCCCTCGCCGGCCTCGTCGAGCTGGACGAGCGCCTCCTGGCCGATGACGCTCTGGTGCAGCATGACGTGGTTGAGCACGCTGCCCAGCGCGTAGTGCGCCGCGGGGTCCTTCGCGGCCGTCTCGACGGCCTCGCTGATCGCCATGCCGAGCGAGCCGGTCGTCTCGGGGTCCGCGGCGAGCATCGCTCGCCCGGCCTCCGTGAGGTCCGACGGCGACGGGTGGCAGATCCCGCCGTAGACCTCCATCTGGGCGCGCCGGTACGGCTTGGAGTCGTACGACGCGCGCACCTGCCACACCTCGACGTCGAGCCCGAGCAGCGCTCCCGCGAACGACAGCGAGGCGCCCCACTGGCCCGCGCCGGTCTCGGTCGTCAGCCTCGTCGTGCCCTCGAGCGCGTTGTAGTACGCCTGCGCGACGGCGGTGTTCGGCTTGTGCGAGCCGACCGGGCTCACGCCCTCGTACTTGTAGTAGATCCGGGCCGGGGTGCCCAGGGCCCGCTCGAGACGCCGCGCCCGCACGAGCGGGGACGGCCGCCACAGCGCGTAGATCTCGCGGATCGTCTGCGGGATCTCGACGTAGCGCTCCGTCGTCACCTCCTGCTGCACGAGCGCGAGCGGGAAGAGCGGCGCGAGGTCGTCGGGCGTGAGCGGCTCGCGCGTGCCCGGGTGCAGGTGCGGGGGCACCGGCTCGGGGAGGTCGGCCGCGAGGTTGTACCAGTGCGTCGGGACGGTCGAGGGCACCTCGGCGCCCGTCGGCTCGAGGGACCGGACGGGCAGGGCCGTCGACGGGGTCTGCTGTGTCGTCATGCTCGGCTCCAGCTCAGGGGACGGCCGCTGGGCCGACGACGCGCGCACCGGGTTCACCGAGGCCGCCCACGTCGTCGGGGCACGGCCGGATGAGGTCACCGGCCGTCAGGCGGCCGGCCACCAGGGGGTCACGGACGGGTGCGTCACGAGGCCGACCCTACCCCCGCGCGCCCGCTCGGGACCACCGGCGCCCGGGCGAGGACGATCGGCTCTCGCGCGCGCGGGTGCGCGGGCGCTGGGATGGGAGCAGACGCCGGACGACGGCAGGCCGGCGCGGACGGAAGGGAGCCGTCATGGTCAGCAACCACGTCCCGGGCAGGTTCGAGGGCCGCACGGCGATCGTCACCGGCGCGGGCGCCGGCATCGGCCGCGCGACGGTCGAGCGGCTGCTCGCGGAGGGCGCGCGCGTCGTCGCCACCGACGTCCGGGAGGACCGCCTCGACAAGCTCGTCGCCGACGTCGGCACGGACGCGCTCGTGACCGTCGCGGGCGACGTGAGCGCCCAGACCACGATCGACGCGGTGGTCGCCGCCGCGGGCGGCCGGGTGGACGCCCTCGCCAACGTCGCCGGCATCATGGACGGCTTCCTGCCGAGCGCCGAGCTCGACGACGCGACGTGGGACCTCGTCATGACCGTCAACGTCACCGCGGTCATGCGCCTCACGCGCGCGGTCCTGCCCCTCATGCTCGAGACGGGGAAGGGCTCGATCGTCAACGTCGGGTCGGAGGCGGGCTCGCGCGCGTCGGCGTCGGGCACCGCGTACGCGACGTCCAAGCACGCGGTCGTCGGCTTCACGAAGAGCACCGCGTTCTTCTACACGCCCCGCGGCGTGCGGGCGAACGTCGTGGCGCCCGGGGCCGTCGCGACGAGCATCGAGGCGCCCTTCCGCTCGCAGTACGCGGGCGAGCGGCTCGGACCGGTCATGGCGACGACGGTCCCGCCGGCCGCGAGCGCCGACGAGCTGGCCGCGGCGATCACGTGGCTCCTGTCGGACGACTCGGCCAACGTCTCGGGCGCCGTCCTGCACAGCGACGGCGGGTGGGCCGCCGTCTGACCGTCCCGCTCCCCCGGCAGACCGGGCGAGCGACGGAGCGGCCCCCGGACCGTCCGGTCCGGGGGCCGCCCTCGTGCCGTCGGCACCGCGTCAGCGGCGCGTCGGCAGCGCGTCAGCGCCGGGTCAGCCGCACGCGAGCGCGTCGTACGCGACGTCGGCCGCGAAGGACCGGCCGTCCCCGCTCGCAGCGACGTGCGCGGCGCCCGCCGCGACGTCGGACGCCCGGACGGAGAACGCCTGGTACGCCGACGCGCCGGGCCGGACGCCGGTGACGGTGCGCTCCCCGAACGGCGTGCTGAGCGTGATGTCGGCCGGGACGGTGTCCGCGTTGCGGGCCCGGACCGCGACGTACGCCGTGCCGGCGAGGCACTGCGTGCGCGCCGTCGTCTCGACGACGAGGCCGTCCTCGGCGGGCGCCGTGGCGAACGTGCTCACCGGCGACACGGCGGTGCCGCCGCCCGCGCTGGTGGCCGTGACCGTCCACGCGTGCACGGCACCCGGCTCGAGCCCGTCCCACGTGACGGTCGCGACCTCGCCCGACGGCACGGTCGCCCGGCCGATCTCCTCGCCCGGGGCGTAAAGCGACACGGCGTCGGTCGCGAGGCTCGTGACGCGCGACGTGAGGTCGACGGGGACGGTGAAGTCGTCCTCGCGGCCGTCGTAGCGGTGCTCGTCGTCGTACTCCGTGGCGCCGAAGTTCTCGAGCCACGGCGAGTAGGTGTCGACGATCATCTCGGAGCGGTCGACGTCGAACTGGAGCAGGCGCAGGAAGCTCGCTCCGAGCCGCAGCCCCTCCTCCGGCGTGTACCCGCCGATCTCGGTGAGCCCCGCCTCCTCGGCCGTGACCTCGTAGAACTGGTAGTCCGCGAGCAGCTCGACGACGCCGTTGCCGGGCGTCCCGACGTCCTGGCGCACGTTGATGCCCACGCCGTGCCGGTGCCCCGCGAGGACGAGGAACACGTTCGGGTTGGGCTCGACGACCTTGGCGTGCACGAGGCGGCCGTCGGGCGTCGAGATCTCGGAGTCACGACCGTCGGGGTTCGAGCTCGGCACGAGGTAGTCGTGCGTGAGGACGACCGCGTTGCGGTCGGGGAACTGCTTGAGGACGCCGTCCGCCCACGCGGCCTCCTCGTCCGTCACCCCGTACGACAGGTACACGGCGACGAAGTCGAGCCCGCCCGCGCTGAACAGGTCGTAGTGGTTCTGGTTGTCGCCCTCGCGCCACGGGCCGCCGTAGGACGCGTTCTCCCACCCCGCGGACAGGGCCTCGTAGCGCTCGGGGCCGTAGAACTCGTTGAACAGCGCCCCCGGCCCGTTGTCCCGGCCCGTGAGGTTGTCGTGGTTGCCGGCGAGGACCCCGTTGGGGATGTTCGCATCGTCGAGGATCTGCTGCGCGGCCGAGGAGAACTCGTACTCGCCCCGGATCTGGGCGGCCATCGCGTCGTCGGCCGGCAGGCGCGTGTAGTTCTCGTTCACGTCGCCCGTGTGCCCCACGTACGCGATCCCGCGCGCCTCGGCGTTGTCCACGACCCACTGCGTGAGGTCGGTGTAGGCCTTGCCCCAGACGGCTCGCTCCTCGGCCGTCTCCTGCTCGACCGCGCCCTCGGTGAGGTACTGCGTGTCGGTGAAGTGGACAAGCGAGAAGTCGTAGTCGTCGCGCGGCGCGAAGTCGGTCTCGTCGCGCGACCCGCCTGCCGCGATGTCGTCCGCGAAGGGGTCGGTGCCCGTCACGAGCACGTGCACGGTGCCGTCCGTCGCAGCACCCTCGCCGAGCACGGTGCTCAGCGACGTCGTGCCCTCGACCGCACCGCGCGCGGACGCGAGCGGCTCCCACCGCTCCCCGTCCCACACGTGCAGCGTCGCGAGCCGCTGCGGGTCGACGACGCCCTCCCAGCGCACGACCTGGTCGGCGGTCGTGCCCGTGGCGGGCAGCTCGAAGCGCTGGTAGGTGACGTCGCGGCTCTGCGGGGAGTCGAGCGTCAGGTCGTCGCCCGGGGCGAGCGCGTCCGCCGCGGCGGGCTGCTCGCCCTCGACCGGGAGCGTCGTCGGGACCTCGGCCGACTCGCCCTGGGCGACGAGCGCGGGGGCGGTGACGTCGGCGCGGGAGAACGTCGCGGTGACGTCGCCGCCGCCGGGCGCCGCGACACGAGCCGACAGGTCGACGCTCCCCGCGACGTCGCGCGTGCCGTGCGCCGGGGCCAGGTCGGTCGGGACGTCCGGCACGCCGAGGCTCGTGAACGCGATCTCGTGCGTGCTCGCGTTGCCGAGCACGTCCGACGCGGTGACGACGAGCGTGTGCGCGCCCGGGGCGAGACCCGGCCCGACGGGCGCGCCGAGCTCGAGCGGCTCGCCGTCGAGCGTGACGTCGGGGCCGGTCAGGACCCCGGAGGCGTCCGCGAGCTCGACCGCGAGGCTCGTCGCGCTCGCGAGCTCCGCGCCCGCGGCCGGCGTGCTGGACACGATCGCGGGACCGGTGTTGTCGGTGGTCACCGTCCGGCGCGCGGCCGCACCCGCGGCGGTCGCCGACGTGATCGTGTGCTCGCCGTCGGCGAGCGTCGTCGTGTCGACGTCGGCCCGCAGGCCCGTCGCGGGCGCGTCGGCGTCGCGGACCACGTCGAACGCGAGGTCGACCTCGCGCGGCTTCGTCGTGCTCGTGCCGCAGTCGCCGTCGCCCATCGAGTACGACGGCGCGATGCCCACGCCGGTCGCCGTGCCGTCGGTCACGTCGAGCGCGATCCCGGAGATCGCGAAGTCGTCGCGGTTGTCGCCGCACGCCGTCGGGTAGGTGCCCGTGACGAAGCGCACCACGTTGCGGCCCGGCGACAGGAAGGCGTTCGGGACGTCGATCCGCACCGTCTCGCTCACGTAGTCGCGGTCCACGAGGTCGATCCGCTGCCCGTTGACGAGCAGGTGGTTCGTGTAGCGGGCCTCGATCGAGTTCGAGCCCACGGTGAAGACGAACCGGGACGAGCCGGTACCGAGCGTCGCGACCGTCGGCAGCGGGGCGCCGTCCAGCTCGATGCCGGCAGGAGCGTCGCCCCCGGCGGGCGGCGTGGCGAGCACGGTCTGCGGGCCGTGCAGCAGCGCGCCGTCCGCAGGGAGGATCACGGGCGCCCCCGGGGCACCGTTGTTCACGGTGACCGCGCTCGACGCGGTCGCGCCCGACGCGGTCGTCGCGGTGAGCGTGTGGGCGCCGTTCTCGAGCGTCGTCGTGTCGAGCTCCGCGGCGAGGCCGGTCGTGGCCGCCGGGTCCTGCTCGAGGTCGAACGTGAGGTCCGCCGAGAGCACGCGCGACGTGTTCGTGCCGCACGAGCCGTCGCCGAACGCGTAGGAGAAGCTGTTGGCGGAGCCGTCGGCCGTCTCGCCCAGGAGCTCGAGGGACACGTCGGTGAGGTCGTAGTCGTCGTAGTTCGTCCCGCACGACGTCGTGACCGCGCCGACGACGAACCGCACCCGGTTCTCGCCCGGGACGAGCCACTGCGCGGGGACGTCGAGCGCGACGCGCTCGGACACCATGTCCCGGTCGAGCTCGAGGCGCTCGCCGTTGACGAGCACGTGGCTGCCGTAGCGCTTCTCGATCGAGTTGCTCCCGACGTCGAACAGCAGGCGCGCGGTCGCGGGCGTCACGGAGGCGTCGAGGGCGGTGCCGTCGACCGCGAGCGCCGTGACGGCGTCGCCCGCGCGGACGGGGTCGGCCGCGACGCGCACCGTGCCGTCGAGGAACGTGCCGGTCGTCGGGCTCAGCACGGGCCGCGTCTCCGGGGCGGCCCCGGTGGTCCGGGCGGTCGTCCGGTCGAGGGTCGGGGAGGTTCCCGGGGCGGTCGCGGCGGCGGCGCCGGGCGCGAGCAGGCCGGCGACGAGCACCGTGCCGAGCGCCCCGGCGACCGCGGCGCGGCGCCGCGCCCCGCCGTCGGCCCGTCTCTCGGTGCGTCTCTCGGCGCGTCTCGAAGTCCTGTGCGTGGGCACGGACGTGTCCATCGTGGTTCCCTTCCGTGGCGAACGGGTCGACGGGCGACGCTGCCGAGCGGCGACGACGCCCGCACCGGACCCTTCCCGGCGGGGGTGAACACGAGGTCGGTGCCGGGCGAACTCCGGCGAAACGGACGGCGACGGTTGCGGCGGGCGACAGGCGCGCGCAGGCGTCCGGCACGAGCGGAGCGCGGAGGGACGGCTCCGCCGGACGGCCCGGACGACGAAGGCCGCCCACCACGAGGGTGGACGGCCTGGTCAGGAAGGGTGCGCCATCAGGGACTCGAACCCCGAACCCGCTGATTAAGAGTCAGCTGCTCTGCCAATTGAGCTAATGGCGCGCGAGAGGGAACACTACCAGCGGCCAGGACCGCCGCTCTCCGCGAGGAGACCGGGCCCGCCCGCCGCGCCGGCTCTCGACCGGCACGGCTCGGGCCGCCCGCCATGCGGACGGCCCGATCGGTGGTGGTGCGCCATCAGGGACTCGAACCCCGAACCCGCTGATTAAGAGTCAGCTGCTCTGCCAATTGAGCTAATGGCGCGCG
>NZ_JBYTEQ010000015.1:81788-179272 GCF_058792115.1 Cellulosimicrobium sp. EB106-03-01-XG111
CGAGAGAAAACACTAGCAGCCGCGGGCGCGCCGGGAAAATCCGTTCCGCCCGCCCTCGTGTGACGTCGGCGACACGGGCCGGCGGGCCCCCGGAGCGGCTCCGGCTACAGGTACAGCCCTGTCGGGCCGTCCTCCTCGACCTCCTGCGAGACGGCGTGCACGTCGCGCTCGCGCAGCAGCACGAGGTCCTTGCCGCCGAGCTCGACCTCGGCGCGCTCGTCCGGGTCGAACAGCACGCGGTCCCCCACCGCGACCTGTCGCACGTGCTCACCGGCCGCGACGACGACGGCCCACGCGAGCCGCTTCGGGCCCACGGCCGTCGCGGGGATGACGAGACCGGCCGAGCTCTGCCGCTCGCTCGCGTCGACCTCCGGGTCGACGAGCAGGCGGTCGTGCAGCATCCGGATCGGCAGGTCGCGGGCGACCGGCCGGGACGGCGACGGGCGGGACGAGGTGGTGGCGGGGGCGGACGTCGTCTTGCTCACAGCGCCAACGCTACCGGTGCCGCCCACCCTCACCTACGCTCGAACCACACCCTGGCCGGACCGAAGGAGATCCATGTCCACGCGCCTCACCGTCGGCGACACCGCTCCCGACTTCTCCCTGCCCGCCGCCGACGGCAGCACCGTCACGCTGTCCGACCTGCGCGGCAAGCACGTCGTCGTCTACTTCTACCCGGCGGCCGGCACGCCCGGCTGCACGACGGAGGCGTGCGACTTCCGCGACAACCTCGCCTCGCTCCAGGGCGCGGGCTACTCGGTCGTCGGCGTCTCCCCCGACCCGGTCGACAAGATCGCCGCGTTCGTCGAGGCCGAGCACCTGACCTTCCCGCTCGTGTCGGACGAGGACAGGTCCGTCCTCGAGGCGTACGGCGCGTGGGGCGAGAAGAAGCTCTACGGCAAGACGGTCGTGGGCGTCATCCGCTCGACGGTCGTCGTCGACCCGGAGGGCAAGGTCGAGCTCGCGCAGTACAACGTCAAGGCCACGGGCCACGTCGCGAAGCTCCGCCGCGACCTCGGCATCGACCCGAAGTAGCGCACCCGGGCGGCGCGGTCCTGGCCGGGTGCGCGTCGAGCGACGCGCACCCGGCCGCCGGGGCCGCGCCGCCCGCGCCGTAGACTGACCCCCGCGCGCGAGTGGCGTAACTGGCAGCCGCGCCAGGTTTAGGTCCTGGTGTCCTCGGACGTGCGGGTTCGAGTCCCGCCTCGCGCACCGTTCCCGTCCCGCCGGAGCCCTCGCCGGGACCGCGTGGCGGCACGCGCGGATTCACCCGCACCTCATCTGGACGACCGTCCAGTTCGGTGTCTACCGTTGGTGGCAGAGCCGGTGCCCGCACCACTTGCCCCCTGCCGGTACGGGCACCGGCTCCACACCCG
Source organism: Cellulosimicrobium sp. EB106-03-01-XG111 (assembly GCF_058792115.1). NCBI lineage: Bacteria > Bacillati > Actinomycetota > Actinomycetes > Micrococcales > Promicromonosporaceae > Cellulosimicrobium > Cellulosimicrobium sp. EB106-03-01-XG111. The sequence continues at coordinate 83,165 of NZ_JBYTEQ010000015.1, forward strand.
CCACGCAGCGACTGCGCGCGAGACGGCCCCCGACACCACGACGGCCCGGCACCCTCCGAGGGTGCCGGGCCGTCGTCCTGCGTGCAGGCTCAGGCGTCCTGAGCCGGCGAGCCGTCGCTCGCCTCAGCGATCTGACTACGCACGTCCTCCATGTCGAGGCCCTTCACGGCGTCGACGACCTGCTTGAGCGCCGGGGCCGGGAGCGCGCCCGGCTGCGAGAACACGAGGATGCCCTCGCGGAACGCCATGAGCGTCGGGATCGAGGTGATGTTGGCGGCGGCGGCCAGGCCGCGCTCGGCCTCCGTGTCGATCTTGCCGTGCACGACGTCCGGGTTCTCCTCCGAGGACGCCTCGAAGACCGGCGCGAACATCTTGCACGGTCCGCACCAGTCGGCCCAGAAGTCGACCAGGACGATGTCGTTCTCCTTGATCGTCTGCTCGAACGTGGACTCGGTGAGCGTCTGCGTGGCCATGGATGTTCCTCCTGGGGCTGTAGGGGTCTGCTTCGTAGAGCGCACACCCTGTCCTGAGTATTCCCCGCGCACGACCGCGCAGGCCCGGCCCGCGCACCCTCTACGCTGCCCCTGTGACGCACGCCACCTCCACCCACCGGCTCTCGCGTGCCACGGTCGCGGGCTACGCCGCCGGGTCCGTCGGCACCGGCGGGTTCGGCACCCTGCCCGGCCTGGTCCTGCTGGTCTACCTCACCGACGCGCTCGCCGTCCCCGCCGCGGTCGCCGGCCTCATCGTCACGGGCGCCAAGGTGTGGGACGTCGTCGTCGACCCGTTCATCGGCTACGGGTCCGACCGAGACCTGGCTCGCACCGGCTCGCGCCGTCGCTTCATGACGCTGGGCGCCCTCACGCTGCCCGTGCTCTTCGCGCTGACGTTCGCGGTCCCGGCGGCCGCGGGGCCGACCGCCGCCGCGATCTGGGTGCTCGTCGCGTTCCTGCTCGCCGCGACGGCGTTCTCGCTCTTCCAGGTCCCGTACATCTCGCTCCCCGCGGAGCTCGACCCCACGTACGACGGCCGCACCCGCCTCCTCGCGTGGCGCGTCGCGACGCTCGCGTTCGCGATCCTCCTGTTCGGGGCGGGCGGACCGGCGCTGCGCGGGGGCGGGGACTCCACGACGGGGTACCTGGTCATGGGCATCGTGTCGGGCGTCGTCATCGGGGCCGGGATGCTCGTGGCGGCACGCGTCGCGCCCCGCGGCCGGGGCACGCCCGCTCCCCCGGCCGACGCACCCGCGGCGCCCGCCGGCGCCGTCGCGGGGACGACGGCGCCCTCCTCCGCCACGCGCGCGTGGACCCTCGCCGTGCGCGAGGCGGTCGACGCGCTGCGCCGCTCGCGCCCGTTCCGCACGCTGCTCGCCGCGTTCGTGCTCCAGGCCGTCGCGACGGGGCTCATGCTCGCCGGGGCGGCGTACGTCGCGCGGTACGTGCTGCGCGACGAGGCGGCCGTCAGCTACCTCTTCGCCGCGCTCGTCGCGCCCGCACTGCTCTGCATGCCGCTGTGGACGCGGCTCGCGCGGCGCGACGGCAAGGAGCGCGGGTTCGTCGTCGCGACCGTGCTCTTCGCGGTCGCCGCGCTCGGGATGGTCCCGCTCGTGTGGGCACCGGGCGCATGGGTCTACCTCCCGACGGCGCTCGCCGGCGTCGCGTACGCGGGCATGCAGGCGCTGCCGCTCGCGATGCTCCCCGACGCCATCGCGCACGACGCACGGACGCACGGCGAGGGCCGCGGCGGAGCCTTCAGCGGCGTGTGGACGGCGGGCGAGACGACGGGCATGGCGCTCGGCGCCGCGGTGCTCTCGCTCGTCCTGGGCGTCACCGGGTACGTGTCCACGCGGGCGGGCGAGACGGTCGGCCAGCCCGCCGCCGCGGTGGACGGGATCGCGCTCTCCTTCTCGGTCGTGCCCGCCGCGCTCGTCCTGCTGAGCCTCGTCCCGCTCGTGCGCTACGGTCTGCGCAGGGGGGACATCGACGACACAGCACCGGAGCTGCCGCGTGACCACTCCCCGACCGACCGAGCCCGTGACTGACGCGGGAGCGAGCGCCCCCGGCGCCCTGCCGCGGCCCGCGGACGACGTGCCGCTGCGCACCGACGGGATCCTCGACCGGCTCGCCGCGCTCCGGGCCGCCGACGCCCCGACGCACGGCGGACGCGTGCTGTCCTACGTCTACGACCCCGGTCTCGCCGAGCTCGACGAGCTCGCCGCCGCCGCCGCGCGGGCCGTCCAGCCGGTCAACGGTCTCGACCCCACGACGTTCACGTCGGTGGCCGTCATGGAGAGCGAGCTCCTCGGGTTCGCGCGCACGATGCTGCACGGACCCGCCGACGGGCCCGACGCCGTCGTGGGCTCGGTGACGTCCGGCGGGACGGAGAGCTGCCTGCTCGCGGTGAAGATCGCGCGCGACGCGTTCCGCGCGCAGCACCCGGGCGCGCGTCCACGCGTCGTGGCCCCCGTGAGCGTGCACGCCGCGTTCCGCAAGGCCGCGCAGCACCTCGACGTGGACCTCACGCTCGTCCCCGTCGACCCGGCGACGGGGACGCCCGCCGCCACCGACCTCGTCGCGGCGCTCGACGCCGACGACGTCGCGCTCGTCGTGGTGTCCGCGCCGTCCTACCCGCACGGCGTCGTCGACCCGGTCGCCGAGGTGGCCTCCGCCGCGGCCGCGCGCGGCGTGCCGGTGCACGTGGACGCGTGCGTCGGCGGCTGGGTGCTGCCGTTCTGGGCCGCGGCCGGGGGCGAGGACGTGCCGCCGTTCGACTTCTCCGTGCCGGGCGTGACGAGCATCTCCGCGGACGTGCACAAGTACGGCTACGCACCCAAGGGCGCGTCCGTCCTGCTCGTGCGCGGGCGCGACCGCCAGCGCCTCCAGTTCTTCGCGACCACGGGCTGGCCGGGGTACCCGGTCGTCAACCCCACCCTCTCCGGCTCCCGCTCGGCCGCGCCCCTCGCCGCGGCGTGGGCCGTGAGCCAGGCGCTCGGCACCGCCGGGTACACGGCCCTCACCGCGCGGTGCGTGCGCGCGACGCACGCCCTGCGCGCGGCCGTGGACGCGATCGACGGGCTCCGCGTCGTCGGGCGCCCCACCGGCCCGCTCGTCGCCGTGGCGACCGACGAGTCCGTGCCGTCCGAGCGGCGCGTCGACCCGCACCTGTGGGCCGACGCCGTCCGGTCCCTCGGGTGGGTGCTCCAGCCCCAGCCCGGGCTCGTCCAGGACGACGGCACGCGCCTGCCGCACACGACCCACCTCACGGTCACCCCCGTCACCGAGGCCGGCCTCGACGACCTCGTCGCGGCGCTCGGCGCAGGCGCCGACGCCGTCCGCGGCGCGGGGCGCCCCGACGTGGGCGGCGTGCTCGGCGCGCTCGCCGGTGCGCTCGCTCCCGACGGTGACGCCGCGCCCACCGCCGACGACGTGTGGGGGGCGCTCGCCGGGGTGCTCGCCGGAGGCGGCCGCACCGCGGAGGGCGACGACGACGTGCAGCGCGGCTCCGTGCTGCCCGACCGCCTCGCCCCGCTCATGGCCCTCATGGAGGTGCTGCCCGGTCCGGTCGCGGAGCGGGCGCTCGTGGAGATCGTGGCGCGCGTCTCCGAGCCGCACGCGGAGACGCCCGGCACATCGTGACGGCACAGCGTGACGGCTGCGCGCCGTGGTGCCGCGCGCGGGGCGGACTCGCCCCGCCGCACCGCTCGGGGTAGAACAGTCGCGTGACCGAAACCGCCGACTTCCCGCCCGACGACTTCTCCCACGAGAACCCGCGCCCCGCGGGCTGGCTCAGCCCGGAGGAGATCGCGGTGGCGCGCGCCCAGCTCCCGCTCGTCTACGTGGACGCCGTCCCGGTCCGGGTCGACGACTCGGGCGACGTGGTCGCGGTCGGTCTCCTGCTGCGCGTGACGCCCGAGGGCATGATGACGCGGGCCCTCGTCTCCGGCCGGGTCATGTTCCACGAGCGCATCCGCGACGCGCTGCTGCGGCACATCGAGAAGGACCTCGGCCCGGTCGCGCTGCCCCAGGTGCCCGCCTCGCCGCAGCCCTTCACGGTCGCGGAGTACTTCCCGACGCCGGGCATCACGTCGTACCACGACCCGCGCCAGCACGCGGTGTCGCTCGCGTACGTCGTGCCGGTGACGGGCGACTGCCGGCCGCAGCAGAACGCCCTCGAGCTCGCGTGGCTCACGCCCGAGCAGGCGTGCAGCGACGAGGTCCAGCTCGAGATGCGCGGCGGCCAGGGGGTGCTGCTGCGCCAGGCGATGGCGTACGTCGGCCGCCTGCCGTGACCGACGCGGCGCGCCACGTGCCCGCCGACGGCGGGCTCGTGCGCGGCGTCGGCCCCCTGCGCCTCGCGACCTGACGCGACAGCAGCGGGGCGGACGCGCGGGACCAACGACCCGCGCGCTCCGTCCGCCCGACCCTGGGCCTCGCGCTCCCCGCCCCCGAGGCTGGAGGGAGGGGACCCGTCCGGCCGGGACGGGCGGTCGACGGAGGGATGTGCGCCATGGACGCCGCAGTGGTCTACGAGTCGATGTACGGCAACAGCGAACGCGTCGCACAGGCGATCGCGGAGGGCCTGTGCGAGACGGTCCGCGTCGAGGTCGTGGACGTGACCGAGCCGGCCGCCGCGCCGGACGCTCTGCGTCACGTCCAGCTGGTGGTCGCCGGGGGCCCGACCCACGCGCTCGGCATGACGCGGCCCGCGACCCGCGCCGAGGCGGTGCAGCGCGCGACGGGACCGGTCTCCGACCGCACGACCGGACTGCGCGAGTGGGTGGAGTCCCTCCCGCCCCAGGACGAGGAACGGCTCGCCGCGACCTTCGACACGCGCGCGACCAAGGTCCGGTCGCTCCCGGGCTCCGCGGCCCGCGGCGCCGCCCGGGCCATGCGTCGCGCGGGGTTCCGCCTCGTCGTGCCGTCGGCGTCGTTCTACGTCGGCGACGTCGAGGGCCCCCTGGACGACGGCGAGCTCGACCGGGCGCGCGCGTGGGGTCGCGCGCTGGGCAAGGTGCTCGTCCCGGCGGAGAGCCCGGCCGAGGGCCGCTGACCAGCCGGTCCCGCCCGCACCCTGGCCGCGACGCCCCGGCCGGTCCGGCGCCGAGGACCCGGCGGTCAGCCGAGCTCGAGCCGGGGCCAGTCGTCGAGGTCCTCGCGCATGCGGCGGTCGTGCGTCGCCACGACGACCGCCGCGGGGGTGACGCGCAGCGCCTGGGTGAGCTCGTCGACGAGGTCGATCGACAGGTGGTTGGTCGGCTCGTCGAGGACGAGCACGTGCGGCGCCGCGAGGAGCGCGCGGGCGAGGTCGAACCGGCGGCGCTGCCCCGCGGAGAGCTCGCGCAGCGGGCGTTCCAGGTCCTCCTCCGTGAGCAGGCCGAGGAACGCGACGGGGACGAGATGGTCCGGGTCCAGGCGACCGGCGTCGAGCAGGTCGAGCGCCTCGCGCGCGTACTCGTCGAACCCGGTGCGGTCCTCCGCCTCCGGGGGCAGCGCCGGGCCCTCCTGCGCGACGACGCCCAGCCGCGCGCCGTCGACCACGGACCGCGTGCCGCGGTCGAGAGGCACCAGGCCCGCGAGCGCGGCGAGGAACGTCGACTTGCCGCTGCCGTTCGGCCCGGTCACGAGGAGGCGTCCCGAGGGCGGGAGCGCGACCCGGGTCCCGGGCAGGTCGAGGCGCGCGCCGCCGTCGGGCCCGACGCGCGGGCTGCGCAGCTCGAGCACCGGGTCGCCCGGCTCCCAGCCGGGCGACATCGCGGGGAGCTCGGGGAACACGAGCTGGAGCGGCGGGACGGGCACCTCGACGGCCTCGGCCTCGAGCTGCTGGAGGCGCCGGTCCGCCGCCTTGACGTGGATCCGGGCGCGCGTCGCGCGGCGGTGCTTCTGGCTGCCCTTGGGCGGGCGCCACTCGTCGGACAGCCCCTCGTACGACGCGTCGAGCACCGCCGCGAGCTTCTCCGCGCGCTTCTGCTCCGCCCGGAACCGCTGCCGCCACCGGTGCAGCGCCTGGTTCTTCGCGAACCGGTAGGAGAGGTACCCCGGCTGCCCGTAGAGCACCGGCTTCCCGTCCATCGCCGGGTCGAGGTCGAGGATCTCGGTCGCGACGTCGTCGAGCAGCTGCCGGTCGTGCGTGACCATCACCACCCCGCCGCGCCACGCGACGAGCTCGCCGGTGAGGAAGTCGATCCCGCCGGTGTCGAGGTGGTTGGTCGGCTCGTCGAGGAGGAGCAGGTCGGCGCGCTCGGCGAGCCGGCACGCGAGCCGCACGCGGTAGCGCTCGCCGACGGACAGGGTCGCGAGCTCCCGGTCCCGGTCGCGGCACGCGCCGAGGCGCGAGAGCGCGACGTCGACCCGGCGGTCCGCGTCCCACACGGCGAGGTGCTCGGCGCGGGCGAGGATCTCCGTGAGCTCGGCGAGGTCGCCCGCCTCGTGGTCGAAGTCGCGGGCCGCCGCCTCGAGCTCGGCGGCGACCGCCCGCAGCCCGCTCAGCGTCGCGGCGACGAGCGTGCCGACCGTCTGGCCCGGCGCGATGGCGAGCTCCTGCTCGACGAGCGCGAGCGAGCCCGCGCGGCGCACCTCCCCGCGGCCGGGTGCGAGGTCCCCGGAGAGCACGTGCAGGAGCGTCGACTTGCCCGTGCCGTTCTCCCCCACGACCCCGAGCCGCGTCCCCGCGGCGACGCGCAGCCCGACCCCGTCGAGGACGGGACGTCCGGGGTAGGCGAAGGCGAGGTCGTCGGCGGCGAGGTGCACGGAGACCACCCTATGTTCCAGGAGATCGACCCCTCGCGTCCTGGGACCCGTCTCCTGGGGCCGCTCCCGGCCGTGCGGGGCGGTCTCGCGGGCGGGGTACCGTCGGGAGCATGACCGACCTCGCGCCCTCCGGACCGCGCCCTCGTCGCCCCGGGCTCGTCGTGCTCGCCGCGCTCGCCGACGTCGCGTGCGTCCTCGCGCTCGCGACCGGCGGCCTCGCGACGCACTCCGCCGACGAGGGCCTGGCCCGGCTGCTCGTCGTGGCGTGGCCGTTCGCCGCGGGCACCGCGCTGGGCTGGCTCGTCACGCGCGCGTGCCGTCGACCATGGGCCCTGTGGCCGACGGGCGTGGTCGTCTGGGGCTGCACGTGGGCGCTGGGCGTCCTGCTCCGCGTGCTCACCGACCAGGGCGTGGCCCCGGCCTTCCAGCTCGTGTCGTTCGGGTTCCTCGCCGTGACGATGCTCGGCTGGCGCGGCGTGGTCGCGCTCGTCGGCGTCCTGCGGCCGGGCGACCGGCGACGCCGCGAGCGCGAGCTCGCCGGCCGCCCCCTACCGCGCTGAGAGCGCCGCGACGACGTCCGGTGCGAGAGCGCGGAACGCCTTGCCCCGGTGGCTGATCGCGTTCTTCTCCGCCGGGCTCAGCTCGGCGGCGGAGCGGTCCGCCCCCGCCTCCGGCTGCTCGTCCGGCAGGAGGATCGGGTCGTAGCCGAACCCGTTCGCGCCGCGCGGCGCCGTGAGCAGGGTCCCGCGCATCTCCCCCGTGCGCACGACCTCCGTGCCGTCGGGCGTCACGAGCGCCGCGGCGCACACGAACCCGGCCGCGCGGTGCTCGGCACGCACGTCGCCGAGCTGCGCGAGCAGCAGCTCGAGGTTCGCGACGTCGTCGCCGTGCCGCCCGGCCCAGCGGGCGGAGAAGATGCCCGGCGCGCCGCCCAGCACGTCGACGGCGAGACCGGAGTCGTCCGCGACGGCCGGCAGCCCGGTGGCCGCGACCAGGGCGCGCGCCTTGATGAGCGCGTTCTCGGCGAACGTCACGCCGTCCTCGACCGGCTCGGGCGCGCCGACGTCGCCCGCCCCGACGATCGCCCCGGGCGCGAGCTCGAGGACCGGGTGCGCGGCGAGCTCCGCCGCGAGGATCGCGCGCAGCTCGGCGATCTTCCCCGGGTTGTGCGTCGCGAGGACGAGGCGCGCGCCGTCGGGCACGACGACGCCCGTCGCCCCGGGTGCGCCGCTCACCGCGCGTCCGCCGCGAGCGCCGCGCGCTGGATCGCGGTGAGGTCGGCGGTACCGGCCACCGCGAGGTCGAGCAGCGCGTCGAGCTCGGCACGGTCGAACGGGGCGTGCTCCGCGGTGCCCTGCACCTCGACGAACGTCCCGGACCCCGTGACGACGACGTTCATGTCCGTCTCGGCGCGGACGTCCTCGACGTACGGGAGGTCGAGCATGGGCGTGCCGTCGATGATCCCGACGCTCACGGCCGCGACGGAGTCGGTCAGCACGGGCTTGCCGCCCTTGATGTGGCCGTGCCGCTGGCCCCACGCGACGGCGTCGGCGAGCGCGACGTAGGCGCCGGTGATCGCGGCGGTGCGCGTGCCGCCGTCGGCCTGGAGGACGTCGCAGTCCAGGACGATCGTGTTCTCGCCGAGCGCGGAGACGTCGATGATGGCGCGCAGGGACCGGCCGATGAGGCGGGAGATCTCGTGCGTGCGGCCGCCGATCTTGCCCTTCACCGACTCGCGCTGGCTGCGCTCGTTCGTCGCGCGCGGGAGCATCGCGTACTCGGCGGTGACCCAGCCCTCGCCCGACCCCTTGCGCCAGCGCGGCACCCCCTCCGTGAACGACGCCGCGCACAGCACGCGCGTGCGGCCGAACTCGACGAGCACGCTGCCCTCGGCCTGGTCGAGCCAGTGGCGGGTGATGGTCACGGGGCGGAGCTGGTCGGGCGTGCGGCCGTCGGCGCGGAGGGGCGCGGCCGTGCCCGTGGACGAGGAGGGGGTGGTCATGCCGCCACCCTACCGACCCCCGGCCCACCGCTGAGTGCGGTGAACAGTCGCGACTTCCGGGGCCGACGGCGACTGTTCCCCGCACTCAGCGGTCAGAGGTCGAAGACCGCGCCCGTCGTCGCGACGTCGACCGGGCCGTCGTACGTCTCGCGCGCCTCGGCGCGCGAGCGCTCGGGGTCGTTCCACGCGGGCAGGTGCGTGAGCACGAGCCGGCGCGCGCCCGCCGCCGTCGCGACCTCGCCCGCGCGCCGCCCCGTGAGGTGGATGCCCCGCTCGACGCCGTCGTCACGGCCCTCGTGGAACGCCGCCTCCGACAGCAGCAGGTCCGCGTCGCGCGCGAGCTCGACCACGCCGTCGCACGCGTCCGTGTCCCCCGTGTACGCGAGGACGGCGCGCTCCCCCGGGCGCAGCGTCGACGGCCCGGTGACGCGCACCCCGTACGCCTCGACCGGGTGGAACACGCGGTACGGCTCGAGGACGAGCGGGCCCACCCGGACCGGCGCGCCCGGCTCCCACGTGCGCACGTCGAGCTCCTCCGTCACGCCGTCGCCCGGCTCCGCGCCGTACGCCGCCTCGATGCGGGCGGCCGTGCCCGCCGGGCCCAGCACGGTGAGCCGGCTCGGCACGCCCGTGCGGGTCGAGCCGCGCACCGGGTGGTAGCGCAGGTAGACGTACAGGCCGCACACGTCGACGAAGTGGTCCGGGTGCAGGTGGGACAGGCCGACGGCGTCGAGGTCGAGCGGGTCGACGAACCGCTGGAGCGCGCCCAGCGACCCGTTGCCCAGGTCCAGCACGACGTTCCAGTCGCGCGCCTCGAAGCCTGCGGCCGCGGCCTCCGCGGCGGGGACCTGGACGAGGTACGACGACGCGGGCGACGCCGGGCCGGCGAACGACCCGGAGCACCCGACCGTGACGAGACGCATCAGGCCGCCTCCACGCTCAGCACCTCGGGACCGAGGAAGCGGCGCGCGAGGTGCTCGAACGGCTCCGCGCTCCCCGTCGCGAGGAACCGGTGCCGCGGCGGCCCCGCGTCCCGCGAGCGCTCGAGGTCGTGCGCGACGAGCGTGCGGTACACGTCCTTCGCCGTCTCCTCCGCGCTCGACACGAGCGTGACCTCGTCGCCCATCACGTAGGAGATGGCACCCGTCAGCAGCGGGTAGTGCGTGCACCCGAGCACGAGCGTGTCCACGCCCGCGGCCTTCACCGGGTCCAGGTAGCGGTGCGCGACCTCCAGCACCTCGGGGCCCGACGTCACGCCCTGCTCGACCAGCGGCACGAACTCGGGGCACGCCTGGGTCGTCAGCGTCAGGCCGGGGGTCACGGCGAACGCGTCCTCGTACGAGCGCGACGTGATCGTGGCCCGCGTCCCGATGACGCCGATGCGGCCCGACCGCGTCGCGGCCACGGCGCGGCGCGCCGCCGGGAGGATCACCTCGACGACCGGGAGCCCGTGGCGCTGCGTGTACCGCTCGCGCGCGTCGCGCAGCACCGCGGACGAGGCGGAGTTGCACGCGATGACGAGCATCTTCACGCCGTCGTCGACGAGCTGGTCCATGATCGCCAGCGCCATCGCCCGGACCGCGGCGAGCGGCTTCGGCCCGTACGGGCTGTTCGCGGTGTCCCCGATGTAGAGGAGGGCCTCGTTGGGGAGCTGGTCGAGGATCGAGCGAGCCACGGTCAGGCCACCCACGCCCGAGTCGAAGATCCCGATGGGAGCGTCGTTCACCCGGCCGAGCCTACTGTCGCCGTCCCGCGCGAGGCGCCCCGAACCACGCGTACGTGGCTGTGGCAGCGCCCACAGGCCCCGGGCACGCTCAGTCCCGCGGCTCGGGGCGCGGTCCGCCGCGCCCCGCCCGCAGGTCCGCGAGCATGCCGTCGACGAGCGACTCCTGGAGCAGCCCCGTGAGGAGGAACACGCTCACGAGGAAGCGGCGCGGCGCACCGCCCACCTCGCCGTCGTCGGGGCCGTCGTCGCCCTCGCGGTCCAGCTCGTCGTAGAGGCCCTCCACCTGCTCGTCCGTGCGCAGCCCCAGGCGCTCGGCCAGGACGAGGCGCACGTCGGTCAGCGCGCCCGCGACGTCCTCCGCCTCGTCGCGCCCCACGACGAACGGCGCCGCCTCGGCCGGCTCGGAGTCCACGAGCATCCGGCCGAGCAGCACCAGCCGCCCCACCTTGCGCGCCGCCAGGTCGTCCTGCGTGAAGCGTCGGAACTCGTGCGCCACCTCGACGTCGTCCGACGCGTCCGGGAGCAGGCGGCGCACGGCCGGGTCCGGCGGCGGCGTCGCCTCCGCCCCGCCGCCGCCGGGCGTCGGGCCGGTCCAGCCCGGGGGCGACCACGCGTCGTCGGGCACCGCACGGCCCGGTGCGTCCGACGCCCGCCCGGGGACGCCCTCCTGGAGCATCTGCGCGACGTCGCCCGCGAGCTGGGCCAGCACGATCCGCTCCGACGGCTCGAGCTCGGCGACGTACCCGTGCGCCTCCGCGCGGAACGGCCTCACTGCTCGCCGTCCTTCTGGAGCGTCGCCCACAGCCCGAACGAGTGCATCGCCTGCACGTCGACCTCCATGCGCTCGCGGTCGCCCGTCGACACGACGGCCCGACCCTCCCGGTGCACCTGCATCATCAGCTCGTGGGCGCGCGCGGTCGAGTACCCGAAGTACGACTCGAACACGTACGCGACGTAGCTCATGAGGTTGACCGGGTCGTTCCACACGAGCGTGACCCACGGGCTGTCGATCCGGGTCTCCTCCTCGGTGCGGACCGCCTCCTCGGGCACGGTCAGGGACGCCCGCGCGACCGCGGGACGGGTGAAGATCGGGTGGGGTCTCACGTGACCACTGTATTCGCGGGCCTGTCGGCACCCACCGCGGCGGTCGCTGCCCTACGGTATTCCGCATGAGCCTCGCCGACCCGGGCAGCGTCGCCCTCCCCGCGACCGACAGCGCTGCCCCCTCCGCCTCGCCGACGCACCGGTCGACGTACCAGCCGGCGTACCAGCCGGCCGCGTCGACGGCGCTCCTCACCGACCGCTACGAGCTGACGATGCTCCAGGCCGCGCTCGCCGACGGCACCGCGGGTCGGCACTGCCTGTTCGAGGTCTTCACGCGCCGCCTCCCGCCCGGTCGGCGGTACGGCGTCCTCGCCGGGACCGGACGGGTGCTCGAGGCGCTGTCGGCGTTCCGGTTCTCCGCGCAGGAGCTCGACTGGCTCCACGCGCAGTCCGTCGTCGACGACCGCACCCTCGAGTTCCTCGCCGGGTACCGCTTCACCGGCACGATCACCGGGTACCCCGAGGGCGAGGTCTTCTTCCCCCAGTCGCCCGTCATGACCGTCGAGGGCACGTTCGCCGAGGCGGTGCTGCTCGAGACCCTCGTGCTGTCGATCCTCAACTACGACTCGGCCGTCGCGTCCGCCGCGTCCCGCATGACGAGCGCCGCCGTCGAGCGCCCGTGCCTCGAGATGGGCGCGCGGCGCGCGCACGAGCAGGCGGCCGTCGCCGCGGCGCGGGCCGCCGTCGTCGGCGGGTTCGCCGGGACGTCGAACCTCGAGGCGGGCCGCCGGTACGGCCTCGACACCATCGGCACCGCCGCGCACGCCTTCACGCTCCTGCACGACGACGAGGAGTCCGCCTTCGCCTCGCAGGTCGCCTCCCTCGGCCCCGGCACCACGCTGCTCGTCGACACCTACGACGTGCGCCGCGGCGTCGAGAACGCCGTCAAGGCGGCCGGTGGCCGGCTCGGCGCCGTCCGGCTCGACTCCGGGGACCTCGGCGTCCTCGCCGTCGAGGTGCGCCGCCAGCTCGACGCCCTCGGCGCGCACGACACGAAGATCACCGTGACCTCCGACCTCGACGAGTACGCGATCGCGTCGCTCGCCGCCGCACCCGTCGACTCCTACGGCGTCGGCACGTCCCTGGTCACCGGCTCCGGCGCCCCCACGTGCGGCATGGTCTACAAGCTCGTCGCCCGGGCCGACTCCACCGGCGTGCTCCAGCCCGTCGCCAAGGCGTCCACCGCCAAGACGAGCACCGGCGGCCGCAAGTGCGCCGCACGCCGCTACGACGCCGACGGGCGCGCGGTCGAGGAGGTCGTCGTCTCCGGCGACGACCTCGCCGTCCAGGAGTGGGAGCCCGACGACGTCGACCTGCGCCGGCTCCAGGTGCCGCTCGTCGTGGACGGTGCCGTCGACTCGCGCTGGGTCGGGTCGTACGGCGTCGAGAACGCCGCGCACCGCCACCGCGAGGCCCGCGCCGAGCTGCCCCGTGGCGCGCGCCGGCTCTCCGCCGGCGACCCGGCGATCCCGACGGTCCTGCACACCCTCACCTGACGCGACCGAGGAGCGGCGCCCGGCCCCGCCGGGTGCCGGTCCTCGACGTCGGCCACGCCACCCGGCACCGCCGGGCGACGTGCGGCTACCGCTTGCCGACGAACCAGCCGCGCACCGTCGCGACGCGGGCATCGAGCTGCTCGACCGTCGCGAGCGGGACCTCGGGACCTCCGCAGCGGCGCCGGAGCTCGGTGTGCACCGACCCGTGCGGCTGCCCGCTGCGGCGTGACCACGCCGAGACGAGCTGCTGGAGCTCCTTGCGGAGCTCCGCGGCGCGCCGGTGGTCCATCTCCGCGCGCTCGCGCTCCGCGGACTGCGTGGTGCGGGAGCGCGCGCTCATCTGGTCGGCCTGCCGCTGGCGCAGGAGGGTCGTGACCTGGTCCGCGTCGAGCAGACCGGGCAGCCCGAGGAAGTCGAGCTCCTCGTCCGAGCCGACGTCCGCGCCCGTGCCGAACTCGCCGCCGTCGAACAGCACGCGGTCGAACGACGCCTGCGCCTCGAGCGCCTCGAACGAGCCCTGGACGAGCTCCCCCGACGCCTTGTCCTCGCGGTTCGCCTCGGCGAGCAGGGCGTCCTCGGGGTTGAACCCCTCGCCCTGCTCCTCCGCGGTGAGCGGTCGGTCCAGCGCGTGGTCGCGCTCGAGCTCGAGCCCGTTCGCGAGCTCGAGCAGGTGCGGCACGCTCGGCAGGAACACCGATGCCGTCTCGCCGCGCTTGCGGGCACGCACGAACCGCCCGACGGCCTGCGCGAAGAACAGCGGCGTCGCGGTGGAGGTCGCGTACACGCCGACGGCGAGCCGCGGGACGTCGACGCCCTCCGACACCATGCGGACGGCGACCATCCAGCGCGCGTCTCCGTCGGAGAACTCCTCGATGCGGCTGCTCGCGCCGTCGTCGTCGGACAGGACGACCGTCGGCGACTTCCCGGTGATGCGCGCGAGGTGGCCCGCGTACGCGCGCGCGTCCGTCTGGTCGGTCGCGATGACGAGACCGCCCGCGTCGGGGATCGCCCTCCGGACCTCGGTCAGCCGCTTGTCCGCCGCCGCGAGGACCGACGGGATCCACTCGCCGTTCGGGTCCAGCGCGGTGCGCCACGCCTGCCCCGTCATGTCCTTGGTGAGCGCCTCGCCGAGACGGGCGCTCACCTCGTCGCCGGCCTTGGTGCGCCACCGCATGTTGCCCGAGTAGGAGAGGAACAGCACCGGACGCACGACGTGGTCGCGCAGCGCGTCGCCGTACCCGTACGTGTAGTCGGCGCGCGACCGCCGGATGCCGTCGGGGCCGCGCTCGTACTCGACGAACGGGATGGCCGCGGTGTCCGAGCGGAAGGGCGTGCCCGTGAGCGCCAGGCGCCGGGTCGCGTCCTCGAACGCCTCGCGCACCGCCTCGCCCCACGACAGCGCGTCGCCGCCGTGGTGCACCTCGTCGAGGATGACGAGCGTGCGGTCGGCCGTGGTGCGCGCCGCGTGCAGCGCCGGCTTCGCGGCGATCTGCGCGTACGTGAGCGCGACGCCGTCGTAGTGCGCGCCGTGCCGGCCCTGGCTGTTGCGGAAGTTCGGGTCGATCCGGATGCCGACGCGCGACGCGGCGTCGGCCCACTGGTGCTTGAGGTGCTCGGTCGGGGCGACGACGGTCACGCGCCGCACCACGCCCTGCTCCAGGAGCTCGGTCGCGACGCGCAGCGCGAACGTCGTCTTGCCCGCGCCGGGCGTCGCGACGGCGAGGAAGTCGCGCGGCGAGCGCGCACGGTACAGCTCGAGCGCCTCGGCCTGCCAGGCGCGCAGCTTGGACGCCGAGCCCCACGGGGCGCGCCGCGGGAACGCGGGCGAGAGGTGCGACGCCGCCGCGGACGACGGGCTCTGGGGCGCCGGCGGCGAGGTCCTGCTACGGGAGTCGGGGGCGGAGTGACCGGTGGACGTCGTGTGGTGCTCCGCGCTCACTTGCCGGAGTCACCCTCGCCGTCCTGCGGGTCTCGCAGTCCCTCGTAGATCTCCTTGCACGTGGGGCACACGGGGAACTTGTTCGGGTCACGGCCGGGCACCCAGACCTTGCCGCACAGCGCGATCACCGGCTTGCCGGAGAGCGCCGACTGCATGATCTTCTCCTTGCGCACGTAGTGCGCGAAGCGTTCGTGGTCGCCGGGCTCGGTCTGCTCGCGCGTCTCCTCGCGCTCGAGCACCCCGGTCGACGTGCCGGTCGTCGGCTCGGTCGCAGGAGTCCGGAACGGGTCCTCGGGACCCCCGGGTGGCGTGCTCGCGCGGAGTTCGATCATGGAGGGAAGTCTACGTCGCGACGCCCACGCGTCGGGCGGCCGGCGTCGCGACAGCCCCGCGCGGCGCGCGACGGGAACGGCCCGGGCAGGGGACGACGAAGCCCGCCGACGCACGGTCCAGGGGCGTGGACCGCGCGCCGACGGGCGGCTCGGTGTCGCGGGAGCTCCCGCGAGGTGTCGTCGACCCGTCGGGTCAGAGGCCCTGCCAGTCGGGCTTGGACGCGTACGTCTGGCGGTAGTAGTCGCCCAGCTGCAGGCGCGAGGCCGCCGCGTCGTCGACCAGGACCGTGGCGTGGGGGTGCATCTGCATGATGGTGGCGGGCCACATCGCGCTGATCGGACCCTCCACGAGCTGGTGCACCGCCTCCGCCTTGCCCTTGCCCGTGGCCAGCAGCACCAGGTGCCGCGCCGACATGATCGTGGCCAGACCCTGCGTCAGACAGTGCCGCGGCACCCGCTCCACGTCGTCACCGAAGAACCGCGCGTTGTCCTCACGCGTCTGGGCCGTCAACGTCTTGATCCGCGTGCGCGACGCCAGCGACGAGCCCGGCTCGTTGAACGCGATGTGCCCGTCCGTCCCGATCCCCAGGATCTGCAGGTCCACACCCCCCGCCCCCGCGATCGCGTCCTCATAGGCCGCGCACGCCGCCACCAGGTCCGCCGCGTTGCCGTCCGGCCCCTGCACCGCACCCGGGGCGAAGTCCACCCGCGAGGCGATCTCGGTCTCGATCACGTTGCGGTACCGCTCCGGATGATCGACCGGCAACCCCACGTACTCGTCCAGCATGAACGCCCGCACCCCCGCGAACGACAACCCGTCCTGCACATGACGACGCACCAGCTCGTCGTACACCTTCAACGGCGACGACCCCGTCGCCAACCCCAGCACCGACCCCGGCCCCGACCGCACCACCGCCTCCACGGCATCCGCAGCCAGCACCGCCAACCGCTCCGCCGGAGCGATCACGACCTCCATCACAACACCTTTCGACGGCCGACGAGGGCAGCACCCACGGCGGCGACCGGGACGTCCGACGGAGCGAGGGAGACCCGCTCCGACAGACGCAACGAGGACAGGAAGGGGGACGTGCTCGACTGCGCGTCGAGCGCGTCGCGGACCGCGTCCAGCAGCGGCTGGCCCAGCGCGGACACGCCGCCGCCGAGCACGACGTGGCGCACGTCCACCGTCAGCTCGAGGATCCGCACGGCGGAGGCGACGGCGGACGCGAACTCGTCCTTGATCCGGATCGCGTCCGGGTCACCCGCGGCCGCGGCCTCGAAGAGCTCGGCGGGGGCCGGCCGGCCGTGCCGGGACGGCCAGCGCGCCGACACGGCGGAGCCCGACGCGTAGACCTCCACGCACCCGCGCTGCCCGCACGCGCACTCCGGCCCGCGCGGGTCGATCGGGATGTGCCCGATCTCGCCCGCGGCACCGCTCACGCCCCGGCGCAGCTCGCCGCCGAGCACGATGCCGGCCGCGAGCCCGGTGCCGAGCGCGAGGAACGCCAGGTCCTCGCCCTCCGCGCCGCGCAGGTGCGAGGCACCGAGGGCGGCGACGTTGAGGTCGTTGTCGACCCGGACCGGGACACCGCCGAGCTCGGCGGACAGCGCCTCGGCGAGCGCGAAGCGTCCGCCCTCGATGCCGAGGTTCACCGCGTGCATGACGGAGCCGTCGGCGGGGTCCACCAGCCCGGGCACCCCGACGCCGACGCCCTCGACGTCCGCGAGGTCACCGCAGGCTCGCCGGACCACCTCGCGGACCGCGCGCGCAGCGCTGGACACGACGCCCTCCGGTCCACGCACCGTCGGCAGACGCAGCGTCTCGCGCGCGACCCCGTCGGGGCCGAGGAAGGCCGCCAGCACCTTGGTGCCGCCGATGTCGAGGCCCACCGCGCTCCCCGGGCCCACGGGGCCGCGTCGTGACGCGGCCCCGGGCCCGGGGCGTCCGGCCAGGGCTGCGGCCGCCTCGCCGTCGAGCGAGGCAGCCGTGCTCAGGTCGCTCACGTCAGCCCTTCACCGCACCCGAGACGAGGCCACCGGTCATCCGACCCTGGACGATGAGGAAGAACACCACGGCCGGGATGGCGATGAGCACCGAGCCGGCCATGAGCGCACCCCAGTTGGTCGCCTGGGTCGCCTGCTGGAAGGTCCGCAGCCAGACCGGCAGCGTCATGGCCTCCGGGCGCTGCATGATGATCAGCGCCATGACGAACTCGTTCCACGCCTGGATGAACGCGAAGACACCCGTCGCGACCAGCCCGGGGGCCAGGAGCGGGAAGGTGATCTTCCAGAACGCCTTGCCCCGCGAGCACCCGTCGATCATGGCGGCCTCCTCGAGGTCTGCCGGGACGCCGTTGACGAACCCGCGCAGCGTCCAGATCGTGAAGGGCAGCACGCCGGACACGTAGACGATCCCGAGCCCGACGATCGTGTTGAGCATCTGCCAGTTGTCGATGATCCGGAAGATCGAGATCATCATCGCCTCGCCCGGGATCATCTGGACCACGAGGATCGCGAGGATGAACGTCCGGCGACCCTTGAACCGGAAGCGCGTCACCGCGAGCGACGCGAGGAACCCGAGCACCATGGCGATGACGAGGGTGAAGAACGTCACCGTGAGCGAGTTGCCCATGGCCGGGATGAACGGGGCCCGCGTCTCGTCCGTGATCGCCGTGACGTAGTTGTTCAGCGTGAAGACGTCGGGCGTCGGGAAGAACTTCAGCTCCGTCCCGCGCACGAGGCTCGACGGCAGGAACGACGTGTTGATCATCCAGTAGACGGGGAAGACCGACGAGACGAAGACGATGATCGCCAGGATCGCGTAGCCGACGTTCGCGAGCTTCTTGCGCTGCTTCTCGCGGCTCACGCGAGGGGCGGTGCCCGCCGCGGGAGAAGCGTGCCGGACCGCGGCGCGGGGGGTGGTCTGGACGGTGCTCACAGTTCTTCCTCCCGGACCGTCTGGCGCACGTAGTAGAACGAGATGCCGAGCATGATGAACACGAAGATCACCGAGATGGCGCCGGCGAGACCGTAGTGCCCCTGGGCCATGCCCATCTGGTAGATGTACACGCCGATCGTGTTCGTCTTGTCGCGGTCGCCACCGACGCCCTGGAGGGCGTAGATCTGCGTGAAGACGCGCAGGTCCCAGATGATCGACAGCACGATGAGCACCGTGATGATGCTGCGGACGTACGGGACCATGATGAGCCGGAAGCGCTGCACCGGCGTGGCGCCGTCGAGCTGGGCCGCCTCCAGGACCTCGCCGGGGATCTGCGTCAGTCCCGCGTACATCGTGAAGGCGACGAACGGCACGGCGCCCCAGACGATGACGATCGTCGCGATGAGGAAGAACTGGAGCGGGTTGAGCAGCCACGAGTGGCCCATCCAGTTGTCGCCCGTGATCGCGGTCAGCAGGTTGTTGATGACGCCGTACTGGGTGTCGAAGATCCAGCCCCAGACGATGGTCGCGGCGAGCGCCGGCATGGCCCACGCCAGCAGCAGCCCGACCGAGACCAGCAGGCGGAAGCCCTTGCCGAGACGCATCATGAGCAGCGCGATGAGCGTGCCGAGCACCATGGTCAGGACGACGCACGCCACCATGAACAGGAAGCTGCGCAGGAGCACGGTCCAGAAGCCGTCCACGTCGGTGAGGACCTGGACGTAGTTGTCGAAGCCGACCCACTCGGCGGGCTGACCCATGAGCTGGGCCCGCTCGTACTTCTGGAACGACATGATGACGAGCCGCACGAGCGGGTATCCGACGAGGATGCCGAGCACGACGAGGCTGGGGACGAGGAGCGTCCACGGCAGGATCGGTGGACGCCGCTTCTTGGGTGGCCGCACGGGCGCGCCGGAGCGCTCGGTGCGGGGTTCGAGGGTGGTTGAGCTCATTTCCTCACTCCGTCAGGGGTTGCGCGGTGGTGCGCAGGCGACGTGCCTCCGGGGCCCGTCATGGGAAGGGGTGGGGGCTCCGGCGAAGGAGTCCCCACCCCTGACGGCTCGAGCCTCCGACGGTGCCTGGCGGTCACCAGGCACCGTCGGACCGGCTCAGCTGTTGAGGATCGACTCGATCTTCGCGTCGAGCTCCTCGGCGACCGTCTGCACGTCGTCGCCGTTGGCGAGCTTCGTGAAGGCGCTCTGGAGCACGTTCTGCGCCTCGACGTCGGCCCACTTCGGGGACGCCGGGGTGAGGCGAGCGTTCTGTGCCGCCTCGACGCCCGCCTGGGCGATCGGGTTGTCCTGCGGCACCTCGCTCGCGAGGGACTTCTTCGCCGGGATCATGTTCGCCTGGGCGAGGATCGTCTGGTACTCGTCGCTCATCATGATCTCGAACGCCTTGTACGCGAGGTCCGGGTTGTTGGACTTCGCCGCGACGGCGATGTTCGAGCCACCGGCGAACACGGCCGCCGGCTCACCCGCGGTCTTGCCGGGCAGCGGGAACGCCGCGAGGTCGGAGCCGTAGGTCTCGAGGCACCCGGGGGTCACCTTCGGGTCGTCGGGCGTCGCCGAGGTCTTGATGGTGCCGGCGATCCACGTCGGGGCCGACACGTAGGCCACCTGGCCCTCGCAGAACGGCACCTGGAGGTCGGTCTCCTGACCGTCCTTCGGCGCCAGCGACGCCTTGGTCATGAGGTCCTGGACCTGCGCGAGGCCGGCGAGGCCGCCCTCCGAGGAGAACCCGGCCTCCCACTCGCCGTCGTCGTTCTGCTCGGCGATGAAGCCGCCGTTCTCCCAGACGAAGGGAAGGGCGTTGTACCAGTCCTGGCCGGGCCAGTAGACGCCGGAGACCGTGTCCGTCTTGAGCGACTTCGCGGTCTCGACGTACTCGTCGAGAGTGGTCGGGACCGGCGTGGAGCCGGTGACCTGCGGCGTGTAGAACACGGCGCGCGAACCGGCGTAGTAGGGCAGCGCGTAGTGCTTGCCCTCCCAGTCGCCGGCCTCGACGAAGCCGCCGAGCAGGTCGTCGCCGCCGAGGGACTGGAACTCGTCCTCGGTGATCTCACGGAAGAAGCCTGCGGACGTGAAGGCCGGGGACTGCGTGTTGCCGACCTCGACGATGTCCGGGCTGTCGGACCCGGAGAGCGACGTGGTGAGCTTGTCGACGAGGCCGGTCCAGGACTGCTCCTCGATCGTGAGGGTGCTGCCCGGGTTCTCCTCCTCGAACGTGGTCGTGAGGTACTCGCGCGCGGCGTCGGGCGTGTCCGACCCGTTGAGCCAGACGCGGATGTCGCCGGAGGCGGACTCGCCGTCGCCGGAGCCGTTGTCCTCGCTCCCGCCGCCGGTGCTGCAGGCGGTCAGCGCGAGCGCCAGGGTGATCGTCGACGCCACGGAGGCGACGACGAGACGGTTCCTCTTCACTGGGTGCTTCCTCTCGGTGATTCTTGGTGGTGGCGGCGACGCCCCCACCGGAGGTGTGGCAGGAGTCCTGCGTAATCGAGCGTGTGCAGGGGTGCTGCTGTGTTACAGCGTTCCTGGGGGTGCTGCACTGGGGGTCCCAGGAGGTCTGAGGGGCGGGTCGTGGCCCGCGCCCCGGTCGGGCAGAGAGGTCAGGCGGAGCGTCGTCGGCTCACGAGACCCCCAGCTGTCCGGAGAGGACGAGGACGGCGGCCCCAGCGAGGACGACGTCTTCGTCGAGCGTGGCCATCCGCACCTGCAGCCCGCTGCCGATGACCGGCATGGTGCGGGAGCGGATGGTCTCGAACGCCGACTCGCGCAGGGGTCCGTCGAGCAGGTCCGCCGGACCGCTCACGAGCACCTCCGCGAGGTTGAGCGCACTGACGACAGGGGCCAGGGCGATGCCCAGCGTCCTGCCCACCGACGCCAGCACGGCGTCGGAAGCCTCGGTGTCGAGCCCGTCCACCGCGCGGCGCAGCGCCGGCACGGACAGCACGGTCTCCAGGCAGCCGCGGCGCCCGCAGGCGCACGGCTCGCCGTCCTCGACCACGGTCACGTGGCCGAGCTCGCCGGCGGCGTCGGCGTGCCCGTGCACGCGTGCGCCGTCGACCATGATGCCGGCACCCACGCCCTCGCCCACGGTGAGGACGAGCAGGCCGTCGCCGGCCGCTCCCCCGAACGTGAACTCGCCGAGCGCGGCGATGTTCGCGTCGTTGGCGACGTGGACCGCGAGCCCGAGCCGCTCCGTGAGCTGCGCGGCGAGCGGGACGTCGTACCAGCGCCGGTTCGGCGCCTCGATGACCCGGCCCTCGGCGTCGACGACGCCGGGCGACCCGATCCCCACGCCGATGACCGGCTGGGTCGCGGACGCGATGAGGCCGCGGCAGAACCGCATGAGGAGGTCGACGAGCTCGGTCCCGGTACGGCCGTCCACGGCGAGGCTCTGCCGGACGACGAAGTCGCCCGTGAGCGTGACGACGGCGCCGCGCAGGACCTCGTCGTCGGTGAGGTCGACGGAGACGATCTGGTAGGCGCTCGTGCGCATCCCGACGAGGATCGCCGGCTTGCCGACGCGCTGGCCCGGGCGCACGCCGAGCTCCTCGACCAGGCCCTCGGCGATGAGCACGGACACCAGGTCCGAGATGGTCACACGAGTGAGGGACGTGGCGCGCGCGAGGTCGGCGCGCGACGTGGGTCCCTCGTGGAACAGGTGCTGCAGCACGAGCGACCGGTTGTGGGCCCGAGCGTGCTCGGGGAGCACCTTCGAGGTCGGCCTGAGCCCTGTGCTCAGTCGCCTCCTCGGTGCGCCGGTGCCGGTGACTGCCGTTGTCATGTTTGTTAGTAGACTGCCTTTACTAAGTGGCTGTCAACTCCCTCCCGGCTTCGTGACCGAAATGTAGCCGAGGAGGCCACGACGCGGGACCTTGGTCCCACGGCCGCCGCTCGTCAGGGAGCCGCGGCGATCCAGCCCCGCGCGCCGGCGTGCTCGACCGAGCGGGACGCGACCCGCACGGCGTCCTCCAGCGCTAGGCGCCACGACGACCCGCGCGCCACCGCCGCGGCGAACGCGCCGTGGACCACGTCGCCCGCACCCAGCGTGTCGACGACGGCGCCCGGCCGAGGGACCGCGACCTCGTACCTCTCCCCCGCGTCGAGCACCTCGACGGGCAGCGGACCACGGGTCCGCGCGACGAGCCTCGGCCCGAGCGCGGCGACGACGTCGAGCACGTCGTCCGTCGCGACGCCGGGCGGCCGGAAGTCCGCGGACACGACCACGGCGTCGCACAGCCCGATCATCGCGGGCGCGTCGGGCTTCCAGGAGCCCCCGTCCAGCACGACGACGCACCCGCGCTCCCGCGCGCGGCGCGCGACCCGGAGCGCGAGCCCGGGGTGGTGCCCGTCGAGCAGCAGGACGTCCCCGGGGCCGAGCGCGTCCAGGAGGTCCGCCGCGCGCCCCGGCACGACGAGCGGCGCGTCCGCGAGGTCGTCGAAGCCGGACGCGTTCGTGCTCACGACCGCACGCTCCCCGGTCGCGCGGGTGACGAGCACGGTCGAGACCGCGGGCTGGGCATGCCCTGCCGCACCGTCGGCGGCGTCGACGAGCGCGACGCCCGACGCCTCGAGCTCGGACCGCACGACCGCGGCGAGAGGACCGTGGCCCACGGCGGTCACGAGGGTCGTCGGGACGCCGAGCGCGACGGCGGTCGCCGCGGCGTTCGCGGCCGGGCCGCCGAACGTCGCGGCGAGGGACCGCGCGACGACCTTCTCGTCGGGTCCGGGCAGGGCGTCGACGACCTGGACGACGTCGAGGGTCACGAGTCCGCAGCACACCAGCACGCGCCCATCCTCGCGCGCGGACCGGCGCGTCCGCACGGCGCCGGGCGGCGGTCGGATCACGGTCAGTTCACAAGACGGTCACGATGTGGGTGCGGCTGTCCGGTTCGCGCGGTTGGCCCCCTACCCTCGCAGCATGCGGACCACTCGCCCTCTCGCCGTCGTCGCCGCGCTGGTCCTCGGCGGCGCGCTCCTGGCCGGCTGCTCCGCGACGCCGGGAGCCGGCGACGCTGCCCTCGACTCCGGCGCGGGGTCCGAGGCGGCGGTGGTCGACGGCACCGACACCTCGTCCGGCGCCTCGGCCGGTATCGCGCCCGGCGACGAGGACGCCGTGGTCGAGGCGGACCGCGAGATCGTCACCACCGGCTCGGTGACCGTCGTCGCGAAGGACCCGTCGGCGGCCGCCGAGCAGGTCGCCGAGCTCGCGGAGAGCGCGGGAGGTCGGGTCGAGAGCCGTCGGCAGTCCGAGCCCGAGGGCGAGGCGCGGCCCACGGCCGAGCTGACGGTGCGCGTGCCCGCGGCCCAGACGACCGCGACCGTGGACGCTCTCGGCCAGGTCGGCGAGGTGCGCGACCTCGCGATCGAGGCGGTCGACGTGACCGGCACGGCGCGCGACCTCGACGCCCGCGTCGCGGCGCTCACCACGTCGGTCGAGCGGCTGCGCACCCTCATGGGCGACGCCGCGACAACCGCGGACCTGCTCGCCGCCGAGCAGGAGCTCACGACCCGCCAGGCGGAGCTCGAGTCGTTGCAGTCGCAGCGCGCCGCGCTCACGGACCAGGTGTCGATGTCGACGCTGCACGTCACGGTCGTGCACGTGGCGCCGACCGAGCAGCTCGCGCCCGGCGGCTTTCTCGGCGGGCTGCAGAACGGCTGGAACGCTCTGCTCACGACGCTGAACGGCCTGGTCGTCGTCCTCGGCGCCCTGCTCCCGTGGCTCGTCGTCGCCGGTCTCGTGCTGCTCGTCGTGCGCTGGGTGCTGCGCCGGGTGCGCCGTCGTGCGCAGGACGGCGGCGCTCCCCCGGCCGACGACGGCGGCACGGCACCGGACGACGACCCGGGGGCGCCGTCCTCCGGGCGGGCTCCGCTCGTCGGGGCGTCCGCCCGTGACTGAGCCCGTCGCTCGCGAGGGCACCGGGCGGGTCGCGCGCCTGTGGGCCGACGACGTGGGCACGGCCCGGCTCGCCGGGCACCTCGTGACGCGCGTGTGCACGCACTGGGACACGGTCGGGCCGCAGACGTTCCCCCGGCACGTCAACCCGGAGCCGCGCGTGCAGTGGCGGGCCCACCTCGACGGCCCGGACGGCGACGACGAGGACCTGTACAGCGACGACCCCGGCGCGCCCCCGCTCCCTCGTGACGACGACGCCCGGCTCGAGGTGAGGGGGCGACGGCTGCGGCTCGAGTGGCTCGAGGGCGACGAGGGGGCGGCGGCCTGGGAGCGCTACGGCTGGTGACCGGACCGGGTGCCGGTACGACGACGGCCCGCACCCCGAGAGGGGTGCGGGCCGTCGCCGCAGGGGTGGAGGTGCGGGGAATCGAACCCCGGTCCGGTGACGCCGATCGAGGACTTCTCCGGGCGCAGTCTGCTGTCGTTTTTCTCGGCCCCCGCACTCACGCAGACAAGATGCGGACGGGCTCAGTCACCTGAAAGTCCCCGCAGCCCCGGTGACGAGGACTGCGAGCAGTGGCTCTCTAGATGACGCCAGGATCCGAGTCGAGAGCTAGCTCGGGCTGACGGACTTCGGGGCTCGCTCAGGCGGCGAGGGCGAAGTCGGTGCGCTTGTTATCGGCACCTGTGTTTTGCAGACATCGTTTACGAGATAAGCCTGCATCCTCGGCCCGCTTCTCCTCGAAGCACGACCACCGTCGAAACCGATCACCCCCTGTGCAGTTGTCAAGCACTGCGCGGCGCCCGGGCGGACCCGGACCTCGTGCAGCAGGCCCAGCCTACGCGATCAACGCCGTGCCCCGCACGGATATTTCCGCGCGGCCGGGTACCGGCGGTCTCGCCGCCGGTACCCGCGTCGCGGCTACTTCTTCCGGCTCAGCGAGTCGACGAGCAGCCCGCCGGCGATCCCGAGCAGGAACACGTCCTTGGCGAGCCCGGTCCCCTGCTCGGTGGGGCGGACACCGTCCTCGCGCGTCATGCCCGGGGTCTTGAGGTACATGCCCACGAGGCCGGCCGAGAAGACGCCCAGCCCGACGGCGACGAGCCCGGTCGGGACGAAGGGCGCCACGAGCGCCGCGCCGAGCGCGATCTCGGCGGTCGACAGGGTCTTGGTGAACTGCTTCGGCTCGACGTCCCCGAGGAACGAGTACGTGCCGGCGGCCATCCCGTGCAGTCCCTGCGCGGTCTCCTCGTCGGCACCGCGCTTGCTCAGGCCGGAGTTGAGGATGTACGCCCCCGCCGCGAGGCGCGGGATGTACTGGCGGAGCTTGACCATGGGGCCTCCTGGTTCGCGGTCGTCGTCTCGCCCTCGACCGTACGTCGAGGGCGACCGCGTCACCAGCGGGTGGGGCCGGCGTCGGGCACCCGTCTCCGTGCGGGACCCCGCGCGAGGCGTCAGCGCAGCTCGCGCTGCCGCATGGCGCGCTGCGCCTCGCGGTTGTCCTGCTTCTCGCGGAGAGCCTGGCGCTTGTCGTACTCCTTCTTGCCGCGCGCGAGCGCGATCTCGACCTTGGCGCGGCCGTCGAGGAAGTACAGCGCGAGGGGCACGATCGTGTGCCCCTTCTCGCGCGTCTTGGACTCCAGGCGCAGGATCTCCTCCTTGTGCAGGAGCAGCTTGCGCTTGCGCCGCGGGGCGTGGTTGTTCCACGTGCCCTCGGTGTACTCGGGGATGTGGACGTTCTCGAGCCAGGCCTCGTCGCGGTCGACCGCGACGTAGCCGTCGACGAGCGACGCCCTGCCCATCCGCAGCGCCTTGACCTCGGTCCCGGAGAGCACGATCCCCGCCTCGTACACGTCCTCGATCACGTAGTCGTGGCGTGCCTTGCGGTTGCTGGCGACGACCTTGCGGCCGCTGTCCTTCGCCATCCGTGTCCTACCGTCCTTCGTCGCTGTCGGTGCTGTCCCCGGGATCCGAGGCGTTCGTCCGGGCGCCCCAGCGTACGGGTGCCCGACGACGCCTGGTACCGATTATCCCCCGGGTGCGGTCAGCGCAGCACGGACATCGGGTCGATCGTGGACCCGTTGACGTACACCTCGAAGTGCAGGTGGCACGCCCCCGAGAGGCCGGTGTTGCCCGAGTACCCGATGACGTCGCCCTTGTTGACGGTCCGGCCCGACGACACCGCGAAGCGCGTGAGGTGGTTGTAGCTCGTCATGAGGTTCTTGCCGCCCACCGTGCCGTGGTTGATCAGCACCTGGTTGCCGAACCCGTTGCGCCACTGGGCGTGGACGACGGTCCCGGGCCCGGACGCCATGATCGGTGTGCCGCAGTAGGCCCGCAGGTCGGTCCCCGCGTGCAGGCGGTAGTAGCCGAGGATGGGGTGCAGCCGCATCCCGTAGCTCGACGTGACGTAGGGCACCGCCGTCGGGTACGACAGGAAGCTCGAGATGCTGCCGCGGTCGCCGCCGGAGGACGAACCGCCACCCCCGCCGCCGCCCCCGCCGGAGGACGACCCGCCGCCACCGCCGCCACCGCCACCACCGGACTGCTGGCTCTGCTGCTGGCGGCGCGCCTCCTCCTCGGCGGCCTTGCGGTCACGCTCGGCCTGCTCCGCGATGATGCCCTTGATCTCGCTCTGCAGGGACAGCTGCGCGGCCTCGTTCTCGGCGACCTTCGCCTCGGCCGCGGACTTGCGCTCCTCGATCGTCGCCTTCTTGGCCTGCTGGTCGACGATGAGCTGCTCGACCTCGGCCTTGCGGTCCGCCGCGGCCGTGCGTGCGGCCTCCGCGGCGACGAGGTTCTCGTCCGCCTGCTGCTTGAGGTCGGTGACCGTCTCGCGCACCGCCTGGAGGCGCGCCTCGCGGTTGCGCGACACGGACTCCGCCTCGAGGAGCTCCTGGAGCGAGCGGGACTGGCTGCGTGCCGCCGTCGAGGAGACGGCGTACTCCGCGATGAACTCCTCGGTGCTCTGCGCACCCGTGACGATGCCGAGGCTCGAGACGTCGCCCTGACCGCGGTACGCCCGACGCGCCATCTCGGCGATGCTCGACTTGGCGTCGGCCACCTCGGTCGCACCGCGCTCGATCTCTGCGCTGATCGCGGCCTCCTGGCCCAGCGCGTCCTCGAGCCGCTGCGCGAGCAGCTCCGCCTCGCGCTGCGTCCGCTCGACCTCGGCCTGGGCGGCGTCGAGCTCGGCCTGCGCGACGGGCAGCCGCGCCTCGATGGCCTGGAGGTCCACGACGGCCTGGGCGAGCGCCGAGTCCGTGTCCTCGAGCTCGGACTGGAGCTGCTCGCGGCTGCCGAGGATCTCGGACTGGCGGCGCTCCGCCGCGGCGCGGCGGTCGTCGATGTCGTCGGCGGACGCCGAGGCGACACCGCCCACGAGGAGCAGGGTCGTGGCGATCAGAGCCGCTGTCGCGCGGCGGAGGTCCCGGGTCATCTCACACCCTCGTGTGGCGGTTGAGCGTGACGACCGAGGACACGGCCGCCAGCAGGAAAGCGATCCCGACGAGCACGGGTGCGATGCGCAGCACGTCCGCCTCGTCGACGTAGGCCACCCACGTCACGGACTGGGACAACCAGTCGGTGACGAGGTACTTCACCCCGACCCAGAGCCCGCCCACCGCGAGGACCGCCCCGAGCACGGCGGCGATCGCCCCCTCGAGGAGGAAGGGGAGCTGGATGAACAGGTTCGACGCCCCGACGAGCCGCATGATGCCCGTCTCGCGCCGTCGGCTCAGCGCGGAGAGGCGGATCGTCGTCGTGATGAGCAGCACGGCGGCGAGCAGCATGACCGCCGCGAGGCCGGCCGCGAGCAGCGACGCGCGGTTGAGCGCGAGGAAGAGCGAGTCGAAGATGCGGCGCTGGTCCTCGACCACCTCGACGCCCGGCCGCCCCGTCACGACGTCGTTGACGACCTCGTAGTTCTCCGGGTTGGTGAGCTTGAGGCGGAAGGACGCCTGCATGTCGTCGACCGTGAGCTGCGTGCCGAGGTACCCGTCGGGGTAGCGCTCGGTGAACGCCGCGAACGCGTCGTCCTTGGACTCGAAGTACACCGTCTGGATCTCGTCGCCGAGCTCGGTGTCGAACAGGTCCTCGATCGCCGCGATCTGCTCGGGCGTGGCCTCGCCCGCCGCGCACGTGGGCGACGGCGACCCGGCCGGGCACAGGAAGACGGACACCTCGACCTTGTCGTACCAGTCGTCCTTGAGCTTGCCGATCTGCGCCTGGAGCAGCAGGGACGACCCGACGAACGTCAGCGAGACGAAGGTGACGAGCACGACGGAGACCGCCATGGAGACGTTGCGCCGCAGGCCCTGGCCGAGCTCCGCGAGGATGAACTGGAGTCGCACGCCGCTCACTCCCCCGCGGTCGCGTCGACGTGACGACGCGTCGAGCGTCGCCGGGGCAGCGGCGTCCGGCCGGGCGCGTCCACCACGGGCGTCGCACCGGTCGTCGCGCCGGGCGTCGACGCCTGGTCCGCGGCCACGGCGGGGGCCTGCCCGGACCGGGACGCCGGGTCGGGCGCCGTGGTCGGGCGCGCCGCGCGTCGCACGACGGCGGTCGGCGCCGACTCGGGTGCCGCGGCGGGGGTCGTCGGGTCGGGGATGACCTGGCCGCGCGCGCCGTACGACCCGTGCGCCTGGTCGCGCACGAGCGTGCCGGTGTCCAGCTCGACGACGCGACGGCGCATCTGGTTGACGATCTCCTCGTCGTGCGTCGCCATGACGACGGTCGTGCCGGTGCGGTTGATGCGGTCGAGCAGGCGCATGATCCCGAGGGACGTCGTGGGGTCGAGGTTCCCGGTCGGCTCGTCGGCGAGCAGGATCGGCGGGCGGTTGACCATCGCGCGCGCGATGGCGACGCGCTGCTGCTCACCACCGGAGAGCTCGTGCGGGCGGCGCTTCTCCTTGCCGGCGAGCCCCACCATCTCGAGCGTCTCGGGCACCGTGATGGCGATGGTGTGACGCGGCTTGCCGATCACCTGGAGCGCGAAGGCGACGTTCTCGAACACCGTCTTGTTCGGCAGCAGGCGGAAGTCCTGGAAGACCACCCCGATCTGGCGGCGCAGCTTGGGGACGTTCCAGCTCGACATCGACCCGAGGTCGCGACCCGCGACGAAGACCTTGCCCTTCGTCGGGCGCTCCTCGCGCAGGACGAGGTGCAGGCACGTCGACTTGCCGGAGCCGGAGGCACCGACGAGGAAGACGAACTCGCCGCGTCGGACCTCCAGCGACACGTCGTCGACGGCCGGCCTCGCGCCGCGCGCGTAGACCTTGGTGACGTTCTCGAAGCGGATCACAGCGGCACGTTCCTCGGGTCGGGGGTCGATCCGTGGACGAACGAGGTTCGTCGCACGATCCCGAGGGTAGGCATGCGTCTTCGGCCCGACGGGGCGGACACGCCGCACCCGGGTGCATCGATCCGTTGCTCGGATCAATCGGCCCGGGGCGGCCGAGGAGGATCAGGCCTCCTTCTGCACCCCACGGCGCCAGCGGATCCCGGCCTCGATGAAGTCGTCGATGTCGCCGTCGAACACCGCCGAGGGGTTGCCCACCTCGTGCTCGGTGCGCAGGTCCTTGACCATCTGGTACGGCTGCAGCACGTAGGAGCGCATCTGGTCGCCCCAGCTCGCCTTGATGTCGCCCGCGAGCTCCTTCTTCTTCGCGTTCTCCTCCTCCTGGCGCACGAGCAGCAGGCGGGACTGGAGCACGCGGAGCGCGGCGGCGCGGTTCTGGATCTGCGACTTCTCGTTCTGCATCGAGACGACGATGCCCGTCGGGATGTGCGTCATGCGCACCGCGGAGTCCGTCGTGTTGACCGACTGCCCGCCCGGGCCCGAGGACCGGAACACGTCGACCTTGATCTCCGACTCCGGGATCTCGATCGAGTCCGTCTGCTCGATGAGCGGGATCACCTCGACCGCGGCGAACGACGTCTGGCGGCGGCCCTGGTTGTCGAACGGCGAGATGCGCACGAGGCGGTGGGTGCCCGCCTCGACCGACAGGTGGCCGAAGGCGTACGGCGCCTTCACCTCGAACGTCGCGGACTTGAGCCCGGCCTCCTCCGCGTAGGACGTGTCGAGGACGGTCGTCGGGTAGCCGTGGCGCTCCGCCCAGCGCAGGTACATGCGCAGCAGCATCTCGGCGAAGTCGGCCGCGTCCACGCCGCCGGCGCCCGCGCGGATCGTCACGACGGCCTCGCGCGCGTCGTACTCGCCGGCGAGCAGGGTGCGGACCTCGAGCTGGTCGAGGTCCTTGCGGATGGCGGCGACCTCGTTCTCGGCCTCGACGAGGGTGTCCTCGTCCTCCATCTCCTGGCCCATCTCGACCAGGGTCTCGACGTCGGCGATGCGCTGCCCGAGCTTCTTCACCCGGTCCAGCTCCGACTGCGCGGCGGAGAGCGCCGACGTCACCTTCTGCGCGGCGTCCGGGTCGTCCCACAGGTCGGGCGCCGACGCCTTCTCCGAGAGGTCCGCGATCGTCGCGCGCAGCTCCTCCGGGTCGCTCACGCTCTCGATGGAGTCGAGCGTGCTCCGCAGCGCCTTGATCTCGGACGGGAAGTCGATGGTGGCCACGAGGTTCAAGGTTACGCGACCCCGCGCGCGGTCGGCGCCGTCGTGCAAGGTCACGGCGAGGGTTCCGCGCGGGGTCTCCTCGCGAGGTCCGCGCGCGGGACCGCCGCGGGGTTCGGCGCGGGGGTTCGGCGCCGTCGGGCGAGGCCCGCCCGACGGCGCGTCGCCGTCAGTCCTTCGTGCCGCCCTGCGCGCCGGACCCGCCCGTGCTCGACGACGCCGGCTCGGTGGTCGTGGCCTGCTGGCGGCCCTCGTCGCGCGCCTTCGCGAGCATCGCCTCGAGACGCTGGCGCCGGCGTCGGCGGTCGTCCCGCACCCCGAGGATCACGACGACGACGATCGCGAGGAGCAGGAGCTGCGGCCACGGGACCGCCCACGTGGTCACGGTGACCGTGACCGGGTCGAGCGGCGCGTCGACCTGGTCCTCGCCGACGACCGTCGGCGTCACGGTGATCGTCGTGCTCACCGGTCCGAGCGGCCAGACGTCGGCGAACGCGACCTTGCTCCGCAGCGAGCCGCCCGGCAGGACCTCGCCGAGCGGTTCCGCGGCGGCCTCGTCGACGAGGGCGCCGAAGAGGGCGGACGTCGCGACCTGGCCCTCGGCGCCGAGGCGCACGTTGCCGTCGTTGGCGACGTCGTAGGAGACGGTGAGGTCGCCCGCGGCGAACGGGTTCCACGACGGCGCGTAGGACGCCTTGACGTCCTGGACGGCGAGCGCGGGCTGGATCTCGCCCGTGACGCGGGTCGTGACGCGGAACCCGACGCGGCTCTCGACGCCGACGCTCGTGCCGCCCTCGCCACCGCCCGTGCTCGTGACCGACGCGGCGATGCCGGCCGGGTGGTCACCCGGGGTCGCGTTCTCGGGGACCGTGATCGTGTACGGGACGACCACCGTCTCCTTGGGGCCCACCTCCACGGTGTCCTGGACCGTGAACCACGTCCCCGCGTCGGTGGACTCCTGGTCCGAGGAGAGCATGTTGAAGCGCCCGTTGTCGGTGAGGTATCCGTCCGCGGCCTTGAGCGCGAACGTGGCCGGCACGTCGCTGAAGTTCGAGACGGCGATGTGCTCCTCGACCGTCGTGCCCGGGTCGGCGACGAGGTCGACACCGCGGCGCCCGTCGGGACCGTTCGCGTCCGCGGGCTTGGCGCCCCACGTGATGCGGTCGTCCGTGTCGAGGGGCAGCGTCGTCGGCAGGGCGCTCGCGACGTCGGCCTGCGCGCTCGGGGCGGCGGCGTGCGCGCTCGTGGCAGCGGTCGTCGCGGACGCGGCGAGCGGCGTCGCGGGCAGGAGGCCGACGGCGAGGGCCGTCGCGGCGAGGACGAGACGGCGCCCGCGACGGCGGGACGGGGACCCGGTGCGGGCAGGGTGCGTTGGTGCGGGGATCACGCAGGGGCTTCTCTCCGTACGACGACGGGTCGCCCGCCCCGCACGACCGTGGTCGTGCGGGACGGTGCGACCCGTCGTGTGACTACTCGGTCGGTGCCCGGTCGAGACCGGTCACCGGGACGTCGGGACGGCTCAGTCCTCGAACAGGGACAGCGTGATGGTCGAGTTGTACGCGCCCGGCGCGACGTCCTCGCCCGTCCGCAGCGTGAGGTTCGCGCCGGCGGTCCAGGAACCGGGGTTGACCTCGGTCGAGTCGAACGTCGAGACCAGGAGCTCCTGGTCGACGAGACCCGGGCCGTCCTCGAGGGAGGGCTCGACCGGCTCGCCCTCGGAGACCAGGCCGGTGTCGCCACCGTCGACGAGGGTCGGGGCCCAACCGAGGTTGTCAGCGCCGATCTCGCCCGCGTCGCCCGTGAAGGCCGACGCGTTGCCCAGCACGTACCAGTAGGCGCCCTCGGGCACCTCGGTCCGCGTGTCGGTGACGGTGACCTCCGGGAGCGCGCCGTTGAACTCGCGCGTGCCCTCGACCGACGACTCGTCGGCCTCGGTCAGCGTGGTCGAGCTCGAGGCGACGGTGAGGGCGAGGTTGCCCGGCTCCACGTTGGACTCGATCTCGACGGAGACGTCGACGTTCGTGTCGTCGCCCACCTGGTCGGCGGAGGCAGCGGACGCGAGGGCGACCGTGCCGATGAGCATCGCGCCGAGGGCACCCCCGGCGACGAGCTTCTTCGTTGCTCGTGCGTTCATGTTGTAGCTCTCCATCGTTGGAGTTGTTGTCGGACCGGATCACCATAGCGGCGAACCCAGGGTTTTGACAGGGTCGAAACAGAAGTGGCCATCCAAAGTTAAGAAAGTGAACAAAGGCGCGGGAGCGCGCTCACGCGACGTTGCGACATTCCTTCCCTGGACGTTCTTCGTCGAACAGCAACAGGTGCTCACCACGCTCTGGCACGTGACTCTGCACGCACGATGATGCCATCACTCCACGCCTCGGTCACCCAGCTGATCATCGCGGGTCGTGCCCGCGCGGCGAGGGTGACCGACGCCGTGCGCCCGTCGCCGGTCGACGCGTCGGTCACCACGACGTCGCTCAGGCCCGCGAGCGCCGCCGGGTTCCGGTCGAGGTAGTCGTCGACGTCCGCCCGGATCCCGGCGTCCGTGAGCGTGAGGACGGCGTCCTCGACCGGTGGCGCTGCGCCGCCGGAGTAGAACGTCTGGTGGGTCATCGAGTCGGCCGCAGAGAGCGCGAGCGCGTCGGCGAGCTCGTAGAGCCGCTTGCGCTCGAGGTGCACCTGCGTCGCGCTCACCACGACCGTGACGAGGAGGAGGGCGAACGCGACGAAGGCGCTCGTGAGGAGCAGGATGCGGCCGTCGTCCTCGCTCCCGCTCGGTCCGCGGAGGCGCGCGACGAGCGTCAGCGACCCACGCCCGCCCGCCGGGAACCGCTGCCCGGGACCCGGACCACGAGCGGGACGCGGACAGGGACCGGGTGGTCGTGCGCTCTCGGGAGTCCGGGCGCTCACGGTCGCCGCGCCGCGTAGGCGTCGACGGACGCGACGTGCTGCGCCTCGACGGGGACGGAGAGGGGGACGACCCCACGGACGAACTCCGGCACGAGCGGGAGCGGCACGTCGAGCCGGACGTGCGCCGTCACCTCACCGCCCGGCTCCAGGCAGGGCAGCGACGAGCACGCGATCGTCAGGCCGTCCGAGGTCGGGGCGAACCCCTGGTCGCCGAGAGCGAGGCCCACCGCCGCTGCGGCGAGCCGGGCGCCGTCGTCGGACGACGGCGCGGTGACGAACGCGCGCGCCGCCTCGCGAGAGGCGCCCTCCACGGCGAACGCCGCGGCCTGCAGCCGGCCGACGGTGAGCACGAGATACAGGACCGGCAGGAGGAGGACGAGCGCGACGCCCAGGAACTCCACGACCGCGCTCCCCCGGTCCGCGTGCGGCCCCGTCAGCCTCGAGCGGATCCGGAGGAGCAGGTGCCTCACGGAGCCTCCTCCAGGGCGTGACCGCGGACGGTGAGCGCTCCTGCCGGGCCGAGCAGCCCGACGACCGGGAGCGGCGCGGTGACGGTGACCTCGACGACCGGGAGACCGTCCACGACCGTCTGGCGCGCGACGACGTCCTGCGCGTAGCGCGCCGAGAGCGCGGACCCGACGAGGTCGCGCGTGCGGTCCGCGCCGTCGTGCGGGCCACGGTCCGCCCGGCCCGCGACGCGGGCGCCTTCCGCCGCGCAGTCCACCAGCGTCGCGCGCACGTGGACGGCGAGCGCGACCTGGACCACACCGAGGAACAGGACGAGGACGAGGACGGAGACGAGGGTGAACTCGACGACGGCGGAGCCCTGCTCACGGTCCTCGACGCCGGCCCCCGGACCGACGCCGGCTCCCGGACCACCGCGACGGCCCACCTCAGGGGGCGCCGACGCTCGAGATCGCGTTGCTGAAGGCCTCGATCAGCGCCGGTCCCGCGACGGCCCACAGGGCGATCACCAGTCCCGCCGTCATCAGGGTGATGAGCACCCAGCCCGGCACGTCACCGCGTTCCCGGTCCTGTCCGGCCAGCCGCCCGAGCGCGCCCCGCGCTGCGGCACGCACGGCCTGGTTCCCTCGGCTCCACCCCTGCATGGTTCTCCTTCGTCGTCGGTCGATCGGTCGTGCCGGACGGTCGTGTCGGGCGTTCGTGTCGGGCGTTCGTGTCGGGCGTTCGTGTCGGGCGTTCGTGTCGGGCGTTCGTGTCGGATGTTCGTGCCGGATCGTGGGGGACGTTCGTGGCTGCTTCTCAAAAGCCCAGCTGCAGGGTCGCCAGCGACGGGAAGACGGCGTAGACCACCGTCACGGGGAGGATGAGGAAGACGACCGGGACCATCATCACGACCTCTTTCCTGCCGCCCGCCTCCATGAGCGCGCGGCGACCCGACTCGCGCACGTCCTGCGCCTGCGCCCGCAGCACGTCGGCGAGCGGGGTCCCCCGTTCGACGGCCACCGCGACCCCCTCCGCGAAACGGGTGAGGCTGGGCAGCCCGGTGCGGTCGGCGAGCTGCTCGAGCGCCCGCGCGAGCGGCGTCCCGGCGCGCACGGCCGCGAGCGTCGTGCGCAGCTCGCCGGAGAGCTCGCCGTGCGCGGTCGTCGCGACGCGCTCGAGCGCGGCGACCGGTCCTTCCCCCGCGTTCACCGCGAGCGCGAGGAGCTCCGCGACCGTGGGGAACTCGGCGAGCATGCGCTCCTCCCGACGCCGCACGGCGCGGGTCAGCGCGTGGTCGCACGCGAGCACCCCGCCGACGCCGCACAGCAGCACGAGGACCACCAGCGCGGCGACCGCCGACCCCCGCGTCGCCGCGAGCAGCACGGCGAGCGCCGTCCCGCCGCCGAGCCCGACGACGCCCCACACGAGCTGCCGAGCGCGGAACTGCTCGACGCTGCGGCCACGCCCGGCGCGGTCGAGGCGGCGCCGGACGTCGGACGCCGTCGAGCCGAACCGTTCCAGCGCGCGGCCCGCGTCCGCGAGCAGCGGCGCGAGGAGTCGTTCGAGGGTCGGGAAGGGGGATCGGACGGGGTGGTCGCGCAGCAGCACCGACGTGCGGTCGTGCGTGCGCAGGTAGGGCGCGAGCCGCTCGTCGAGGCGGATCGCCCGCCCCCGGAGCCCGGTGACGACGAGGAGGACACCCAGCCCACCGAGCGCGCCGATCGCGGCGCCGGTCCAGGAGACGTCGACGACGCTCATCGCAGCACCCGCTCTTCCTCGGGCAGCCGCCCGATCCGCAGCATGAGCTGGTACGCCGTCGCGGAGCAGGCCGCGCCGGCGGCGAGGACGACCGCCCCCGTCATCGAGTTGTAGGCGGCCGCCGTCTCCGGGCGCGTCGCGAGGAAGCCGAGCACGACCCACGGGCCGGCGACCGCGAGCCGTGCCCCGTTCACGGTCCACGACTGACGCGCCTCGAGCTCACCGCGCGTGCGGGCGTCCTCACGCAGGAAGGTCGAGAGGGTGCGCAGGAGGCGACCCAGGTCGGTGCCGCCGACGTCCCGCGTGATCCGGAGCGCCTCGACGATACGGTCTGCGACCGGGTCCGCGAGCCGGTCCTTGAGCAGGTCGAGGCACTCCCCGAACCGGCCGGACGCGCGGTAGTCCCGCGCGAACTGGGTGAACGGCTCGCGCAGCTCGACCGGACCGCGCTCGCCGAGCTGACCGACGGCCTCGGGCAGCGACAGCCCCGCCCGCACGCCCGAGGACAGATGGTCGAGCACCTCGGGCCAGACCTCCCGCAGTCGCGCACGCCGCCGACGCGCGCGGGACCGCACGAGGAGCGCCGGTGCTCCCGCGGCGAGCACGGCGAAGCACGTCGCGATCGTCCAGGACCGCGCGAGCACGGCCCCGACGAGGAGCACGACGAGCCCGACACCGACGCTCGCGACCACCAGGGCGCTCGGCGTCACCGCCGGTGCACCGGCCTGGACGAGCAGGTCCTGGGTGCGCGCCGCCCACCCGTCGGCACGCTGCACGCGCGGGGGCCCGGGCGCCCAGAACGACCACCAGACGCAGAACAGCCCGGCACCGAGGAGCAGGCCCACCGCCACGCCCACAATCAGCCCACCCTCGTCGGCGCGGCGCCGTCGAGCACGTCGGCACCGGTCGGGCCCGGCCGCAGGACCGCTGCCAGGTCGATGCCCGCGCGGGCGAAGCGGTCGGCGCGCGGCGGGAAACCGCCCGCGCGCACCAGGCGGTCGCCCGAGCGGACGAAGATCTCCGCGGCCTCCACGACGCCCTGCTCGACGCGCCCCGTCACACCGAGGATCTCGCGCACACCGCGACGCCCGTCGGCATCGACGCCCAGGTGCACGACGAGGTCGATGGCGGACGCGACCGTCGGCACCACGAAGCGGTCCGACACGTTCTCGCCCGCGAGCAGGGGCAACGTGCACATCTTGGTGATCGCCTCCCGCGCGGAGTTCGCGTGGATCGTGCACATCCCCGGAACCCCGGCGTTCAGCGCGACGAGCAGGTCGAGGCTCTCCGCCTCCCGGACCTCGCCGATGACGATGCGGTCCGGGCGCATGCGCAGCGCCTCCTTGACCAGGCGCCGCAACGGGATCTCCCCCGTGCCCTCGAGGCTCGGCTGCCGGCACTGGAGGGACACGACGTCACGCACGGCGAAGCGCAGCTCGAACACCTCCTCGCACGTGACGACGCGCTGCGCGGGCGGGACGGACCCGGCGAGGGCGTTGAGCATCGTCGTCTTGCCGGCCTGCGTGGCCCCCGCGACGAGGATGTTCAGCCCGGCCCGCACGGACGCGTCGAGGAACGCCGCGGCCTGGGGCGGGAGCGCGCCGAGCCGGACCAGGTCGTCGAGGTGCGACGCCCGGACGACGTGCTTGCGGATGTTCACCGCCCATTCGCTGCGCGTGACGTCGGGGATGACGACGTGCAGCCGCTCCCCGCCCGGGAGGCACGCGTCGACGAACGGGCTCGACAGGTCGAGCCGACGCCCGGAGGACCGCAGCATCTGCTCCACGAGGTCGCGCACCTGCTGCGCCGTGAGGATCGTCGTCGTCAGCTCCGACGCCCCGCCGCGCGCCACGAACACCTGGGAGGGTGCGTTGATCCAGATCTCCTCGATCTCCGGGTCGTCGAGGTACGGCTGGAGCGGCCCCAGACCGGCGACGGCGTCGACGACCGCGCGACCGGCGGCGGCCGGGTCGGCGAGGGGCGCGACGGCCCCGAGCGCGCTGCGCGTCTCGTAGTCCGCGACGACGTCGCGGACGAGCTGGTCGACGGCCGCGCGGTCGCGCGCGGGGTCGACCCCGCGCCGCCGGACGAGCTCGCGCACCTCGCCCTCGAGCACGCCGACGGCGTGCGTGTCCGTAGACATGTCGAGCATTCCCCCTGCTCCGTCGGCCGGCTGCCCCGCCGGTCGTCAACGATCTGCGCCAGAGAGTAGGGCATGGACGCGCCCCCGTGAACCGCCCCTGTGGACAAGGTCGCGGGCGCCCCGGAATCGCGCGCCACCGAAGGGGGGACCGCGCTCCCGGCGTCCCACATCGTGGTCGTCGCGACGGCTAGGGTCGGGCCATGACGGACCTCCCGCCCGGCCGCTGGCAGGCCGCCGCACGCGCCACGGGCCTGCTCGGCGCCGACGGTGCGGTCGCGGCGACGATCTTCGCGGAGATGACGGCGCTCGCGCAGCGCACCGGGGCGATCAACCTCGGGCAGGGCTTCCCCGACGTCGACGGCCCGCTCGCCGTGAAGCACGCCGCGGTGCGCGCGATCGAGGACGGCCACAACCAGTACCCGCCGGGCCCGGGCGTCCTCGCGCTGCGCAACGCCGTCGCGAGCCACCAGTTCCGCCACTACGGCCTGGACCCCGACCCGGAGACCGAGGTGCTCGTGACGACGGGCGCGACCGAGGCGCTCGCGGCGACGATCCTCGCGCTCGCCGGGCCGGGCGACGATGTCGTGACGCTGGAGCCGTTCTACGACTCCCACGCCGCGTGCATCGCGCTCGCGGGCGCCCGGCACGTCACGGTCCCCCTGCTCCCCGGGCCCGACCGGTTCCGGCTCGACGTGGACGCGCTGCGCGCGGCCGTCACCGACCGCACGCGCCTGATCGTCGTGAACTCGCCGCACAACCCGACGGGCACGGTGCTCGACCTCGACGAGCTCGACGCGATCGCCGCCGTCGCGCGCCGTCACGACGCCGTGGTCGTCACGGACGAGGTGTACGAGCACCTGACGTTCGACGACGCCCGGCACGTGCCGATCGC
Organism: Cellulosimicrobium sp. EB106-03-01-XG111; assembly: GCF_058792115.1. Classification (NCBI taxonomy): domain Bacteria; kingdom Bacillati; phylum Actinomycetota; class Actinomycetes; order Micrococcales; family Promicromonosporaceae; genus Cellulosimicrobium; species Cellulosimicrobium sp. EB106-03-01-XG111. The sequence goes on from NZ_JBYTEQ010000015.1 coordinate 122,074, forward strand.
GACCCTGCCGGGGATGCGGCAGCGGACGATCACCATCTCCTCGGCCGGCAAGACGTTCTCGTTCACGGGCTGGAAGGTCGGGTGGCTGCACGGGCCCGAGCCGCTCGTGACGGCTGTCCGCACGGTGAAGCAGTTCCTCACCTACACGTCGGGCGCGCCGTTCCAGCCCGCGATCGCCGACGCGCTCGCGGACGACGAGACCCCGCGTGCGCTCGCCGACTCGCTCGCCGCGCGCCGGGACCTGCTGTGCGAGGGCCTGGTCCGCGCGGGGTTCGATGTCGTCGTGCCGCAGGGCACGTACTTCGTCATCGCCGACGGCGCGCCGCTCGGGTTCGAGGACGGCACCGCGCTGTGCCGCGGGCTGCCCGCCCTCGCAGGCGTCGTGGCCGTCCCCGTGAGCGCGTTCTGCACCCCGGGGTCGAGGACGGCGCGCGCGCTCGCGTCGCGCGTCCGGTTCACGTTCGTCAAGCGCGAGGACGTCCTGCACGAGGCCGTGCGGCGCCTGGCCGCGCTCGGCGCGTCGCGGCCCTGAGCGAGGTCAGGCGCACACGCCGTCGCGCGGCGCCTCCGTCTCGGCGCCCCCCGGGTCGGTCCCCGCGCCCGGGTCCGTCGCGCCGGTGCCGGGGTCGACGGCGCCGGTCCCGGGGTCGGTGGTGCCTGGGTCCGTCCCCGCGCCGGGGTCGGTCGCGCCGTCCGCGGGCGCCGTGGCGTCGTCGCGGGGGTCCGTGACGGGCTCGTGCCCGGGCGGGGGCGCGTCGTCGATCAGCCGCTGCCAGATCGCGTCGGCCTCCGCCGTCCACTCGACGCGGTTGCGGTCGCTCGCCGCGTCCACGACGGGGACCTGCGTGAAGACGACCTCGGAGGGCTTGATGGCCCGGAGGCTGAACGCGAGCCCGGCGAGCGCCGTCGGGTCCGCGATCGTCGGGTCCGCGCTGATGGAGCCGAGCACGGCCTCGATGACCCCGTAGAGCTGGGGCGAGTTGGTGATGATGTTCTGCGAGAGCAGCTCGCGCACGGCCGAGTCGATGAACGCCTGCTGCCGGGCGATGCGGGTGAGGTCGGAGCCCATCTCGAGGCCCATGCCGGTGCCGTGCCGTGCCCGGAGGAAGCCGATCGCCTCGTGCCCGTCGAGCGTGTGCTCCCCGGCGGGGAGGTCGAGGGTCCCGTACCGGGGGTCCTCCTTGATCGGCTCCGGGAAGCACATGGTCACGCCGTCGATCGCGTCGACCACGCCGATGACCCCGGTCATCTTGACGACGACGTGGTTGGTGATGGGCACGCCCGTGAGGCTGTAGACCGACGAGATCGTGCAGCCGGCGGCCGCCTCCATGTCGTCGACGCCGCCCGACCCGATCTGGAAGGCCTCGTTGAACATGGTGTTGCGCCGCGGCGAGGACATCGACCCGTCGGGCAGCTTGCACGCGGGCAGGTCGACGAGCGAGTCGCGCGGGATCGACACGACCTCCATGCGCGTGCGGTCGCCGGACACGTGCACGATGAACGTGGTGTCGGACCGCATGCCCTCCTCCTCGCCCGCGAGCGCCGCGTTCTCGGCGTCGCGGTAGTCCGTGCCCATGACGAGGATGTTGAGCGCCTTGCCCGCGAACGGGTCGGACGGGTCCTTGGGCGGCGCCTCGGTCGGCATGCCGACGACGTACTCGGACACGTCGCTCACCGTGATCTTCGACTTGAGGTCGAGGTACACGGCTCCCGCCCCGACGGCGACGAAGACGAACGCGCCGGTGAGGACGAGCCCGATCGCCCGGGCGACACGGTGCGAGCGGAGCGCGCGGGCGTGGTGCGGACCCCCGCTGGGCTTGTCGGTCCCGCCCCTGCGGGAGCGCGTCTCCTGCGTCGCGCGAGACCTCGCGCGGGCGGGCGGCGAGGCGGGGGCGGTCTTCGGCACGGTCCGAGAGTAGAGGGTCCGGCGCGGATACGTGCGCCGGACCAGCAGGAGGACGTGTGAAAGGGCGGCGAAGACCGGGTCAGACGGGCGTGTGCCAGCCCCCGCGGCGGAACGCGGGCGTCGCGAGCGCGAGCACAAGGATCGACGCGACGACGGCCCCGAGCATGACGGTGGACATCGCGACGGCGTCGCCGCCGAGGACGCCGACGAGGGGGCTCACGAGCCCGGCGACGCCGGCCTGGAACGCGCCGATGACCGCGGCGGCGGTGCCGGCGATCTCGCCGTGCCGGGTGAGCGCGAGCGCGGAGGCGTTCGCGGGGATGAGGCCCTGCATCGACAGGACGAGGAACAGCGCGGCAACGATCCCGACGATCCCGCCCGCCCCCGTCAGGGCGACGACGAGGAGACCGACGGCGAACACGCCCTGCACGACGAGCGCCGTCCGGAGCAGCCGCACGGGCGCGACGCGGCGGACGAGCGCGGCGTTCGCCTGCGCCGACAGCACGAGCCCGATGCCGTTCACGGCGAACAGGAGCGCGAACTGCCCGTGGCTGAGGCCGTACCCCTCCTGCAGGACGAAGGGTGAGCCGACGACGTAGCTCATGAGCACGGCCTGCCCGAGGCCGGGCAGCACGGCGAGCGCGACGAAGTGCCGGTCGCGCAGGAGGCCCGCGTACCCGCGCAGGACGGTGCGCGCGCCGGCGGGGCGACGGCGCTCGAGCGGCAGGGACTCGGGCATGAAGAACAGGACGATCGCGCCGAGCACGACGCCGCCGAGCGCGAGGACCCAGAAGACCGCCCGCCAGGTGGCGTGCGCGCCGATGAACGACCCGATGGAGGGCGCGAGGAGCGGCGCGAGCCCGATGACGAGCATGAGCCGCGACAGGACGCGCGCGGCCTCGGACCCGGTGAACCGGTCGCGGATGGCGGCGATCGCGACGACCGACGCGGACGCGTTGAAGAACCCCTGGAGCACGCGCAGACCGATGAGGAAGCCGATGTTGGGCGCGAACGCGCACAGGAGCGACGTGACGACGTGCAGCGAGAGCCCGACGAGCACGGGCAGGCGCCGACCGTAGCGGTCGGAGAGCGGCCCGATGACGAGCTGCCCGACGGCGCCGCCGAGGAGCATGCCGGACAGCGTGAGCTGCGCGAGGGAGTCGGGCGCGCCGAGCTCGGCGCCCACCTCGGGCAGGAGCGGCAGGTACATGTCCACCGTGAGCGCGGGCAGCGTGGCGAGCGCACCGAGCAGCAGGACCCAGCGGGCGGACGATCTCGGTCGGGGCACGGCGGGGTCGACCGAGGAAGGGGGCATGACTCCCATCGTAACGATTCGATCGCGCGCGGACCGGGGTCCTGGGCGTGACCCTGCTCTCCCTCGGCAACCGTCTCGACCGCCGTGCCCGCGGAGCGGGACCCTCCCCCGTGCCCGCCCGTCGTCCCCGGCGCGAGCGTGGGTGGCGTGCGGCACGCTGGAGCCATGTGCGGACGCTATGCCTCCTTCCGGGACGCCCAGGACCTCGCGGACGAGTTCGCGATCGCCGACGTGGCCGACGACGCGCGCCTCCTCCCGCCGTCGTGGAACCTCGCGCCGACGGACCCGGTGCGGATCGTCGTCGAGCGCGCCGCGAAGGACACGGGCGAGGTGCGCCGCTCGCTGCGGCTCGCGCGCTGGGGCCTCGTGCCGTCGTGGTCGAAGGACCCGAAGGGCGGCGCGCGGATGATCAACGCGCGTGCGGAGTCGATCCTCGACAAGCCGGCGTTCGCCAAGCCGTTCGGCGTGCGCCGGTGCCTCGTGCCGGCGGACGGCTACTACGAGTGGCGCGTCCTGCCCGACGGCGCGTCCCCCGCCGGGTCCGCGGGCGTGCCGGCGCGCCGGGGCAAGGTCCCCAAGCAGCCGTACTGGATCGCGCCCGACGACGGGCGCAGCGCCGCGTTCGCGGGGCTCTACGAGTTCTGGCGCGACCGCACCAAGGCGGACGACGACCCGGACCGCTGGCTCGTCTCGACGACCATCATCACGACCGACGCGGCGCCGTACCTCGCCGAGATCCACGACCGCATGCCGCTCGCCCTGCCGTCCGACGCCTGGGACGCCTGGCTCGACCCGGCGGTCGACGCGCGGGGTGCCGCCGACCTCCTCGGGCTCGGCGGCCCGCACGACGACGTCCCCATGGTCGCGCGCGAGATCTCGACCCTGGTCAACTCCGTGACGAACGACGGCCCGGGGCTCCTCGAGGCCGTCTGACCGGTCGCCGCCCCGCCGGACGCACGTCAGGTGCCGTGCGGACGTCAGGTGCCGTGCGGACGTCAGCGGCCGGGTGCCGACGGCGTGCGGTCAGCCGCGGTAGGCCCACTGGAGGCGCACGGGCTCGATCGTGCCGAGGCCCTGCACCTCCGTCTCCGGCTGCGCCGTGAGCGCGAACCGCTGGTCTCCGGCGAGCAGGCCCGCCGTCTCGCGGTCGACGAGCACCGTCGTCGGGTCGGCGATGTCGACGAGGCGCGCCGCGAGGTTGACGCTCGGCCCGAACACGTCGCCGAACCGCGACAGCACCCGCCCCCACACGAGGCTCACGCGCACGGGCGGCACGTCGACGTCCTCCTCGCGCCCGCCCGCCTCGGCCAGGCCGAGCGCGACGCGCGCGCCGGTCGCGACGTCGTCGGCCACGTAGAGCACCGCGTCACCGATCGTCTTGACGACGCGCCCGCCGGCCGCGGTGATGACGTCGCGCGCGCTCGTCTCGAAGAGCTGCACGAACTCGGCGAGCTCGCTCGAGCCGAGCCCGCGGGTGCGCTGCGTGAAGGACACGATGTCCGCGAAGCCGACCGCACGCGGCAGCGGGAGCTCGTGCTCGTCGACGGCGGTGGCGCGCGCGTCGGAGAACTCGACCGCGAACCTCCCGGCGACCGCCGCGAGCTGGCGCCGCCACGCGTGCAGGAGCTGCTCCTCGAGGACGGGCGCGAGCTCGGGGAGCCGGTCGAGCACGAGCAGGCGCGCGCTCGTGTCGTCGAGGTCGAACCGCCGCGTGAGGTGCTCGACGAGCGCCTCGACCTGCCACAGCACGAGGCGCTCGGTCGTGTGCCCCGTCGAGCGGATGAGCGTCGTGAGGGCACGCTGGTCGAGCTGCTCCTGCGCGGCGAACGCGAACACGTCCGCGAGCGCCTGCGCGTCGCGCTCGGTGAAGGCGTGCTCCTCGCCCTCGGTGAGCGGGAGCCCGAGGGCCTGCCAGTAGCCGCGGACGCGGTCCTCGTCGACGCCGGCCCGCTCGGCGAGCCGCTCGACGGTCAGGGTGCGGGGTCCGCCGAGGAGCGCCTCGTCGAGCACCGCCTCGGTCGCCTCGGCCTCGGTGGTCGGTGCGTCGCCCTCCGCGGTCGTCGCGGACGGTGCGGGGGCGAGCTCGTTCTCCGGGTCCACTGGCACCCGGCGATCCTATTCCTCGGCCGGGCTCGCCGAGATCGGCGGTCGCACGCGAGATCGGCACGCACGACCGCCGACCCGGCCTGGGACCGCCGACCTCGCGCGGGCCCGGTCAGGTGTGGGGGCCGGTCAGACGTGGGGCCGGTCAGACGTGGGGGCGCAGATGGTGCACGTCGCCGCTGTGGTGGACGGTCGACGTGCCGTCGTCGAGGCGGACCTCGAGTCCGCCGTCGGAGGCGAGCCCGGTCGCGAGCCCGACGACGTCGCCACCCGCGACGCGCTCGACGCGCACGCGCGTGCCGAGCGTGGCGCTGACCTCGGCGCAGTCGGCGTCGAGCCCGGCGGCGTGCGCGTCGCCCCCGGCGTCCTGCCAGCGTGCGAGGACCTCGCCGAAGGCCTCGTGCAGCGCGACGAGCACGACCTCCCGGTCGGTCGTCGCGGCCCCGGCGAGGGCGAGCGAGGTGGCCGTCGGGACGGGCAGCTCGTCGCGCCGCTGCGCGACGTTGAGGCCGACGCCGACGACGACCCCGCCGTCGGGCAGCACCTCGGCGAGGATGCCCGCGACCTTGCGCAGCGGTGCGGGCTCGCCCGCGCCGGGGTCGGGGACGAGGACGTCGTTGGGCCACTTGACGACGGCGTCGACGCCGGCGGTGGCGCGCAGCGCGCGGGCGGTCGCGAGGCCGGCGAGCAGCGGGAGCCAGCTCAGGGCCTCGCGCGGGACGTCGGGCCGCAGCAGGAGGGAGCCGAGCAGGGCGGTGCGGGGCGGCGTCGTCCACGAGCGGCCGAGCCGGCCGCGGCCCCCGGGCTGGTGCTCGGCGACGAGGAGCGCGGGAGCGGGCCACGCGGCCGGGTCGTGCGCGACGGCGGCCGCGAGCTCCGCGTTGGTGGACCCGGACTCGGGCACGACCTCGAGCCGGGCGAGCGGCCCGGCGGGCGCCACGAGCAGCTCGCGCAGGAAGTCGGCCCGCAGCGGGGGTCGCTCGTCGCCGGACGGGGTCTCGGGGTCGTGCGCGGTCGCCATGCCCGCCATCCTCGCGCACGGCGCACGCACCGCACGAGGCGGGGACCGGCCGACCTGCGACCGGCCGCGTTGTGGGGACCCACCAACCCGGGCCCCCGCGGTGCTGGCGGCGGCCGCATCGAGTGGGTGCGATCCTCCAACTAGGCTCGGGTGCGTGACGGACTCTGCGACGACCTCGCCCGCGACGACCGAGAGCGCCGACGCGCCCCGCCTCACCGGGACCGCGGCGAAGCTCGCCGACCTCGACCGCCGTCGCGCGGAGGCGGCCGGGCTGCCCGAGGAGGCGGCGCGGACCAAGCAGCACGCGCGCGGCAAGAAGACGGCCCGCGAGCGCATCGACGCGCTCCTCGACGAGGGGAGCTTCGTCGAGCTCGACGCGTTCGCGAAGCACCGCTCCCACAACTTCGGCCTGGAGAAGAAGCGGCTCGCGGGCGACGGCGTCGTCGTCGGGCACGGCACGATCGACGGCCGCCAGGTGTGCGTGTACTCGCAGGACTTCACGGTGTTCGGCGGGAGCCTCGGCGAGGTCCACGGGCAGAAGATCACCAAGGTGCAGGACCTCGCGCTGCGCACCGGCGTGCCGCTCATCGGCATCTCCGACGGCGGCGGGGCGCGCATCCAGGAGGGCGTCGCGGCGCTCACGCAGTTCGCGGAGATCTTCCGCCGCAACGTCGCGTCGTCGGGCGTGATCCCGCAGATCTCGCTCATCCTCGGCCCGAGCGCGGGCGGCGCGGTGTACTCCCCCGCCCTCACGGACTTCATCGTCATGGCCGACAAGACGTCGAACATGTTCATCACCGGGCCGGACGTGATCCGCGCCGTGACGGGCGAGGACGTGGGCTTCGAGGAGCTCGGCGGCGGCCTGACGCACAACGAGAAGTCCGGTGTCGCGCACTACCTGGGCAGCGACGAGGACGACGCGATCGACTACGTGCGCCACCTGGTGTCGTACCTGCCGCAGAACAACCTGTCGGACGCGCCGACGTTCCCGCCCGACGACGTCGAGCTCGCGGTCACGGAGGAGGACGAGGAGCTGGACACGCTCGTCCCGGACTCCGACTCGCAGCCGTACGACATGCGCACGGTGATCGAGCACGTGCTCGACGAGGGCGCGTTCCTCGAGGTGCAGCCGCTGTTCGCGAAGAACGTGCTGGTCGGGTTCGGGCACGTGGAGGGCCAGTCGGTCGGCGTCGTCGCGAACCAGCCGCTCGCGATGGCCGGCACGCTCGACATCGACGCGGCCGAGAAGGCGGCGCGGTTCGTGCGCACGTGCGACGCGTTCAACATCCCGGTGCTCACGCTCGTGGACGTCCCGGGCTTCCTGCCGGGCGTCGACCAGGAGCACCAGGGCATCATCCGTCGCGGCGCGAAGCTCATCTACGCCTACGCGGAGGCCACGGTCCCGCTCGTCACGGTCATCACGCGCAAGGCGTACGGCGGCGCCTACATCGTCATGGGGTCCAAGCAGCTCGGCGCGGACGTCAACCTCGCGTGGCCGACGGCGCAGGTCGCGGTCATGGGCGCGGGCGGCGCGGTGAACATCCTGCAGCGCGCGGCGCTCAAGCGGGCGGCCGACGCGGGCGACGACGTCGAGGCGGAGCGCGCGCGCCTCGTCGCCGAGTACGAGGACGCGATCGTCAACCCGTGGGACGCCGCGGAGCGCGGCTACGTGGACGCGGTGATCCGGCCGTCGGAGACGCGCGTGCAGGTGGTGCGCGCGCTGCGCGCCCTGCGGACCAAGCGCGCGAGCCTGCCGCCCAAGAAGCACGGCAACATCCCCCTGTGAGCGCCGCGGACCGCACCAGCCCGACGACCCGTCGCACGAGCAGCCCGAGAGAAGGACGGTCATGAGCCACGAGGACGCCACGCACGGCCCCGCGCCGCTGGGCGCGGTCGACCCGGCACCGATGCACGCCGCGGTCGACGCGCTCGCCGCGGCGCTGCACGAGTACGTCGGCACGGCCGTGGGGGTGCGCGCCGAGTTCGGGGCGTCGGAGGCGGACGAGGACCCGCGCGTCCTCGCGCTCGAGTCGCGCGTCGGCGCGCTCAACGCGCAGCTCTTCGACGTGCTGCACGAGGCGCTCGGCATCCACCCGGACCTCACGTCGTCCGTCTGGGAGCCCGTGGAGGGCGAGGACACCGACGACGCGGACGCCGCGCCCGCGGACCTGGAGGACGACACGTTCACCCTGGAGTACGTCGTCGTCTCGCGCCCCGGCGGGCCCGACCTGGACGACGTCGTCGGGCTGCTGGACTCGTGGGGCCACGAGGCGCACGCGCGCCTCACCGAGGCGGGCTACGACGTCCCCGAGTGGGGCGTCGGCCGCGGCACGGACGAGCACGAGGACGACGCGTGAGCGAGCAGCGGCAGGTGCCCGGCGCCCCGAGCGTGCGCGTCGTGCGCGGCGCCCCCGACGATCTCGAGGTCGCCGCGCTCGTGGCCGGGCTCGCCGCGGCGGCCGCGGCCGGCGACGTGCCCGACGACGTCGCGCCCGTGGACGAGTGGACCAACCGCGCGCGCGTGCTGCGCGGGACGGGCGACGGCGCGACCGCGAAGAGCTTCGGCGGCCGCGCCGGGCGGCACAACGCCGACTCCTGGCGCTGGAGCCTGCGCTCGTGACGACGCCCGGCCCGTCCCCCCGCGTGCGTCGGCTGCCCGAGCGGGCGGTGCTCGTGGAGCCCGCTCCGTCGGCCGACGCCGTCGAGGCCGACCCGACGGCGCTGCCGCCGGTCGCACCCGTCGCCGCGTGGCGCCGCTGGGCCTGGGCGGTCGCCTTCGTGCCGACGGTCGCGCTCCTCGTTTACCAGCGTGCGGGCGCCGCGCGCGGCTGGCCGGTCCCGGAGTCGCTCGTGGTCGTGGCGACCCTCGGCCTGCTCCTGACCGCGCTGCTCGCGCTCGTGCGCTACCAGGACGACCGCGCCGCCGCGCGTCTCGCGCGCGGTCGCGACGCGCTGCTCGCCGACCCCGTCCGGGCCACGGGCACGCTCACCGTGCCCGTACCGGACACCGACGACCCGCCGCCCGGTGCGCACGACGTGCGCGGGACGCTCGTCGTCACGACGGGCTCGGGCGTGGCGACGGCGCGGCCGGTGCGCGTCGTCGTGCCCGCGGGCGCGGCGGGCCCCCGCCCGGGCGACCCGGTCGCCGTCTGGCACGCGGCCGACGACGAGGACGCGTCCGGGGTGCTGCTCGTCCGCTACCACCGCGCGTGGGCCGACGACCTGCTCGCCGCGCTGCGCAGGGGCGGCCCGGCAGCGGACGACGGGGCGGACCAGGACGGGCCGGACCAGCCCGATGGTCGCACGGAGCGCCCGCCCCGCGCCGAGTAGTCTCGTCCGGGTGAGCGACACCACCACCACCCCCGCCGGCGCCTCCGCCGGGACCCCCGACCGCACCCCCACGCCGATCGACGCCGTCGCCGAGGCCTACGTCACGCGGGTCGCCGAGCTCGACCCGCTGGCCGCCACCTCGATGGGCCTGTCCGGCTACGACCACCTCGTCACCGACCTCTCCCCCGCCGGGCACGAGGCACGCGCCGAGGCCGACCGCGCGGTGCTGCGCGAGCTCGACGGCCTCGAGCCGGTCGACGACGTCGACCGCGTCACCCTCGCGGCGATGCGTGAGCGCATCGGCCTGCAGCTCGAGCTGCACGAGGCCGGCGAGCCGCTCGCGAGCCTCAACAACATCGCGTCGCCCGTGCCGGAGCTGCGCGACGTCTTCGACATCATGCCGACGGGCACGGTCGAGGCGTGGGAGAACATCGCGGCCCGCCTCAACGGCCTTCCCGGCGCGATCGACGGCTACATGGCGTCGCTCACGGAGGCGGCGTCGCGCGGCAACGTCGCCGCGATCCGCCAGGTGCGGATCGGCGTGGCGCAGTCGCGCGAGCTCGCCGACCCGCAGGGCTCGTTCTTCACGTCCTTCGTCTCGGGTCCCGAGGCCGACGCCGTCCTCGACGACTCCGCCGCGTGCTCGCTCGTGCGCAAGGAGCTCGAGCACGGCGCCGCCGCCGCGCGCGAGGCGTACGGCCGTCTCGCGGACTTCCTCGAGACGACCCTCGCCCCGCAGGCCCGCGCCGAGGACGCCGTCGGCCGCGAGCGCTACCGCCTCTTCTCGCGCACGTTCCTCGGTGCCGAGGTCGACCTCGACGAGACGTACGCGTGGGGTCTGGAAGAGCTCGCGCGCGTCGTCGCGGAGCAGGAGGAGATCGCGCGCCGTATCGCCGGCCCGGGGGCGAGCGTCGAGGACGCGGTCGCGGCGCTGGACGCCGACCCGAGCCGCAAGCTCCTCGGCAAGGACGCCCTCAAGGCGTGGATGCAGGAGACGTCGGACGCCGCGGTCGCCGCGCTGAACGGCGTCCACTTCGACATCCCGGCCCCCGTGCTCGACCTCGAGTGCATGATCGCGCCGACCCAGACCGGCGGGATCTACTACACCCCGCCGAGCGACGACTTCTCCCGCCCGGGCCGCATGTGGTGGTCCGTCCCCGCGGACGTCACCGAGTTCAACACGTGGCGCGAGAAGACGACCGTCTACCACGAGGGCGTCCCCGGCCACCACCTGCAGTGCGGCCAGGCCGTGTACGCGCGCGCGACGCTCAACACGTGGCGCCGCCTGGCGTGCTGGGTCTCGGGCCACGGCGAGGGCTGGGCCCTGTACGCCGAGCGCCTCATGGCGGACCTCGGGTTCCTCGACGACGACGGCGACCGCCTCGGCATGCTCGACGCGCAGCGCATGCGTGCCGCGCGCGTCGTGCTCGACATCGGGGTGCACCTCGGGCTCCCCGCCCCGCAGGAGTGGGGCGGCGGCACGTGGGACGCCGACAAGGCGCTCGCGTTCCTGCGCGCCAACGTCAACATGCCCGACTCGTTCGTGCGGTTCGAGCTCGACCGCTACCTCGGCTGGCCGGGCCAGGCGCCGTCCTACAAGGTCGGGCAGCGGCTGTGGGAGGCCACGCGCGACGACGCGCGCGCCGCGGCGCAGTCCCGCGGCGAGCAGTTCGACGCGAAGGCGTTCCACGAGCGCGCGCTCAACCTCGGTTCCGTGGGCCTCGACGTGCTGCGCGACGCGCTCTCGTCGTGACCCCCGCGCACGACCGGCCCGGGACGGCGGCACGCCGCCCCGGGCCGGCCGGCGTCCGGCTGCCCTGAGCCGTGGGCGCCGTCCTCACCGGCTTCGCCGTCATCGCCGTCGTCGTGGCCGCCGGGTACGTCACCGCGCGCCTCGGCATCGGGGGCCCCGACGCGCGGACCGCGCTCAACCGCGTCGGGTTCTTCCGATCATCCTCGGGTCGCTCGCGGGCTCCGTCGTCTCGGTGAGCGGCTGGACGTCGCCGGTGGCCGTCATGGCCCCGCTCGACATCCTCGGCGGGGCCGCGATCCCCATGATCCTGCTCGCGTTCGGCATGTCGCTGCACGGCACGCGCCCGCTCCGGCGCGGCGAGCCGCGCGCGGCCGTGGGCGTCGCGAGCGCCGCGAAGCTCGTCGTCATGCCGGTGGTCGCGTTCGTCGTCTCGCACCTCGTGCTCGGGCTCGACGACGCGGCGGTCGCCTCGGCGGTCACGCTCGCCGCGCTGCCCACCGCGCAGAACGTCGACAACTACGCGGCGCGGTTCGGCCGCGGCGAGATCCTCGCGCGCGACACGATCCTCGTCACGACGGTCGGCTCGCCCGTCGTGCTCCTCGTCGCGGCGCTGCTCCTCGCGTAGCCGGGGCCGCGCGCCGTGCCGGGTAGTCTGCGCGGGTGCTCCGACTGCTCCTCGCCTCTCGCTCCCCCGCCCGCCTCGCGACGCTCCGCGCGGCCGGCGTCGACCCGCTCGTGCGCGTGTCCGGGGTCGACGAGGACGCCGTGCTGCGCGCGGCCGCCGCGGAGCGCGGCGGGCTCGAGCCCGTCGACGCCGTGCTCGTCCTCGCGCGCGCCAAGGCGGAGGAGGTCGTCCGCACGCTCGACCCGGCGGCCGCAGGGACACCGGAGGACGACGCCGCGCTGCTCGTCGGGTGCGACTCGATGCTGGAGCTCGACGGCGAGGTGCTCGGCAAGCCCGCCGACGCGGACGACGCGCGCGCCCGCTGGCGCGCCATGCGGGGCCGTGCCGGCGTCCTGCACACGGGGCACTGGCTCGTGGACCTGCGCCCGGCCGACGCCGGGGGGACGGGCGCTGCGGTGGGCGCGACGAGCTCGACCGTCGTGCACTTCGCCGACCTCGCGGACGACGAGATCGACGCCTACGTGGCCACCGGCGAGCCGCTCCACGTGGCCGGCGCCTTCACGGTCGACGGCCTCGGCGGCCCGTACGTGGAGCGGATCGAGGGCGACCACCACGGCGTCGTCGGGATCAGCCTGCCGCTCGTGCGGTCGCTCCTGCGCGAGGTCGGGGTGGCCTGGCACGCGCTGCGCGCCTGACGCGTCGCGCGTGCGCCGCGTTGTCGAGGGCGGACAACGCGGCGCACCTCACGGAGCCCAGGGACGGGCCGCTATGGAGGTTTCCGACAACCGCCCTCGGCGCGGCTTGGTTTGTTCTCCAATCTTGTCCGGTACCGCGCGCAGGAGCGTGAACCGCGCCGTGCGCACGCGTTACCGTGAGCCGTGCCCGCGAACCCCACCCGCCCCCTGAGCAAGGTCCTCGTCGCCAACCGTGGCGAGATCGCCGTCCGGATCGTGCGCGCGTGCGCCGACGCCGGCATCGCGTCCGTCGCGGTCTACGCCGACCCCGACCGCCAGGCCCTGCACGTGCACCTCGCCGACGAGGCGTTCGCGCTCGGCGGCACCCGCGCGGCCGAGACCTACCTCGACATCGCGAAGCTCCTGGACGTCGCGCGCCGCTCCGGTGCCGACGCCGTGCACCCCGGGTACGGGTTCCTCGCCGAGAACGCCGAGTTCGCGCAGGCCGTGCTCGACGCCGGGCTCGTCTGGATCGGGCCGCCGCCCGCCGCGATCGACGCGCTCGGCGACAAGGTCAGCGCCCGCCACATCGCGCACCGCGCGGGCGCCCCCCTCGTCCCCGGCACGCCCGACCCGGTCGCCGACGCGAGCGAGGTCCACGCGTTCGCGGCCGAGCACGGGCTGCCCATCGCGATCAAGGCGGCGTTCGGCGGTGGCGGCCGCGGCCTCAAGGTCGCGCGCAGCACCGACGAGATCGACGAGCTCTACGAGTCGGCCGTCCGCGAGGCGACCGCCGCGTTCGGTCGCGGCGAGTGCTTCGTCGAGCGGTACCTCGACACCCCCCGCCACGTCGAGACCCAGTGCCTCGCCGACGAGCACGGCACGGTCGTCGTCGTCTCCACGCGTGACTGCTCGCTCCAGCGCCGCCACCAGAAGCTCGTCGAGGAGGCGCCCGCGCCGTTCCTCAGCGCCGCCCAGGAGGCCGAGCTGTACAAGGCGTCCGAGGCCATCCTCCGAGAGGCCGGGTATGTGGGCGCCGGGACGTGCGAGTTCCTCGTCGGCGCCGACGGCACCATCTCCTTCCTCGAGGTCAACACCCGCCTGCAGGTCGAGCACCCCGTCTCCGAGGAGGTCACCGGCATCGACCTCGTGCGCGAGCAGCTGCGCATCGCCGCCGGGGAGCCCCTCGGGTACACCTCCACCCAGGTGCGCGGCCACTCGATCGAGTTCCGCATCAACGGCGAGGACCCGGCTGCGAACTTCCTCCCCGCCCCGGGACGCATCACGCGCCTGCGGTTCCCGTCCGGCCCCGGCGTCCGCGTCGACTCCGGCGTCGTCGAGGGCGACACGATCTCCGGCGCGTTCGACTCGATGATCGCCAAGCTCGTCGTCACCGGCGCCACGCGTGAGCAGGCCGTCCAGCGCGCCCGCCGCGCCCTGCGCGAGCTCGAGGTCGAGGGCATCCCGACCGTCGTCCCGTTCCACCGGGCCGTGCTCGACGCCGAGGCGTTCGTCCCCACCGACGACGAGCCGTTCCGCGTGCACACCCGGTGGATCGAGACCGAGTTCGCCGACCGGCTCGCCACGCTCGCACCAGCCCCGGCGGCGCCCGCGGACGAGGACGACGAGCCGCTCGCGACCGAGCGCGTCGTCGTCGAGGTCGGCGGCAAGCGGCTCGAGGTCGTGCTGCCCGCCGGGCTCGGCATGGCCGCCGGGCGCGCCCGCACCGCCAACGCCGCCCGGCGCCCGGCGCGCCGCAGCGCCGCGAAGTCCAACGGCGGCGGGTCGGGCACGACGCTCGCCTCCCCCATGCAGGGCACCATCGTCAAGGTCGCCGTCGCCGACGGCACCCAGGTCGCCGAGGGCGACCTCGTCGTCGTGCTCGAGGCGATGAAGATGGAGCAGCCCCTCCTCGCCCACCGCGCCGGCACCGTCCGCTCGCTCTCGGCGACCGCGGGCGCGAGCGTCAGCTCCGGCACGGCCATCTGCGAGATCGTCGACTGACCTGCGCGTCCCGCCCCGGCGTCCGACGGGGCAGACCCGGTCGTCCCGAGACCGGCACCACCGACCGAGCTCGGCAGTCGGGGTCACGGTCGGCCGCCGTGGCTGCCGATCTCGACCGCGAGCGCCGAGCTCGCGGTCTTCCCGCCGTCAGCGGGACTGGGCGGCGGCGCGGATCGCCCGGCGGCCCGAGGGCAGCGCGACGGCGACGGTCACGACGAGGAACATGAGGACCCCGGAGACCACGAGCAGCGACTCGACGGAGAAGCGGTCCGCGAGCGGGCCGAACACGACCATCCCGAGCGGCATCGAGACCGCCATGACGATGCCGACGAAGCCGAAGACCCGGCCCTGGCGCTCCGGCTCGACGGTCTCCTGGAGCACGGTCATCGACGTCGTGGAGAAGGGCGGCACGGAGAGCCCGAGCAGGAACATGAAGACGAAGAACACCCACATGTTCGTCGAGACGCCCATCGCGACGGACAGGACGCCGAAGACGAACGTCGAGCCGACGATCATCGCGATCCGGTTCTTCAGCCCGCCCCACGTCGCGAGCAGCACCCCACCGAGGAGCATCCCGACGGAGAACGCGACCTCGTTGACGGTGAGCTTCCAGACCTCCTCGCCGAAGGTGCGCGCGACCATGAGCGGCGTGAGGTACGACGGCGCGACGATGAGCAGGAACACGACGGCGTAGAGGCCCAGGACCCACCGGACGAACGGGTGCGACCCGAGGTAGCGGAACCCTTCGACGAGGTCGTCGAAGTACCCGGCTCGCTCGCCCGTGGCCGCACGCACGAGGGTCGGCACGGGCACGAGCAGGAGGAGCCCGATCCCGATCACCGCCGTGACGACGTCGACGAAGAACACGGCGACGAGGGACATGCTCGCGTACAGCGCCGCGGCGACCGCGGGCGCGAGGAGCATCATCGCGGACTGGATCGACTGGTTGATGCCGTTGACCCGCAGGAGCCTGCTCGTCGGGACGATCTGCGGGAGGAGCGCCGCGACGGCCGGGGTCTGGATCCCGGCGCCCGTCGAGCGGACGGCCAGCGCGGCGTAGATGAGCCAGAGGTCGTCGGCCCCGCCGAGCATGAGGAGCGCGAGCGCGAGCGTCGTCACCGCGATCGTGGCGTCGGCGGCGATGACGAGCGCCTTGCGGTTCACCCGGTCTGCCCACACGCCGCCGAAGAGGGAGACGACGGCCTGCGGGAGGAACCCGAAGAGCGTGCTCAGCGCGAGCACGGAGCCGGACTTCGTCTCGATCGTCAGGTGCCACATGACGGCGTACTGGACGAGCATCGAGCCGAACAGGGAGACCGTCTGCCCCGAGAGGAACACCGCGGTGTCGCGGCGCCACCGGGGCCGGGCGAGCGTGTCGTCCTCGGCGGGACGGTCGACGGCGTCCGCCGTCGCCGCGTCGGCGTTCTCGTACGGCGTATGGCTCACCCGGACATGGTGCCGGTCGCCACCCACACGGTCCACGGAATTCGCCGACGGCGCACCACCGCACGGGGCGGGGCGCCGCACCGGGCTGGCAGCATGGGGCTCGTGACGATCCCGACCGCCCCCCGCGACCCCGACGAGCCGCCGACCCGGCTCCCCCGCCACCTCCAGCCCGGCGACGGCTGGGTCGAGTGCGCGTGCGGACGCCGGCACTGGGGGTTGTTCGGGGCGGCCGGGCTGCTGCTCGCGCGGCGCGACGGTGCCGGGCGCGTGACCCACGTCGTGCTCCAGCACCGCGCACCGTGGTCGGACCAGGGCGGCACGTGGGGCGTGCCGGGGGGCGCCGTCGGGCCGGACGAGACCCCGGCCCAGGGCGCTCTGCGCGAGGCGGAGGAGGAGGCGGGCATCGACCCCGCGGCGGTGCGCGTCGTCGCCGAGCGCGTGCTCGACCACGGCCCGTGGCGCTACACGACGGTGCTCGCGGAGGTCGCGGACGGCGCGCCGGTCGAGCCGCGCGCGACCGACGCCGAGAGCATCGAGGTCCGCTGGGTCGCGGTCGACGACGTCGCGGGCCTGCCCCTCCTGCCCGCCTTCGGGGACGCCTGGCCGGGTCTGCGCGCCCTGCTCGACGGCGCGCCCGCGGGCTGACGGCGGCACCGGCCGCACGGCCGGGCCCGGCCCCGGCGTCCGACCACCCCCTGGCTCCCGCCCGAGCCTGCCCTGTGCCGCGCGCGCCCGGGGCGGTAGCGTCACGTCTCGTGAACCCCGCGCCGGCCCCTGTCGTCCCGCGCGTCCGCGCCGACCTCGCCACGCTGCTCCTCGTCGTCACCGTCACGGCGACGGTGGTCGAGCTCGTGCGGTCGAGCGGCCCGCTGCTCGACCACGCGTTCTCCGCGGGGGTCGTCACCGTGGCCCTGACGGCCCTCGCGACCTACGCGGCGCCGGGGCTGCTCGTCGCGATGATCGCCGCGCGGCTCGAGCTCACCGGCCGCGTGGTGCTGCTCGCCGTCTCCGCGCTCGTCCTGGCGCGGCTCGTGCTCCAGGGGCTCGGCGCGGCGATCGCCTCGGGCGCGGACCTCGGGCTCGTCCGGTACGGCGTGGGTCTCGCGACGGTCGCCCTCGGGATCGGCGTGCTCGTCCTCGTGGCGGGGTTCGCGAGCGGCGCCCGCGCGGGCGCGACCGGGGGCCTCGCGCGGGGCCGCCTCGTGGCCCTGGGCGTCGCGCTCGGCGCCCTCCTCGCGGCGGCGCTCAGCGCGACCCTGGGCACGTGGGACGCCTACTGGCGGGCCGACGTCGGCGCGTGGGTCGTGACGGTCGCCGTCACGGGGGCGGCGCTCGCCTGCGCGTGGGTGCTGCGCGGGCGCGACGCCCTGCCGGGGTCGCGCGGGCTGTGGGTGCTCGGCCCGTTCGTCGCGCTCGCCGTGCAGGTGCTGGTCAACCCGGCGTTCGCGGCGGCGCAGACGGGCGTCGCGCTCCCGTTCGCGGTCGTCGGCCTCGCCGTCGCCGCGCTGCTCACGGCGTGGGCCGCCCCGCGCGCCGCGCGGTCCGGGCCCGGTCGGGCGTGGCTCTCGCCCGCGGTGCTCGTGGTCGGCGTCGCCGTCGTCCTGCTCGCGGTCCCCCGCGTCGCCGGGCCGGGCCCGTGGGGATGGGCGCTGCTCGCCCTGCTCGTCGTGCTGGTCCCCGTCGCGGCGCGCACGCTCGCCCTCGCGCTGACCCGCCCGGCGCTGCCGCTCACCTGGCTCCGGCTCGCCGGTGCCGCGAGCGTCGCCGGCCTCGGCGCCGCCGTCCCGCTGCTGGGCTACCAGCTCGAGTACGACGTGCCGCTGCCGTTCCCCCACGCCCTGCTGCCCGTCGCGGCCGCGCTCGCCGTGGCGGTCCCCGCCGTGGTCGCCGGGCGGCGCGCCCGGCCCGCCCCGACGAGCCCCGACAAGCCCACTTCCCGCCAGGAGCGCGGACCGCTCGCGCTCGCCCTCGGGGGCGCGGTCGCGCTCCTCGCGCTCGTCGGCGTCACCCAGGTCCACGTGCCGACGACGACGTCCGCCGTCGCGGACCACCCCGTAGGCGACCTCCGGCTGCTGGACTGGAACCTGCACTACGGCGTGAGCGCCGACCCGTCGGTCCGGCTCGACGAGATGGCGACGACGATCGCGGAGTCCGGGGCCGACGTCGTCACGCTCCAGGAGGTGTCCCGCGGCTGGGTGCTCGGCGGCGGGGCCGACATGGCGACGTACCTCGCGCGCGCGACGGGCATGCGCGTCGTCTTCGCGCCCGCGGCCGACCGCCAGTTCGGCAACGCGATCCTCTGGGACCCGCTGCGGGGCGACCTCACCGACGTCGTGCGCCACGCCCTCCCCTACGGCGCCGGTCCCCAGGAACGCTCGGCCCTCTCCGCGACGATCGACGCCGCGGGCGTCCCGGTGCGCGTGACGTCCGTGCACGTGCAGCACCGGGAGGAGAACACCCCGACGCGCCTCGACCAGCTCGACGCGCTCCTCGCCGCGGAGCCCGTCGAGGAGGCGTACGTCCTGGCGGGCGACCTCAACGCCGAGCCGGGCTGGGACGAGATCGTCCTGCTCGAGGACGCGGGGCTCGAGAGCGGGCAGGACGTCGCGGGCGACCCCGCGGCGCTCACCTCCCCCGCGGTCGCCCCGGCGCACCGCATCGACTGGGTCCTCGGCTCGCCCGCGGTGACGTTCCGGTCGGTCGAGGTCCTCGACGTCACGACGTCCGACCACCGCCCCCTCCTCGCCGACCTCCGCGCGCAGGACTGAGACCCCGTCCAGCCCGCCCCCGCCTGAGGTCCTGGTGCCCGTGCCCCCGACCGGGCGCGGGGTGGCGGGTTAGGGTCGACGGGTGCGCATCGAGCTGACCGTGACCGAGGCCGTCGAGATCGCCCGCGCGACGGGCGGCCTGCCGCCGTACGTGCGGTCGGTCGCGAGCGAGGGCGACGACGTGCGGGTCGTCGTCGACCTGCGCGAGGTGCCCGACCCGCCGTCGGCCCTCCGGCTCGCGGCCCGGCTCGTCCCGGTCGTCCGCGCGACGCTGCGCGTGGAGTCCGTCGTCGCGGGCACCGCGGTGCTCGCGGTCGAGGCGAGCGCCGCCGGCCTGCCCGCCCACAAGCTCCTCGGCTTCGTCGAGGCACCGCTGCAGGGCGCGCTGCGCTCGCACGGCCTGCCGCCCGAGGCCGTGCGCGTGCTGCCCGAGGCGCGCGTCGCGGTCGACGTGCAGGCGCTGCTGGGCGGCGTGCTCGAGCACACGTTCCCCGGCTTCCAGCTGACCGAGCTCGCCTGGGCGGACGGGAGCCTGCGTCTCGACGGCCGGCTCTGACGTGCCGGAGGTTCCGCTCCTCGTCCTCCTCGGGCCCGCGGCGACCGGCAAGTCGACGCTCGGCGCGCTCGTCGCGCAGCGGCTCGGGGTGCCGTTCGTCGACCTCGACGCCGTGGCCGACCGCTACTACCCCGAGGTCGGGTGGAGCGTCGACCGCCTCGTCGAGCGCGTCGCCGTGGTCGGCCGCGTGGCGGCGGAGCGCGAGTGGGAGCCCGCCCGCGCGCACGCCGCCGAGCGCGCGGTCGCGGAGCATCCCGGCACGGTGCTGGCGCTCGGCGCCGGGCACGCGTCGTACACCGACCCCGCGCAGCTCGCCCGGGTCCGCGCCGCGCTCGCATCCGTGCCGCACGTCGTCCTCGTGCTGCCGAGCACCGACCGCGAGCACGCGCTCGGCGTGCTGCGGGCCCGTTCCCTCGCGACCAAGGGCACCGACTGGCGACCGGCGGGGCACGACTTCCTCGCCGAGTGGTTCGACGACCCGGGGACGCGGAGCCTCGCGCACCGCACGTTCGTCACGGGCACGGAGGACGCCGCCGCGAGCGCCCGGCGGCTGGTCGCCGCGCTCGGCTGAGGCGCCGCGCCCGCCGGGTACCGCCGACGGGCGCTCAGTCCTCCCGGTGGTGCAGCATGCGTGCCACCTCGGCGATCGACCCGCTGAGCGACGGGTAGACCGTGAAGGCCGACGCGACGTCGTCGACCGTGAGGCGGTGCGAGACCGCGAGCGTGATGGGGAACACGAGCTCGCTCGCGCGCGGGGCGACGACGACGCCGCCCAGCACGACCCCGGCCTCGGGGTGCGCGAACAGCTTGACGAAGCCGTCGCGCATGCCGAGCATCTTGGCGCGCGGGTTGCGGGCGAGCGGCAGCACGGTCGTCACGTACTTGCTGCTCTGCGCCTTGAGCTGCTCCTCGCTGTACCCGACGGTCGCGATCTCGGGCGCGGTGAAGATGTTCGCCGCGACGGTCCGCAGCTTGATGGGCACGACGGCGTCGCCGAGCGCGTGCGACATGGCGACACGGCCCTGCATCGCCGCGACGGACGCGAGGGGCAGCACGCCGGTGCAGTCGCCCGCGGCGTAGATCCCGCGCACCGAGGTGCGCGACACCTTGTCCACCTCGACGTGCCCGCTGGGCGTGAGCCGGACCCCGGCCTCCTCGAGGCCGATGCCGCTCGTCGAGGGGATCGCGCCGACGGCGATGAGCACGTGCGAGCCCTCGACGACACGGCCGTCGGAGAGCGTGACGCGGACGCCGTCCTCGGTGCGCTCGGCGGACTCGGCGCGCGAGCGGGACATGACCGTCATGCCGCGCGAGCGGAACACGCCCTCGAGCAGCTCGGCGGCGTCGGCGTCCTCGCCGGGGAGCACGCGGTCGCGGCTGGACACGAGCACGACGTCCGAGCCCAGCGCGTTGTACGCGCCCGCGAACTCGGCGCCCGTGACGCCCGACCCCACGACGATGAGCCGCTCCGGCAGCTCGGAGAGGTTGTAGAGCTGCGTCCACGTGAGGATGCGCTCGCCGTCGGGCTGCGCGGTGGGCAGCACGCGCGGCGTCGCGCCGAGCGCGAGCAGGATGACGTCGGCGTCGAGCACGAGCGGCCCGTCGGTGCCGTCGGGCGCATCGACCACGACGCGCTCGGGGCCGTCGAGCCGGCCCTCGCCGATGACGACGCGCACGCCCTCGCGCTCCAGCCGCGCGTGGATGTCGGCGGACTGTGCCGCCGCGAGCGCCATGACGCGCGTGTTGACGGCCTCGAGGTCGACGATGTGCCGCCGCATCGCGGGGTGCTGCGCCTTGGCGGTGTCGACGGGGAGACGGATGCCGAGCTCGGCCGCGCGCTCGGCGATGGTCATCCAGTCGGCGGTGGCGATGAGCGTCTTGGAGGGGACGACGTCCGTGAGGACGGCCGCGCCGCCGAGGCCGTGGCGCTCGACGACCGTGACGTCGGCACCGAGACGACGGGCGACGAGGGCCGCCTCGTAGCCGCCGGGCCCACCCCCCACGACGACGATGCGGGTGCTGTCCGGGGCGGTCGAGGAGTCCATGCTCACGTGCGTCACGCCGGACATTCTGTCAGGCCGTCGCGTCGCTCGGTGTCAGCATGCGAGACGTCGCGGCCGGTCCGGGGTCGCGCGCGCGACGGCGCTGCTCGTCAGGTCGCGCGCCGTGGGACGGACTAGCCTTGCGACCATGACGACGACGCCTCCGAGCACACCCCCGCTCGACGATCCCGCGACCGACCCCTTCCTCGTGGCCCGGGCCGCGGCCGACCACATCGCGCAGGCCACCGGGGTCGAGGGTCACGACATGGCTCTCGTGCTCGGGTCGGGCTGGGGCGGCGCCGCCGAGCTGCTCGGCGAGGTCGTCGCGGAGGTCCCGACGCACGAGATCCCCGGCTTCTCCGCGCCCGCGGTCGCGGGCCACCTCTCGGTGACGCGGTCCATCCGGGTCGAGCGCGCCGACGGCTCGGTGCGGCACGCCCTGGTGCTCGGCTCGCGCACGCACCTGTACGAGGGCAAGGGGGTGCGCGCCGTCGTGCACGGCGTGCGCACGGCCGCCGCGACGGGCGCGGAGACGCTCATCCTCACCAACGGGTGCGGCGGGCTCAACCAGGAGTGGGGCGCGGGCACGCCCGTCCTCCTCTCCGACCACATCAACCTGACGGCCCGCAGCCCGCTGGAGGGGCCGACGTTCGTCGATCTCACCGACGTGTACTCGCCGCGCCTGCGCGAGCTCGCGCACCGCGTCGACCCGACGCTGCCCGAGGGCGTGTACGCGCAGTTCCCCGGGCCGCACTACGAGACGCCGGCCGAGGTCCGGATGGCCGGGATCCTCGGTGCCGACCTCGTCGGCATGTCCACGACGCTCGAGGCCATCGCGGCCCGGCACTGCGGCCTGGAGGTGCTCGGCGTGTCGCTCGTGACAAACCTCGCCGCCGGGATCAGCCCGACGCCGCTCTCCCACGCCGAGGTCATCGAGGCCGGCCAGGCCGCGGGACCCCGGATCAGCGCCCTCCTGGCCGACATCGCGAAGCTGGTGTGACATGACGGACCGCACTGCGGGGCACCGGGCCGACCCGGCCGACGACCCGACCTTCGACCCGGGGACCGACCACGCGGCGTTCCTCGGGCGCGTCACGGCGTGGATCGACGACGACGTCGACGCGGGCGACCAGGACGAGCTCCGCCGCCTGCTCGAGCTCGTCGACTCCCCGGACCCGCGCAAGCACGACGTCCGCGTGCGCGCGCTCGCCGACCTGCGGGACCGGTTCTCCGGCCCGCTCGAGTTCGGCACGGCCGGGCTGCGCGGGCGCATGGAGGCGGGACCGCACCGCATGAACCGCGCGGTCGTGATCCGTGCGGCCGCGGGCCTGGGCGCCTACCTGCTCGACACCCTCGGTCCGGCGGGCGCGGGCGGTGCGGCGCGCCCGCGCGTCGTCGTCGGGTTCGACGCGCGGCACCGTTCCCGCACGTTCGCGGTGGACAGCGCGGCCGTGCTCACCGCGGCGGGCCTCGACGTGCTCGTCCTGCCGTCGGCCCTGCCGACCCCCGTCCTCGCGTTCGCGGTGCGCCACCTCGGCGCCGACGCGGGCGTCATGGTGACCGCGAGCCACAACCCGCCCGCCGACAACGGGTACAAGGTCTACCTCGGCGGCCGCGTCGTCACCGACTCGGGCCAGGGCGCCCAGATCGTCCCGCCGTACGACGCGCACATCGCCGCCGCGATCGCGGCCGTCGGGCCGGCGCGGTCCGTCCCGCGCGCGTCGTCCGGGTGGACCGTGCTGGACCCCGAGGTCGTCGTCGCCTACGAGCGGTCGGTCCTCGCGCTGTCCGACGGCGCACGGCGCGACCTCAAGGTCGTCACCACGGCGCTGCACGGCGTGGGCGGCGAGACGGTCGCGCACGTGCTGCGCGACGCGGGCTTCACGGAGGTCGTGCCCGTCGAGGAGCAGCTCGACCCGAACCCCGACTTCCCGTCCGTCGCGTTCCCCAACCCTGAGGAGCCGGGCGCGATGGACCTCGCGCTCGCCGTCGCGCAGGACGCGGCGGCCGACGTCGTGCTCGCGAACGACCCCGACGCCGACCGGTGCGCCGTCGCGGTCCTCGACCCGCGCGTCGGGACCTACCAGGGCGCGGAGACGGCCCGGTCGAACGGCTGGCGCATGCTGCACGGCGACGAGGTCGGTGCCCTCCTGGGCGACGACGTCGCGCGGCGTGCCGCCGCGTCGGGCGTCCCGGGGGGCGTGCTCGCGTGCTCGATCGTGTCATCACGCCTGCTGGGGAAGATCGCGGCCGCGCACGGGCTCGGCTCCGCGACGACGCTCACGGGGTTCAAGTGGATCTCGCGCGTCGACGGCCTCGTGTTCGGCTACGAGGAGGCGCTCGGCTACTGCGTCGACCCGGCCCACGTCCGGGACAAGGACGGCATCAGCGCGGCGCTGCTCGTCGCACAGCTCGCGAACCGCCTCAAGGCCGAGGGTCGCACGGTCGTCGACGCGCTCGACGACCTGGCGCGCGCCCACGGCCTGCACGTGAGCGACCAGCTCTCCGCCCGGTTCGAGGACCTCGACCGCATCGGCGAGACGATGGCGCACCTGCGGGCCGCTCCCCCGCGCACCCTCGCGGGCGCCGGCGTCTCCGACGTCACCGACCTCTCCGCAGGGCTGGACGGGCTCCCGCCGACGGACGGCGTGCGGATCCTCACGGCGGACGACACGCGCGTCGTCGTGCGCCCGAGCGGCACCGAGCCGAAGGTCAAGTGCTACCTGGAGGTCGTGGTGCCCGTCGCCCCGGACGCCTCGCACGCCGACCTCACCGCCGCCCGGGCCTTCGCCCGCGACCGCCTCGACCGCGTCAAGGCCGACATGACGCGCGCGCTCGGTCTCTGAGCCACCACGAGCCGGGGTCCCCGGTCGCCGGAACCTCTCCGGCGACCGGGGACCCCGGCTCGTCATACCTGCGCGGCGGCCACGAGGAACGCGTCCAGCGGTACTCGCTCCTCGCCGTCGGGCGGGAGGACCCCGCTGATCACGGCGACGCGCTCCGCCCGGAAGAGCTCGACGTCGACGAGGTTCCCGTGGATCTGGGTCCAGCCGTCGCCCGAGACGGACCATGCGGCCACCCGCGCGCGGGTGGCCGGTCCCGCCTCCGCCAGGAACAGGTCGAGGAGACGTGCCACGGCGTCAGTAGCCGTCCCCGGCAGAGGGGGCGTCCGTGCCGTCGAACCCCGCGAGGACGGCGGCGGTGCCGGACAGCCCGAGGCGCGTGGCGCCGTGCTCGATCATGGCGAGGGCGTCGGCGAGCGTGCGGACGCCGCCCGACGCCTTGACGCCCAGGCGACCGCCGACGGTCTCGGCCATGATCGAGACGGCGTGCGTCGAGGCGCCGCCCGCGGGGTGGAACCCGGTCGAGGTCTTGACGAAGTCGGCGCCCGCCGCCTCGGACGCGCGGCACGCCTCGACGATCTCGTGGTCCGTGAGCGCGGCGGACTCGATGATGACCTTGAGGACCCGGTCCGCCGGCACGGCGGCGCGGACCGCCGCGACGTCGTCGCGCACCGCGTCCCAGGCGCCGGCCTTGGCCGCGCCGACGTCGATCACCATGTCGACCTCGTCGGCGCCGTCGCGGACGGACCGGGCCGCCTCGAACGCCTTGACGTCGCTGTGGTGCTTGCCCGACGGGAAGCCGCACACCGTCGCGACCAGCAGCCCGCGCTCGCGCGTGGTCGCCGGGTCCAGGGGCAGCATCGACGGGGAGACGCACACGGAGTAGACGCCCAGGCGGACGCCCTCCTCGACGAGCGCCGCGACGTCCGCGGGGGTGGCCTCGGGCTTGAGCAGCGTGTGGTCGACGAAGCGGGCCAGGCCCGCCGCGTCCAGGGGCTGCGTGCCGGTCGCGTCGCTCACAGCTGCGCTCCTTCGATCTGCTGGTAGCCGGGGAGGATGACGTCGTCGACGAGCGCGCGACGCTCGTCGTGGTGCACGAACGCGCTCCACGCGGCGGTCATCGTGACGTCCGCGAGGTCGTCGATGGTCCAGCCGGCGTGCTCGACGAGGAGCGCCATCTCCTGGGTCATCGTCGTGCGCGACATGAGCCGGTTGTCGGTGTTGAGCGTGACCGCGAAGTCGAGCTCCTTGAGGCGCGTGATCGGGTGGTCGGCGATCGACGTCGCCGCCCCGGTCTGCACGTTCGACGACGGGCACAGCTCGAGCGGGATCTGGTGGTCGCGCACCCAGTGCGCGAGGAGGCCGAGCGCGGCCGTCCCGGGCTCGCCCTCGGCGCTGTGCGGGAACTCCGGGTCGAACGCGATGTCCTCGACGATGCGGACGCCGTGGCCGATGCGGCTCGCCTGGCCGAGGTGCACGGCCTCGGCGATCGACTGCGGGCCCGCCGCCTCGCCCGCGTGGATCGTCACGGGGAAGTTCTGCTCGGCCAGGTAGCGCCAGATCTCGACGTGGCGCGAGGGCGGGAACCCGTCCTCCGCGCCCGCGATGTCGAAGCCGACGACGCCGTTGCCGCGGTTCGCGACCGCGAGCTCCGCGATCTCCGACCAGCGGTCGGCGTGCCGCATCGCGGTGACGAGCTGCCCGACGCGGATGGTCCGCCCCTCCGCGGCCGCCTCGGCGACGCCCTGCTCGATGCCGGACTGCACGGCGTCGACCGTCTCCTGGAGGGTCAGGCCGCGCTGGAGGTGCTGCTCGGGCGCCCAGCGCTGCTCGGCGTACACGACGCCGTCGCGCGCGAGGTCGAGCACCGCCTCGCGGGCCACGCGGGCGAGGGCGTCGCGCGTCTGCATGACGGCGATCGTGTGGTCGAACGTCTCGAGGTAGCGCACGAGCGACCCGGAGTCCGCGGACTCCGCGAACCAGGCGCCGAGCGCCTCGGCGTCGTCCGCGGGGAGCTGGTGCCCCACGTCGGCGGCGAGCTCGAGGATCGTGGCGGGGCGGAGCCCGCCGTCGAGGTGGTCGTGCAGCACGACCTTGGGCAGCGCGCGGATGACGTCGACCGTCAGCGGGGCGTTCTCGGTGGTCATGCGCTCACGGTACCGGCCGGTACGCCCGGCCTCGCGCCGAGGGTACCGGCCGGGCCGGGTGGGTTCGGGTGGTGCGGGCGGTCAGGCGTAGTCGTCGTCGCTGCCGGGCACGGCGGACGCCTGCTCGACGACGTCGGCCTCGGCGGCCTCGCCCTCCAGGTCGGGGCGCGGGGTGCGCGGCTGGTACTCGTCGACCTCGTGCACGGGGTCCTCGACCCCGGGGTCGTCGTCCTCGACCTCTTCCACCAGGCTGACGGCCTCCTCGCCCTGCTCGTCCAGACCGGCGTCCCGCCATGCGTCGTTCCCGGGCACGGTGCTCATCGCGACTCCTCCTCGACGATCGGCGTGCTCACCACGGTCGTGGCGGCTGCGCCCATCCTGCCGCCGGGCGCGCGCCCTCGCCAGCGCGACCGTCGGGCAGGAGCGCCCAGCACACGTGCGGCCAACCCCCGAGCGCGCGACGCACCGCGGGCACCTGGGCGCCGTCGAGGAGCGCCCCCGCCGGGAGGGTGTGCAGCGTGCCCGACGACGGCTCGTAGACCCGGCACCACCCCGCCGCCTCGTCGGCGTCGGTGAGGAGCACGACGTGGCGCGGGACCGCGGTCGCGAGGCCGAGCGCGAGGTCTCCGCCGGTGAAGAGCGGCACGGGCACCCCGCGCGACGCGGCCACGAGCGCCGCCCTCCCGACGCGCTGCGCGCCCGGCCCCGCGACGACCCGGTCCACGAACGCCACGTCCGCGTACCGCGCGGCCCGGGCGGCGCCCCAGGGCGGCGTCCCGAGCGCCGCGGGCCACGGCAGCGGCCCGAGCCCGTGCCGGTTCGTCCGGCGCTTGAGCGCCTGCTGGAGCCTCCGGAAGCGCTCGATACCGGAGCGGGTGCGCGCGTCCGCCGGCTCGTCGCGCGCGGCCGCCCCCGGGCGCAGCCCGGTGGCGAGCCACAGCGCGAGCACCGGGTCGCCCGCCGCGGCGAGGAGTCCCAGGACGGCCGAGCCGCACGTCGTCCCGTCGGTCTGGCGCGCGGGCGCGCCCGCGATCTCGAGCGTCCGGACCGCGGGACCCGCGCCGGGTCCGTCGAGCCGGCACAGCGGGTCGACGACGGCCCGCCGGTCCACCGGCCGCAGCCCGTCGAGGGTCGCGGCGAGCGCGTCCACGCGGTGCTCGGGGTGGCCCGCGCGACGCGCTCGGTCGAGGAGGTGGGAGGTCGCGGCGTCGGGCGCGTGCGCGCCGGGCGGCGGGGGCGGCGGCAGCGTGCGCGCCGGGAGGAGGCGCGCGACGTCGGTCGCCCGCAGCACCCCGAGCCCGAGCCTCACGCGGCACCGCCGAGGACCCGGCCGAACGCCCACGCGGCCCCCACCAGCGCGAGCACCACGACGAGGCCGCCCACGCGCACGAGGAACGACCACGAGCGGAGCCGCCCGTCGCGCGGGAGCCCGCCGGTCGGGGGCCGCAGCACGGCGGGGACGAGCGCGAGCACGGCGACCGCGACCGCCGCGCACACCGTGACCACGGAACCGGACCGCAGCCCGGCGGCGGCGAGCACGAGCGCACCGACCACGACGCCGAGCACCGTGCGCTGCCACGCGAGCGCCGTGCGCTCGGGCTGCAGGCCCTCGTCCCGCGGCGCCGCGGCGCCGGGCTCCCGCGACGGCACCCTCACCCTCCGGTCGCCGCCCCGAC
This sequence comes from Cellulosimicrobium sp. EB106-03-01-XG111, assembly GCF_058792115.1. Taxonomy (NCBI): domain Bacteria; kingdom Bacillati; phylum Actinomycetota; class Actinomycetes; order Micrococcales; family Promicromonosporaceae; genus Cellulosimicrobium; species Cellulosimicrobium sp. EB106-03-01-XG111. Next base: position 150,283 of record NZ_JBYTEQ010000015.1, read on the forward strand.
GGCGTAGCCCGCGAGCAGCAGGGCCAGCACGACGACACCGACGACGAGCACGGGCAGGCCGCTCGGCGCCGGGAGGCGCCACCGCAGCCGCAGGGCCCGCTCGTTGCGGCGCCACGACACGAGCGCGTAGCCCGCGAACCCGGCGCCGGCGAGGCACGCGACACCCGCCACGACGTCGAGCAGGCCCGCCATGCCCGCGAACGTCGCGAACGACGTCAGCGCGACGCCGCCCGCGACCAGGCCCAGCCCGGTGCGCACCCACGCGAGCGCGGTGCGCTCGTTGGCGAGGCTGAACCGCGCGTCGGGCTCGGTCCCCACGCCGTACACCGACCGCGGCCGACGCGTGTCGGCCGGCTCGGGCGGGGGCTGCTCGTCGCCCGTCACGCTCAGTCGACGCGGTCCAGGACGACCGAGCCGCGCTCGACCACGGTGCCGAGATCCGCGACGGACCACGCGCCGTCGAGGGCCTGCACCGCACGCTCGAAGCGCTCCGGGGTGTCGGTGTGCAGGGTCATGAGGTGCTGGCCCTTGCGGACGGTGTCGCCGGGCTTGGCGAAGAGCTCGACGCCCGCGCCCGCCTGCACCGGGTCCTCCTTGCGGGCCCGGCCCGCCCCGAGGCGCCACGCCGCGACCCCGACGGCGTAGGCGTCGAGCCGCTCGAGCACCCCGTCGCGGTCGGCGACGACGTGCTCGCGCTCGCGCGCGACGGGCAGCGGGGCGCGCGAGTCGCCGCCCTGCTCCGCGATCATCTCGCGCCACTTGTCGAGCGCGCGCCCGCCCAGGAGGGCGTGGCGCACGTCGTCCTCGTCCTGCGGGCGACCCGCGCCCGCGAGCATCTCGAGCGCGAGCGCGACCGTGAGGTCGACGACGTCCTGCGGCCCCTCGCCCTTCATCACCTCGACGGACTCGCGCACCTCGAGCGCGTTGCCCGCCGTGAGGCCGAGCGGGGTCGACATGTCGGTGAGCAGCGCGACCGTGCGCACGCCGGCGTCAGTCCCGAGGTCGACCATCGTGCGCGCGAGCTCGCGCGCCGAGCCGATCTCCTTCATGAAGGCCCCGGAGCCGACCTTGACGTCGAGCACGAGCGCGCCCGTGCCCTCCGCGATCTTCTTGCTCATGATCGAGCTCGCGATGAGCGGGATCGACTCGACCGTCCCCGTGACGTCGCGCAGCGCGTAGAGGAGCCGGTCCGCGGGCGCGAGGCCCGAGCCCGCCTGGCAGATCACGGCGCCGACGTGCTCGAGCGCGTTCATCATCTGCGCGTTGGTCAGCGCCGCGCGCCACCCCGGGATCGCCTCGAGCTTGTCGAGCGTGCCGCCGGTGTGGCCCAGGCCGCGGCCGGAGAGCTGCGGCACCGCGACACCGTACACGGCGACGAGCGGCGCGAGGGGCAGGGTGATCTTGTCGCCCACTCCCCCGGTCGAGTGCTTGTCCGCCGTCGGGCGCGAGAGCCCCGAGAAGTCCATGCGCTCGCCCGACGCGATCATCGCCTGCGTCCAGCGGCCGATCTCGGCGCGGTCCATGCCGTTGAGGTAGATCGCCATCGCGAGGGCGGCCATCTGCTCCTCGGCCACCACGCCGCGCGTGTAGGCGTCGATCACCCAGTCGATCTGCTCGGGCGCGAGCCGCGCCCCGTCGCGCTTGGTCCGGATGACGTCGACCGTGTCGAACGCCTCCGGGGCCGGCCCCTCGGCGCCACGGTCCTCGCCGTCGTCCTCGATGCCGTCCTGCGTGGCCACGTCGTCGCTGGTCACGAGCGCTCCTCCAGATCCTCGGGCCCGAAGGCGTCGGGCAGCACGTCCCTCATCGTCTTGATACCACGCACCGTCTCGACCAGCAGGTCGGGGCCCCCGTGCTCCCACAGGAGCTGGCGGCACCGGCCGCACGGCATGAGCGTCGCGCCGTGCCGGTCGACGCACGCGAACGCCACGAGGCGTCCGCCGCCCGAGCCGACGAGCGAGCTCACGAGCGAGCACTCCGCGCACAGCGTCACGCCGTACGCGGCGTTCTCCACGTTGCAGCCGACGACGACGCGGCCGTCGTCCACGAGCGCGGCCGCGCCCACGGGGAAGCCCGAGTACGGCGCGTAGGCGCGGGTCATGATCTCGCGCGCCGCGGTGCGCAGCGCGTCCCAGTCGACGGCCGGCCCGACGGCGGACCCGTCCGGGTCCGTCCCCCCGCCCGGCCGGGTACCGCCGTCGTGCACGTCCGTCATGCCGTCCTCACTTGACGTAGGGGATGCCCTCGGCGGCCGGCGGGCGCACGCGCCCGACGAGGCCGGCGACGGCGAAGATCGTCACGACGTACGGGGTCATGAGCATGATCTGGCTCGGGATCGGCGTCCCGACGATGCCGAGCACCGTCTGGAGGTTGTCCGAGAACCCGAACAGGAGCGCCGCGACGAGCGCGCCGACAGGGTTCCAGCGCCCGAGGATCATCGCGGCGAGCGCGATGAAGCCCTTGCCGCCCGTCATCTCCTTGCCGAACGCGAGCCCCGCGGCGACGGTGAAGAACGCGCCGCCGAGGCCGGCGACCGCGCCGCCGAGGATCGTGTTGCGCACGCGCGTCGCGTTGACCTTGATGCCGACGGTGTCGGCGGCCTTCGGGTGCTCGCCGACCGCGCGCAGGCGCAGGCCCCAGCGGCTGCGGAACAGGAAGACCTGCAGCAGGATCACGACCACGTACATGAGGTACACGAGGAGCGTCTGGCGGAACAGCACCGGCCCGACGACCGGGATCTGCGAGAGCACCGGGATCTCGATGACGGGGAGCGGGTTGCGCGAGTTCCACGTCGCCGGGTCCTCGGTGAGGACCGTCGAGTACAGGTAGCTCGTCACGCCGACGACCAGCACGTTGAGCACGACGCCGACGATGATCTGGTTCACCCAGTACTTCACGGAGAAGATCACGAGCAGCACGCCCACGAGGGCGCCCGCGACCGGCGCCGCGATGAGGCCGGCGTACGCCGACGACGTGAGCGACGCGACGACGGCGGCGAGGAACGCCCCGGCGAGGAGCTGGCCCTCGATCGCGATGTTGATGATGCCGACGCGCTCGCACAGCACGCCGGACAGCGCACCGAACACGAGCGGGACCGCGAGGAAGAGCGAGCCCTGGAGCAGGCCCGTCAGCGGGATCGCCGACTTCCCGGCCCCGGCCCAGGACAGGAAGGCGAAGACGATCGCGACGCCGTACACGATCGGCAGCCACACGCCGACCTTGCGCCGGTCGCGCGCGGCCCAGAACGACAGTCCGGCGAGGAGCAGCGCGAGGATCGACAGGAACAGCGCCGCCCCGGTGGAGCTGACGGTGATCGGCTCGATCTGGAAGAAGTCCTTCGCCGTCGAGAGGCGGAACGTCGTCTGCTGACCGCCCGCGGGGAGCAGCGCGAAGAAGACGAGGGCCAGCAGCCCGATGACCCCGTAGGCGACCGGGGCCTTCCAGCTGATGGGCGGCAGCGGCTTGGCCGCGCGCTCCGGCGCGGCGGCGGGCGCCGGGGTGGTGGTCGCGGTGCTCATGCTCCGGCCTCCTGGGTGGTCGTCGTGGACGGGACGGCCTTCGCGCGGCGACGGGCTGCCTGCCGTTCGGCGCGCGTCGGGCCGCCCGGTGTCGGGAGGCGGAAGATCGCCCGCACGAGCGGCGGCGCGGCGATGAAGAGCACGATGAGCGACTGCACGACGAGGACGATGTCGATCGGCGTGCCGGTGCGGGCCTGCATGACGAACCCGCCCGCGCGCAGCGCGCCGAACAGCAGGCCGGCGAGCACCGTGCCGAGCGGCCGGGACCGTCCGAGCAGCGCCACCGTGATCGCGTCGAACCCGAAGCTCGCCGCGACGCCCGCCGTGAGCACGTGCTCCGTGCCGAGCACCTGCGCGCTGCCCGCGAGCCCGGCGAGCGCACCCGCGATGGCCATGACCCACACCGTCGTCCACGGGACCGACATGCCTGCCGTCCGGGCCGCGTGCGGGTTCTCGCCGACGGCGCGGAAGCGGAAGCCGAGCGTCGAGCGCTCCATGAGCCACCACACGCCGACCGCGACGAGCAGCGCGAGGACGAACCCCGCGTGGAGGCGGAAGCCCTCGCCCAGCAGCAGCGGGAACTGCGCGTTCCCCGGGATGCGCGGGCTGATCGGGTTGGAGCTGCCCGGCGCCTGGAACGGCTTCGTCGTGAGCAGGTACGCGACGAGGTAGATCGCGATGTTGTTGAGCATGATCGTGACGATCACCTCGTGGGCGCCCGTGCGGGCCTTGAGCACGCCCGCGATGCTCGCCCACAGGGCCCCGCCGAGCGCGGCGCCCAGCACGGCGAGCAGGAGGTGCAGCCCCGGCGGGAGCGCGAACGTCCAGCCGACGAACCCGGCGAAGATGCCGCCGAGGATGATCTGGCCCTGCGCACCGATGTTGAACAGGCCCGCGCGGAAGCCGATGCCGAGCCCGAGGCCCGCGAGGATGAGCGGCGTCGCGACCGTCATCGTCTCGGTGAGGGGGCGCAGCGCCCGCGAGACGTCGGGCGCGTCGACGTTGAGGACCGCGCCCTGGAAGAGCGCGGCGTACGCGCCGAACACCGCGTCCCAGACGGCCTGGAAGAAGTCCGAGGGGCGCGCGAAGAAGTAGGACGCCGCCTCCTGGACCGCGGGGTCGGCCGCCGCGATGAGGACGCCGCCGAGGACGAGCGCGGCGACGATCGCGAGGAGCGAGACGAGCCAGCTGCTCTCGAGCATCTCGCGCAGGACGCCCTGCCCGGCGGGTGCCTCCGGCTTCTGGGGGTCGCTCGGCGGAGCCGCCGTCGGCGGGAGCGCCGACGCGTCGTCGGGCGTTGCCTGCTGGGTCACTGGATCTCCTCCTCGCGGGCGGCGGCCGCGTCCTGCGCGGCGTCCGACGGCGCGTCCTCGGCGACGGCGTCCGACGGCGCGCCCTCGGCGACGGCGTCCGCCTCGCCGAGGGTCGTGTGGTGCTCGGCGGCCTGCACGACGGCCTCCTCGAGCGGGACCCCGGCCATCATGAGGCCGAGGACGTCGCGGTCGGTGTCGCCGGGCACGACCCCGACGACGCGGCCGCGGTACATGACGGCGATCCGGTCGGCGAGGGCGAGCACCTCGTCGAGCTCCGTCGACACGATGATCACGGGGGTGCCGTTGTCGCGCTCCTGCACGATGCGCCGGTGCACGAACTCGATCGAGCCGACGTCGAGGCCGCGCGTCGGCTGCGACGCGATGAACAGGCGCAGCGGCCGCGACATCTCGCGCGCGAGGACGACCTTCTGCTGGTTGCCGCCGGAGAGCGTGCCCGCCGGGGTCTCGACCGACTGGGTGCGCACGTCGAACTCGCCGATGCGCTGCTCGGCGTTCGCGCGGATCGTGCCGCGCGCGAGCGCACCCCCGCGCGAGTAGGGCGCGGACGTCACGAGGTCGAGCACGAGGTTCTCCTCGACGGAGAACGTCCCGATGATCCCGTCGGTGCTGCGGTCCTCGGGCACGTAGCCCACGCCCGCCTCGAGCACCTGGGACACGCTGCGCCCCACGAGCTCCTTGCCGTCGAGCAGGATCGAGCCCGCGACCGGCTTGCGCAGCCCGACGATCGTCTCCGTGAGCTCGGTCTGGCCGTTGCCCTGGACCCCCGCGACGACGAGGATCTCGCCGCGCGCGACCTCCAGGCTCACGCGGTCCACGACGGCCGTGCCGGCGTCGTCCATGACCGTGAGCTCGTCGACGTGGAACGTGGTGTCCCCGCTCTCCGCGGGCGCCTTGTCCACGCCGAGCGAGACGGACCGGCCGACCATGAGGGACGCGAGCTCGGTCTCGCTCGCGCTCGGGTCGGCCGTGCCGACGACCTTGCCCCGGCGGATGACCGTGATGCGGTCGGCGACCGCCCGCACCTCGCGCAGCTTGTGCGTGATGAAGACGATCGACGTGCCCGCGGCCTTGAGCTCGCGCATGATCGCGATGAGCTCGTCCGTCTCCTGCGGCGTGAGGACCGCGGTCGGCTCGTCGAGGATGAGCACGCGTGCGTCGCGCGACAGGGCCTTGATGATCTCGACGCGCTGCTGCACGCCGACGGGGATGTCCTCGACCATCGCGTCCGGGTTCACCTCGAACCCGAACCGGTCCGAGATCTCCTGGACGAGGCGGCGCGCGCGGCGCGCGTCGATGAGACCCGCGCCCTTCACGGGCTCGTGCCCCAGCGCGACGTTCTCGGCGACGGTGAACACCGGGACGAGCATGAAGTGCTGGTGCACCATGCCGATGCCGGCGGCCATCGCGTCGCCCGGGCCCGCGAACTGCACGGGCACGTCGTCGACGAGGATCTGCCCGTCGTCCGGGTCGTACAGCCCGTACAGCACGTTCATGAGCGTGCTCTTGCCCGCCCCGTTCTCCCCGAGCAGGGCATGGATCTCGCCGGGCTCGATGACCAGGTCGATGTGGTCGTTGGCGACCAGGGACCCGAAGACCTTCGTGATCCCTCGCAGCTCCAGCTTCACCGGTCTGCCTCTCCTCGTGCTTCGCAGTCGTACCGCGGTGTCGACCCCGATCCCGTCGAGGTACTCCATCGAACCGCACTCGCGGGAGCGCGGCGCGTCGTCGCGGCCCCGACGACACCGTCGTCGTCATGACGGTGGCCCGGGCGCTGGGCCCGGGCCACCGGTGCCGGTCGCCCGTGGGCGGCCGGCGGGTTCAGCGTCGCGTCACGGCGCGTTCGGCGACTCGACGACGAGGTCGCCCGCGATGATCTGCTCCTGGTACTGGGCGATCTGGTCCTGCAGCTCGGCCGGGACCGCGTCCTCGAAGTCGTGGAACGGCGCCAGGCCGACACCCTCGTTCTCGAGCGTGCCGACGTACGGCTCGCTCGTGAAGTTGCCGTCCGCCGACTCGCTCACGGTGTCGAAGACCGCCGGGCCGATCTGCTTCATCACGGACGTGAGGATGATGCTCCCGTAGTCCGTCGTGAGGAAGCCGTCCGAGTCGACCCAGATGATCTTCGCGCCACCGCTCTCGGCCGCCGCGGCGGCACCGAGGCCCACCGGGCCGGCCACGGGCATGATGATGTCCGCGCCCTGGTCGATGAAGCCCTGCGTGACGTTCTGGCCGTTCGCCTGGTTGTCGAAGTCGCCGGTGAACGTGCCGGTCTGCGCTTCCTTGTCCCAGCCGAGGACCTTGACGTCGGTGCCGTTGTCCTCGTTGTACTTCGCGACGCCGTCGGCGTAGCCGTCCATGAAGATGGCGACCGACGGGATCTGGATGCCGCCGAACGTGGCGACGGTGCCCGTCTCGGTCATGCCCGCCGCGAGGTACCCGGCGAGGAACGCCGCCTCCGCGGTGTTGAACAGGATCGGCTTCGCGTTGTCGATCTCGACCGCCTCCGGCGGGTCGTCCGCCGTGGCGCCCGGGTTGCTGAACGCCGAGTCGATGAGCGCGAAGTGCACGTCCGGGTTGGCCTCGGCGGCCGACTGGATCGGGTCCTCGAGGAGGAAGCCGACGCCGATGATGAGGTTGCAGCCCTGCTGGACGAGGCTGTCGATGTTCGGACCGTAGTCCGTGTCCGCCTGGGACTCGACCTCGTGCGTCGTGATGCCGAGCTCTTTCTTGGCCTGCTCGAGGCCCTCGTAGCCCGACTGGTTGAAGGACTGGTCGTCGAACCCGCCGGCGTCGGAGACCATGCACGCGGAGAAGTCGGAGTTGCCGCCCGCGGTGCCCTCGCCGCCGCCGGTGGTCTCGTCGTCCTCGGGCGCGGCGCCGCACGCGGCCAGCGCGAGCGCGGCGACCGCCGCGAGGGCGGTGACCTGAGTCGCTCTCTTCACCTGATAGCTCCTGTCGTTCTCGTAGCAGTGCCGCGCAGGGAGGACCCCTGGGTCCTCCCCTGCGCCGTTGCACGGGAGGACCGGTCCGTCGGCCTCTATACGACCGAACACTAATCAGCCGGAGGGGTCCAGCACGTTACTTGCCGGTAACGCGGGCGCTTCGTTATGCAAGCGTCACTTTGCGTCTGAGGCGTGACACACCCCTGTCCACGGGTCGGGACCGCGTCACCCGTCCTGGCCCGCGGCGACGCGCGCCAGGAGCCGCATGCCCAGGCCGACGGCGCGCTCGTCCACCTGGAGGTCGCCCTGGTGGATGTCGTAGCTGCGCCCGCCCGGCGTCCGCGTCCCGAGGCGGGCCATGGCCCCGGGCACCTTCGTCAGGTACCAGGCGAAGTCCTCTCCCCCGAGCGACTGCTCGGTGAGCACCACGCTGTCCGGGCCGAGCACGTCGCGCGCGGCGGCCTCCAGCAGCCCGGTGCAGCGCTCGTCGTTCTCGACGGGCGGGACGCCGCGCGTGTGGTGCACGGTCACCTCGACCTCGTACGGCGCGACGACCTGCTCCACGGCGTCGTGCAGCACCTGCCCCGCGAACTCCCACGCGCGCACGTCGAGGCAGCGCAGGGTGCCGCGGACCGTGCCGGTGCTCGGGATGGCGTTGTGCGCGGAGCCCGCGTGGACGGCGCCCCACGTGAGGTTCACGCCCGAGCGCGGGTCCAGCCGACGGCCGAGCACCGCGGGCACCTGCGTGATGACCTGGCCCAGCGCATACACCACGTCGCCGGTCAGGTGCGGCCGGGACGTGTGGCCGCCCGGGGACGCGATCGTCACCGAGACCTCGTCCGACGCCGACGTGATCGGCCCGATCCGCGTGCCGATGCGGCCCACGTCGACCTTCGGGTCGCAGTGCACGGCGTAGATCTCGTCGACGCCGTCCATCGCCCCGGCCGCCAGGACGTCGAGCGACCCGCCCGGCTGGACCTCCTCCGCGGGCTGGAGCACGAGCCGCACGCCGCGGCGCAGCTCGCCCTGGGCGTGGAGGTCCGCGAGCACGAGCCCGGCACCGAGCACGACGGCCGTGTGCACGTCGTGGCCGCACGCGTGCGCGACACCCGGCACGGTCGACGCCCACGGGAGGTCGCAGCGGTCCTGCAGCGGCAGCGCGTCGATGTCCGCGCGCAGGGCGACGCGGCCCGGCGGGACGGCCGCGCCGTCGGGCACGCCCGCGGTGGTCGTGCCCGGTTCCGGGCCGACGTCGCACACGAGCCCCGTGCCCGGCAGGAGCCGCGGCTCGAGGCCCGCGGCGCGCAGGCGGTCGGCGAGCAGCGCCGTGGTGCGCGTCTCGGCGCGCGAGACCTCGGGGTGGGCGTGGATGTCCCGGCGGATCGCCACGACCTCGTCGACGTGCCGCGCGACGGCGGCCCCGATGCGGGCGGCGAGGGTCACGTCGGCGCTCACAGGAGCTCGTCCATCCCGAGCTCGCGCACCGTGTCGACCATCGACTTCACCTGCTGGGCGCGCGCCCGCGTCGTGACGAGGAGCGCGTCGGGGGTGTCGACCACGACAACGTCGTCGAGACCGAGGACGGTCACGACGCGGTCGCTCGCCGGCACGACGACCGAGCCGGCGCTCTCGCGGCGCACGACGCGCCCCGTGTCGCCGAGCACCTTGGAGCCCGCCCCGTCGACGGACGGCAGGAGGGCGGCGAGGGAGTTGAAGTCGCCCACGTCGTCCCACCCGAACGTGCCGGGGACGACGGCGACGCCCCCGACCGCGGCGACCGGCTCGGCCACCGCGTGGTCGATCGCGATCCGCTCGAGCGCCGGCCACCGCTCCGCGAGCACGCGGTCGCGGTCGGGGCCGTCCCACGCGGCGGCGATCGCGCGCAGGCCGTCGTGCAGCTCGGGGCGCTGGTCCGCGAGGTGCCCGAGGAGCACCGACGAGCGCACGATGAACATGCCGGCGTTCCAGCGGTACTCCCCGGACGCGAGGTAGCGCTGCGCGGTCGCGGCGTCGGGCTTCTCCGTGAAGCCGCGCACGTGCTGCGCGGTCGGCGCGCCCGCGACACCGAGCGGGGCGCCGCTGTGCACGTACCCGAACGCCGTCGACGGCCGCGACGCCGCGATGCCGATCGTCACGACGTACCCGGCGCGCGCCGCCTCCACCGCCTCGCGCACCGACGACTCGAAGGCGGCGCGGCCCGTGATCACCTGGTCCGCCGCGAACGACCCCACGATGACGTCGCCGTGCCGCGCCTCGAGCACCGCCGCGGCCAGCCCGATGGCCGCCATCGAGTCCCGCGGCGACGGCTCCGCCAGCACGTTCTCGGCCGGCAGACCCGGGAGCTGCGTGCGCGCCGACGCGACGTGCCGGTCCCCCGTGACGAGCACGACGCCCTGCTCCCCCGCGAGCGGCACGAGCCGGTCCACCGTGGCCTGGAGCAGGGAGCGGCCCGAGCCGGTGAGGTCGAGCAGGAACTTCGGCGAGCCCGCGCGCGAGAGCGGCCACAGCCGGGTGCCGGCGCCTCCCGCGGGGACGACGGCGAAGAAGCCGGGGATCGGCGACCCGGACGGGCCGGAGGAGTCGTGCGGCGAAGAGGCCATGAGGGCCAGCATAGTGAGGGCCAGAGTTCCTCCGCGGGCTGTGGGATCAGTCACAAACCCCCCGTGCAGGGCCGTTCCGCCGTCCCCGGCGGTCCGCATCATGACGTCGATGTCACTATGGTGGAAGCCCAGAGACCGATGCCGACGACGGTCCCGGGGTCCGGACTGAGGGAGTTCCGGGCCACGGCCGGAACGTGACATCTCCCCCTGATCTCGCCACAGGAGGCCCCCAAAGTGCCCAGTGCACCAGCTGGCACGCTCTACCGCGGCCGTGAAGGCATGTGGTCGTGGGTCGCGCATCGCGTGACCGGCGTGCTCATCTTCTTCTTCCTGCTCGTGCACGTGCTCGACACGGCGCTCGTGCGGGTCTCGCCCGAGGCGTACAACGCCGTCATCGGGACGTACCAGACGCCGATCATGGGCATCGGTGAGGCGGGGCTCGTCGCGGCCATCGTGTTCCACGCCTTCAACGGCATCCGCATCATCCTGGTCGACTTCTGGTCCAAGGGCCCGCGGTACCAGCGCACGATGCTCTGGGTCGTCGTCGGCCTGTTCGTCGTGACGATGGCCGGGTTCCTGCCGCGCCACCTGATGAACGTCTTCGGAGGGGGGCACTGATGGCCGCCGCACCCACGGTCGAGGTCGCGAGCCCGCGCGACCCGTACAAGCGCCGCAAGGCCACGCGCAGCAACTACGAGCTGTACAGCTGGATCTTCATGCGCGCCTCCGGCGTCGTGCTGATCGTCCTCATCTTCGGGCACCTCTTCGTCAACCTCATGGTCGGCGAGGGCGTGCACGCGATCGACTTCGGCTTCGTCGCCGGCAAGTGGGCCTCGCCGTTCTGGCAGATCTGGGACCTGCTCATGCTCTGGCTGGCCATGTTCCACGGCACCAACGGCGTCCGGACGATCATCAACGACTACGCGGAGCGCGACGGCACCCGCCTCGTCCTCAAGCTCGCGCTGTACCTCGCCTTCACGATCGTCACGGTCCTCGGCACGCTCGTGATCTTCACGTTCGAGCCCTGCCCCGCGAACGCCCCGGCCGAGCTGCTCGCGTCGTTCTGCACGGCCTGAGCACCGCACCACCGCTCGCCCCCGTCTTCCTCTCGCTCCACCCGGCTCTCTCCCAGGAGGCATCGACCCCGATGCAAACCCATCAGTACGACGTCGTCATCGTCGGCGCAGGCGGCGCCGGGATGCGCGCGGCGCTGGAGTCGTCCGGCAAGGTCCGGACGGCCGTCATCTCCAAGCTCTACCCCACGCGCTCGCACACGGGCGCCGCGCAGGGCGGCATGTGCGCCGCGCTCGCGAACGTGGAGGAGGACAACTGGGAGTGGCACACGTTCGACACGGTCAAGGGCGGCGACTACCTCGTCGACCAGGACGCCGCGGAGATCATGGCCAAGGAGGCCATCGACGCGGTGCTCGACCTCGAGCGCATGGGCCTGCCGTTCAACCGCACGCCCGAGGGCCGCATCGACCAGCGCCGGTTCGGCGGGCACACCCGCAACCACGGCGAGGCCGCGGTGCGCCGCTCGTGCTACGCCGCGGACCGCACCGGGCACATGATCCTCCAGACGCTCTACCAGCAGTGCGTCAAGCAGGACGTCGAGTTCTTCAACGAGTTCTACGTCCTCGACCTCATCACCGACCACGATCTCGCCGCGGGCGAGATCCCCGACGACGAGACGGTCACCGCGACCGGCGTCGTCGCGTACGACCTCGCGACCGGCGAGATCCACCTCTTCCAGGCGAAGGCGATCATCTTCGCCACCGGTGGCGCGGGCAAGATCTTCAAGACGACGTCCAACGCGCACACGCTCACCGGCGACGGCATGGCGCTGGCCTACCGTCGCGGCCTGCCGCTCGAGGACATGGAGTTCTTCCAGTTCCACCCGACCGGCCTCGCGGGCCTCGGCATCCTCCTCTCGGAGGCCGCCCGCGGCGAGGGCGGCATCCTGCGCAACGCGGACGGCGAGCGCTTCATGGAGCGCTACGCCCCCACCATCAAGGACCTCGCCCCGCGCGACATCGTCGCCCGGTCCATGGCGAACGAGGTCCGCGAGGGCCGCGGCGCCGGGCCGAACAAGGACTACGTCCTGCTCGACCTCACGCACCTCGAGCCCGCGCACATCGACGCCAAGCTCCCCGACATCACCGAGTTCGCGCGGACCTACCTCGGGATCGAGCCGTACACCGAGCCCGTGCCCGTGTACCCCACGGCGCACTACGCGATGGGCGGCATCCCGACGAACGTCGACGCCGAGGTGCTGCGCGACAGCCACAACGTCGTCAAGGGCCTCTACGCGGCCGGCGAGGTCGCGTGCGTCAGCGTCCACGGCTCCAACCGCCTCGGCACCAACTCGCTGCTCGACATCAACGTCTTCGGCAAGCGTGCCGGCCGCACGGCCGCCGCCTACGCCGCGACCGCGTCGTACAGCGAGCTCCCGGAGAACCCCGCCGCGGCCGTCGTCGCGCAGCTCGAGGAGATGCGCAACCGTCCCGACGGCGAGCGCGTCGCCGACGTCCGCAAGGCGCTCCAGGAGACCATGGACGCCAACGCCCAGGTGTTCCGCACGGGCGAGTCGCTCGACCAGGCCCTCGCGGACATCCGCGACCTGCAGAAGCGCTACAAGAACGTGTCCGTGCAGGACAAGGGCCGCCTGTTCAACACCGACCTCCTCGAGGCGATCGAGCTCGGGTTCCTCCTCGACATCGCCGAGGTGACCGTCGTCGCGGCGATCAACCGCAAGGAGTCCCGCGGCGGCCACTACCGCGAGGACTTCCCGGACCGCGACGACACCAACTACATGCTGCACACGATGGCCTACCGCCGTCCGACGTCCGCCAGCGACGTCGCCGACGGGCACGTCGCGGGCTACTTCGACCACGTCGAGCAGTTCGACGGCTACAAGGTCGCCCTGGGCTCCAAGCCCGTCACCCAGACCCGGTACGAGCCCATGGAGCGGAAGTACTGATGACTGCCACACTCGAGAGCCCGGCCGCCGAGGCCAAGGCCGGGGAGATCCCCTCGTTCGAGGTCACGCTCCGCGTCCGCCGCTACTCCCCCGAGTCGGAGCACGGCGAGGAGGCGTACTGGGACGAGTTCACCGTCCAGGCGCACGGCACCGACCGCGTGCTCGACGCCCTGCACAAGATCAAGTGGGAGCACGACGGCTCCCTGACGTTCCGCCGCTCGTGCGCGCACGGCGTGTGCGGCTCGGACGCGATGCGCATCAACGGTCGCAACCGGCTCGCGTGCAAGACGCTGCTCAAGGACGTCAACCCCGACAAGCCGATCACGGTCGAGCCCATCAAGGGCCTGCCCGTGGTCAAGGACCTCGTCGTGGACATGGAGCCGTTCTTCGCGTCCTACCGCGAGATCATGCCGTTCCTCATCACGTCGGGGAACGAGCCGAGCAAGGAGCGCCTCCAGTCCGCCGCGCAGCGCGAGCGCTTCGACGACACCACCAAGTGCATCCTGTGCGCCGCGTGCACGTCGTCCTGCCCGGTGTTCTGGACCGACGGGCAGTACTTCGGCCCGGCCGCCATCGTCAACGCGCACCGGTTCATCTTCGACAGCCGCGACGAGGGCGCCACGCAGCGCCTCGAGATCCTCAACGACAAGGAGGGCGTGTGGCGCTGCCGCACGACCTTCAACTGCACCGAGGCGTGCCCCCGCGGCATCGAGGTCACGAAGGCGATCCAGGAGGTCAAGCGCGCGATGATCACCCGCGCGTTCTGACACCCCCGCACCGCCGACGAAGGGCGCCGACCGCACGGTCGGCGCCCTTCGTCGTGCCCGGGGTGGTGCCGTGGCCGCGCGGCCTCCGCACCGGCGATCGGCAGTCCCGACCGAGATCGGCAGCCGCGGTGGAGATCGGCAGCTGCACGTGCCGATCTCGGCAGCAGGTGCCGACCTCGACGCGCCGCGCGCACGCGGTCACGTGCCGCGCGGCATGCGGGCCCGCCGGATGCCCCGGACGACGGGGCTCCAGGGACGGTGCGAGCCGCGGCCGGCGCGCACGTGCTCCTCGACCGACGGGACGGCGTCGTCGCGAGCGTCCACGACGTCCGGGCGTCCGTTCTCGACGTCGTCCCCCGTGCGCCCGACGGCGTGGCGCGGCGCCCGCAGGTGGCGGCCGTCGGTCGGGTGGTCGCCGTCGAGCACGGGCAGCTCGGGACGGCCGTCGCGCACGTGCCGGGCGCCGTCGGGCACCGGGTCGGGTGGGCGGGGCGGGTTCGCCATCCACGCGCACACGGCCAGGAGGATGCGCGCGGTGAAGTTGACGAGGAGCAGCAGCGTCACGAGGACGGCGAACGACGCCAGGAGGGCGTTCCGCGTGGCGCTGCTCTCGACGAACGACGACCCGAGGTAGCGGAGCACCCCGAACCCGACGGCGGCGGTCAGCGAGCCGACGAGGAGGTCGCGTCGTCGGACCCGTACGCCGGCGAGGAGCCGCACGACGACGACCACGACCAGCGCGTCGAGCAGGACGCTCACGACGAGGCCCGCGCCGGTCACGAGGACGGCGGGCCCGCCGGAGAGCCCGATGGCCTCCAGGATCTGGTTGCCGAGGGTCGTGACGGCGATGCTCGCGACGGCGGAGACGAGGAGGAACAGCGCGAGGAGGAAGAACCCGAGGAGCGCCCGCGCCCGGGCGAGCACCGGGCTCTGGCCGAGGTCGCTGACGCCGAACATGGTGCGCACGGCGCCGCGCAGGTGGTACATGAACGACACGACGGAGAAGAGCAGGACCACGCTCGCGACGACGCTCGTCACGCTGAGCCCGGAGTCGAGCAGGAGCTGGTCGGGCCGGATGGCGCCCGGCTCGCCGTCGAGCGCGATGAGCCCGGGGACGAGCTCGTTGATCTCCCCGAAGACGACGTCCATGAGCTCCCTGCGGCCCCCCAGGACCTGCATGAAGACCGTGTAGCCGATGGCGAGCGCGGCGAACAGCGAGAACAGCGCGGAGTACGCGATGCCGCCGCACAGGAGCGCGCCGCGCGCGTACAGGTACCGGTAGGTCGCTCGGCCGGGCCGGCTGTCCTTCCAGCGGTCGACGAGCGCGTCCACCCGCTCGCGCGTGCGTGCGACGGCGCGGGGTGCGGCAGGGCGGGGCGACGTCACGCCCCGAACCCTACGAGGCGGTCGCTCCCCCGGCATCCGCGCCGAGGGGGAACAGCTGCTCGGGGCGCCAGACGCCGTCGTCCCCGTGCTCGTAGAGCGAGAAGCCCGCGACGTCGAACTGCGCCTCGTAGGTCGCCATCTGGTCGAACGCGGCGTCGAGCGCCGCCTCCGGCACCTCGTGGGCGACCGTCACGTGCGGGTGGTAGTTGAACCGCAGGTCCTGGGCGAGGGGGCCGGTGCGGATCGCGCTCTCGAGGTGCTCGCACTCCGCGATGCCCTCGACCACCTGGACGAACACCACGGGCGAGACGGGCCGGAACGTCGCGCTCCCCCGCAGGTGGAGGCGGAACGGCGACGCCGTCGACGCGACCTCGGCCAGGTGCGCACGCGCCGTGTCGAGCGCGGTCCGGTCCAGGACCGTCGGCCCGAGGAGCGTCACGTGCGGCGGGATCGACCGTGCGAGCGGGTCGCCGAAGCGTGCGCGCGCGTCCTGGAGCTGGGTCGCGAACGGCTCGGGCACCTCGATCGCGATGCCGATCCGCACCTGGTGGGGCTCGCGCTCCGGGAGGTTCACGCGGTCGTCCCGCCCACGGGCAGCAGGCCGACGCGGTCGTAGATGCGGGCGAGCGTGCCGGCCGCGATCTCGCGCGCCTTCTGCGCGCCGCGCGCGAGCACCGCGTCGAGCTCGGCCGGGTCTGCCAGGTACGTGTTCGCGCGCTCCTGGAACGGCACGAGGAAGTCGACGACGACGTCCGCCAGGTCGACCTTGAGGCGCCCGTAGCCCTGGCCGTCGTACTCGGCGGCGATCGCCTCGACGTCGCGGCCCGTGAGCGCCGAGTAGATGGTCAGCAGGTTCGACACGCCGGGCTTGGCGACGGGGTCGTAGCGGATCTCGGTGCCGGAGTCGGTCGCGGCCGACCGGATCCGCTTGGCGGCGACCTTCGGGTCGTCGAGCAGCCAGATGACGCCCTTGCCGTTCGACGACGACTTGCTCATCTTCGCCGTCGGCTCCTGGAGGTCGTAGATCTTCGCGACCGACCGGACGATGTGGGCCTCCGGCACGACGGCCGTCCCGTCGCCGAAGCGGGCGTTGAGCCGCTCGGCGAGGTCACGCGTGAGCTCGAGGTGCTGCCGCTGGTCCTCGCCGACCGGCACGAGAGCCGCGTCGTAGAGCAGGATGTCCGCCGCCATGAGCACGGGGTACGTGAACAGCCCGACGGTCGTGCCGTCGGCGCCCTGCTTCGCGGACTTGTCCTTGAACTGGGTCATGCGGCCCGCCTCGCCGAAGCCCGTCTGGCACGACAGCACCCAGGACAGCTCGGCGTGCTGCGGCACGTGCGACTGGACGAACAGCGCGGAACGGTCCGGGTCCACACCGCCGGCGAGGTACTGCGCGGCCGTGCGGCGCGTGCGCTCGCGGAGCCGCTCCGGGTCCGGGTTGACGGTCAGCGCGTGGAGGTCGACGACGCAGTACAGGGCGTCGTACGCGTCCTGGAGGGAGACCCACTGGCGCAGCGCACCGATGTAGTTCCCGAGCTGCAGGGAGTCCTCCGTGGGCTGCATGCCCGAGAGGATCCGTGGCCGGGTGCCCGTCGGGCTCCCGGGCTCCTGCGTGGTCTCCGGGACCGGTGCCGGACCGATGTGCGTCGCCTCGATGGACATTGCCCCATTCTGACAGGTGCTCGGGCGCCGGAACGAATCGCCCGTCGTGCTGCGGCCCGAGGGCGGCGTCAGGTGGCCTCGTCGTCGAACGGGGCGGGCCCCGTCTGCGCGACGGGCGCGGACGGCCGGGGCGGCGAGACGCGCTCGGGCAGGGGATCGTCGTCCAGGAGCGCCTCGCGCACGATCCGGCGCGGGTCGTACTGGCGCGGGTCGAGCTTGGCCCAGTCGACGTCCGACAGCTCCTCGCCGAGCTCCGCGTCCACGCGCGACTTCGCGTCGCGCAGGTAGCCCCGCGCGGACCGGACGAACGCCCCGAGCTGCTCCGCGTAGCGCGGCAGGCGCTCGGGACCGATGACGACGACCGCCACGATGAGGAGCACGACGAACTCGGCTCCGTTGATCCCGAACACGCCGACAGACTACTCGCTCGTGGCCTCGTCGAGGACGACGCGCACGTCGCGCTCCTGGTCGCCGGTCCGGACGCGCAGGGTCACCGCGTCCCCGGGCGCCTTCGCCCGGATCGCGACGATGAGCTCGTCCGACTCCGTGACGGGCCTGCCGTCGATGGACAGGATCACGTCCCCGGGCCGGATCCCGGCCGCGTCGGCCGGGCCGTCGGGCGTCACCGCGGGCGTCCCGGACTGCGAGTCCGTGGAGACCTGCACGCCCTCACCCTGGTAGCGCTGGTCGAGGAGCACGCCGATCACGGGGTACGTCGCGACGCCGTCGGCGATGAGCTGCTCCGCGGTGCGGCGGGCCTGGTTGGACGGGATGGCGAACCCGAGACCGATGCTGCCCGTGGCCTCGCCGCTCCCCGGCGGCTGCGCGATGGCCGAGTTGATGCCGACCACCTGGCCACGGCCGTCGACGAGCGGGCCGCCGGAGTTGCCCGGGTTGATCGCCGCGTCCGTCTGGATCGCGTTGATGAAGGCCGTCTCCGCCGCGGCGCCGGCCTGGACCGGGCGGTTGAGCGCGCTGATGATCCCCGTGGTCACGGTCCCGTTCAGCCCGAGCGGCGCACCGATGGCCACCACCGGGTCCCCGACGACCACCGCGTCGGAGTCACCGAGCGCGAGCGGGGTGAGGCCGGAGTCCTCGACCTTGACGACCGCCAGGTCGTAGTCGACCGTCCGCCCGACGAGCTCGGCCGGGCTCTCGTGCCCGTCGGAGAAGAGCACGACGATGTCGCCGCCGTCGGCGGCCGACGCCACGACGTGGTTGTTCGTGAGGATGAAGCCGTCCTCCCGCAGCACGAACCCGGAGCCCGTCGCGACGCCGTCGGCGCCGCGCACCTGGAGCGAGACGACGCTCGGCAGCACGGTCGCGGCGATGTCCGCCACCGACCCGTCCGGGCGGTCCGCGCCGGGCTCGACGCTCGCGGGCGGCAGCGCCGAGACCGACGAGCCGGAGGGCCGCGGGTCGGCGAGACGGTCGGCGGCGACGCCGCCGACGGCACCCGCGACGAGCGCGAGCACCGCGACGCCCGCCACCGCGGCCGGGCGCAGGCCGCGCCGCGGCGCGCCGGCGGCGCCGCGGGGCACGCCCACGAGGGTCGGGTCGACGGACCCGCCCGGACGCGTCGGCGCCTCGGGCTGGCCGAACGCGCTCAGCCGCTCCCAAGGGTCCGTGGACCCCGCGGTCGAGGGTTCCGCGGGCGCGGGCGCTGCGGGCGGCGGCGGGACCGGTCCCGGGCCGTACGCGGGCGGGAGGTGCCCCGACGCAGCACCCTCGGTGGGTCGTGGCGCGTCGGCGGACGGCGGGACGGGCACGCTGCGGTAGGCCGACGGCGGCGCGAACGGGTTCGGCGCGGCGTCGCGCGGACCGGGCTGCTCCGGTCCGGTCTGGGGGTCGGTCATGAGGTGCCGAGCGCTCCTGTCATGGTCGTCCAGCCCCGGGAGATGCGCGCCGGGACCCCGGCATCGTAGTCACGGGCCGGGAACGCCGCCACGAGGGCGGCGACCGTCTCCTGCTCGGTGTCGGCGACGACGTCGATCACCGTGTCGCCCGACTGCCACACCACGTGCCACGGCTCCTGAGACAGCACGTGCACCCGACGGCCGTCCACGTCCCACGTCTCGCTGCCGGCGAGCGCCGACGTGTCGAGCAGTCCCGTCTGCTCGCGCACGACCGCCTCCCCGCCGGGCGCCTCGAGGTCGATCTCCAGCACCCCGCGCGTCGCGTCGTCGCGCACGTCCGCCACGCGGAAGCCGTCCGGGAGCGGGGTGGGGCAGGACCAGCCCTGCGCCGCGAGGGCCGCGAGCGCGGACGCGCCGCCGTCGGCGACCGTCGCGGCGCCCGTGCCGCTGTCCGGGCCGTCGGTGCGCACCCCGCCGACGACGAGCGCGCCGGTGGCCCGGGGCGCCGCCTGCGCGAGCACGGTGAGCGGGTCGCTGCGGTGCAGGTCGGGCGTCACGAGAGGGCTCTCCCCCAGCGCGAAGAGGCCGACCGCGGCCACCCCGACGCCGCCGACGACGAGGCCCACGACCCTCCGCCGGAGCGAGCCCCGGCGGACGTCGCCGCTCCAGGCGCCGCGCGGGAGCGTCGCGGACGCGGCCCAGGGGTCGCTCGGTGCGGGTGCCGCACGCAGCGGGTCGCCGTCCGTCGGCGGGATCTCGGCGGAGAGCGCGAGCAGGCGTGCCGCGAGGTCCGGCGCCGGCTCCACCGGTCCGGCCGCGCTCAGCGCGCGCCGGGCCGCCCGGGCCGCGGCGAGCTCGGCCGCGCACCGCGGGCAGCAGGCCACGTGCTCCAGGGCGCGCTCCGCCTCGGCGGGCGACAGCTGCCCGTCGACGAGCGCGGAGAGCCGCGAGCCGAGATGGGTCACGCCACCCCCCGGGCGCCCACGGCGGTCGGTGCGTCGTCCGACGCCGGGCGCTCCGCGGGGTCGCGGTGCGGCAGGGCGGCGCGGAGCTGGGAGCGCGCGCGGTGGATCCGCGAGCGGACCGTGCCGAGCTTGATGCCGAGCGTCACGGCGATCTCCTCGTAGGACAGGCCCTCGATGTCGCACAGCACGACGGCGGCCCGGTACTCGGGCGAGAGCGCGTCGAGCGCGCGCTGGACGTCGTGGTCGAGGTTCGCGTGCTCGAACCCGCGCTCCGGCTGGGCCTCGGCGCGCGCCGGGTAGTGCCCGTCGTCGTCGCCCATGGCCTCCATCCGGATGCGCTGCTTGCGCCGGACCTGGTCGAGGAAGAGGTTGGTCGTGATCCGGTGGAGCCAGCCCTCGAACGTGCCCGGGGTGTAGCTCGACAGCGAGCGGAACACCCGGACGAACGTCTCCTGCGTGAGGTCCTCCGCGTCCTGGCGGTTGCCCGTCAGGCGGTAGGCGAGCCGGTAGACCCGCGCCGAGTGCTCCCGCACGATCGCGTCCCACGACGGCGGCACCCACGTGCCCGCGTCCTGCGTGCCGTGCGTGCCGGTCCTGGGTCGTGCGTCGTCCACGTGGTCCATCGTCCCAGAAGAACGCGCCACGCCTGGCGCGTGTTCCCCGCCCCGCGCGGGACGTGCGCGCGACGTCCACCGCCCGTGCACACGCGCGCGGCGCGGGAACGGGCCGGTGTGGGAGGGGACGGGTACGATCCGAGACAGCGCCCGGCCCGGCCCCCGGGGCCGGACGACGGACCACCAGGAGGACCCGATCACCAGCGACGTCGGCACCCACCGCAGCGCGAAGGCGGCGAGCTGGGTGTACAGCGAGGAGTTCGTCCCCGAGGACGAGGTCCTCCTGCGGGCACGCGACCGTGCGGCCGAGCTCGGCTGCCCCGCGGTCCTCCCCGGCGTCGGGGCCGTGCTCCAGGTCCTCGCCGCGTCCCTCGCGGCGCGCGCGGTGGTCGAGATCGGCACCGGCACGGGCGTCGCCTCGATCTGGCTCCTGCGTGGCATGCCGGCCGACGGCGTGCTGACGACCATCGACGTCGAGGTCGAGCACCAGCGCGCGGCGAAGGCCGCGTTCGCGGAGGAGCGCGTGCCCGCGTCCCGCACGCGCACGATCCCGGGCCGGGCGAGCGACGTGCTCCCCCGCCTCACCGACGGCGCGTACGACCTGGTCCTCGTCGGGGCCGACAAGCACAGCTACCCCGAGTACGTGGAGCAGGGGCTGCGCCTCCTGCGCCCGGGCGGCGTGCTGGCGGTCGACGGCGCGCTGTCGCACGACCGCGTCGCCGACCCCGCGCGGCGCGACGAGGTCACGACGATCGTCCGGGAGGTCGGCCGGTCGCTCCGGTCCGACGAGCGCGTGCTGCCGGCGCTGCTGCCCAGCGGCGACGGCCTCCTGCTCGCCGTCCGCCGCTGACCCGCCGCGTCAGAGCCGCTCGAGCGCCTCGAGCAGCAGCCGGGCGCCGAAGCCCGTCGCCCCGGCCACGACCTCGTGGCGGTCGGCCGTCGCGCGCGCGGGCCCCGCGACGTCGAGGTGGGCCCAGGGCACGTCGCCCACGAACTCCCGCAGGAACAGGGCCGCGGTGATCGCCCCGCCGCCGGGGCTCTCGACCGGGACGTGCCGCAGGTCGGCGACGTCGGAGCGGAGCGCACCCGCGTAGTCCTCGACGAGCGGCATGCGCCACACCCGCTCGCCCGTGGTGAGGGCGGCGCCCTCGAGCGCGTCGGCCACCCCGTCGTCGGTGGCGAACAGCGCGCCGTGGCCCCGGCCCAGGCCCACGCTCGCGGCGCCGGTCAGGGTCGCGACGTCCACGAGCACGTCGGGGGCGAGCTCGTGCACGGCGTACGCGACGGCGTCGGCGAGGACGAGACGGCCCTCGGCGTCCGTGTTCGCGACCTCCACCGTGCGGCCCGACCACGTGCGCAGCACGTCGCCCGGGCGGTACGACGCCGCGCCGACGTGGTTCTCCGCGAGCGGCAGCACGGCGGTCACGCGCCGGTCCGAGCGCGCACGGGCGGCCCCGAGCACGACGGCGAGCGCGACGGCGGCACCTGCCATGTCGGTCTTCATGGGCACCATCGCCTCGCGCGGCTTGATGGACAGGCCGCCCGTGTCGTAGGTGATGCCCTTGCCGACGACGACCACGTGCCGCGGCGCGGCGCGGCCCTTCGCCGGGGTCACGCCGTGGTCCGCGGGGTCGTAGGTGACGGTGAGGAGCCGGGGCCCGCGCGCCGAGCCGGCGCCCACGGCGAGGAGCGCGCCGAAGCCCTCCGTGGCGAGCTCGGCGGGGCCGCGGAGAGTGGTGTCGAGGCCGAGCTCGTCGGCCAGCCCGAGCGCGCGCTCGGCGAACCAGGCGGGGTCCTTGACGTCGGAGGGCGTGTTCGCGAGGTCGCGCACGAGCCACGTCGCGGTAGCCGCGCGGGTCGCTGCCTCGATCGGTGCCGCGACGTCGGGACGGTCGGGCGGCGTGAGCAGCACGAGCTGCGCGGCGGCGGTCTCCGTGCCTGCCGGTGCGTCGCCCCGTCGCGGCTGGGCGTACGCGGCGAGCAGGTAGCCCTCGACGTAGGCGCGGACCTCGGCCGCACCGGCGTCCGCGGTCACGGCGCTCACGACCCGCTCGAGGCCGCGGGACGCCCGGGCCAGCGCGGCACCGGCGCGGCGCAGGTCCGTCGTGGTCCCGGCGCCGACGCCGAGCAGCAGGAGACGGGGCGGCAGGCCCGCCCACGGCAGCCGGGTCGTCGACCCGACGTGCGCGCGCGGCAGGTCCACGCGCACGACCTCGCCGGCCGCGCCGCGGAAGCCCGGCCCGCCCGCCCGCTCGGCCAGCTCGGCGAGGTCGACTCCGTACCGCACGGTGGCATCGACCGTGCCGGCACGCGGCTGGAGCCCGTCCTCCGCCTCGCGCGGCGGAGCGACGGCGACCACGACCGCGTCGGCCTGTGACTCGTCGACGAGCGGGGCGTCGCTCAGCGTGCCCCGTGCGCCGACCACCTCCGGCAGCGCGCGCGGGATCTCCGAGGTTCCGGACACCCGGCGCTCACGTGCGGGCAATCAGCCCACCACGGCCTGGAGCGCCTCACCCAGCTCGCTGGCCTCGGTCGCGTTGAGCTCGACCACCAGACGCCCGCCACCCTCGAGCGGGACCCGCATGACGATGCCTCGCCCTTCCTTGGTGACCTCCAGCGGTCCGTCACCCGTCCGCGGCTTCATCGCAGCCATCGATGGCACTCCATTTCCGTTTGTCCCGAGTCCACCCCGCACGCGCGAGGAGGGGCGTCCGACCTCGGACGACGCCCGGGGGACAGTCTAGTTCACGCGTGCCGACATCCCGGGCGTCCCGGTCACGGCGGCCACCCCGACGGCGGGACCAGCCGCCACAGCGACCACACCCACCACACCTGCCCCACGACGCACGCGACGGTCACCGCCGCGAGCCACGTGCGCGACCGCGTCCACCCGACCGTCACCGCGCCGAGCGGGAACGCCAGCAGGAGGAAGCGCACGAGGGACGTGCCCGGCTGGACGGTCGCCACGAGGTAGGCCAGGTACGCCCCGGACCACGCGTGCATCTCCGGGCCGAGGCGCGCCGCGACCGGGTTGAGGACGAGCGCGGCGGCCGCCACGAGGACGAGCGCGAGGAGCCACGGGCCGGCGTCGCCCGCGAGCCATCGCGAGACGTCCACCCACGGCACGAACGGCACGACCTCCGCGCCGCCGCGCCAGGCCTCCTGGGTGCGGAAGTACGCCTGGTGCACGCCCGTCACCGCGCCGCACAGCCAGGGCCACACGAGCCCGCTCCCGAGGGCGACGACGAGCAGGCCGCCCAGCCGGGCGGCGTCGGGCCCGCGCAGGTCCCCGCGGCGCCACCGCACGAACCCGTGCCACAGCACGACCGCCGCCATCGGCAGCGCGACCGCGCGGCAGAAGCCGAGGAGGACGACGACGAGCGCCGTCCAGGCGTAGCGACGGCGGGCGAGCAGGAGCAGCGCACCCGCCACGAGGAGCAGGGCGAGGGACTCGGTGTACGCGACCTGGAGGACCGGGCTGGAGGGGAACACGCTCACGAGCAGCACGGTCGCGAGCGGGAGGCCCGGGCGGCGCTCGACGGCGGCGGCCCCCGCCGTCGCGACGAGCCGGTGGGCCACGAGCACCGCGCCCGCCCCGCACACCACCGCGAGGGTCGGGGCCAGCACCTCCCACCCGAGCCCTGTGACCGTGTCGAGCGCGCGCACGAGCGCCGGGAACAACGGGAAGAAGGCCCACACGTTCTGCTGCACGGCGCCGTCGGGACCCACGGGGAGCGTGTCCGGGTAGCCGGACCGGTAGATCTGCTCGTACCAGCTCGCGTCCCACATCCGGCCGACGTAGGCGAGGTAGGAGGGCGCGGCGTCCGTCCACAGGTTCTGCTCCTGGGACCGCGCGGTGACGAGCAGGACGACGGCGCTCACCACCCGGGCGAGGGCGTAGACCGCGAGCACCTGGACCCACCACCGCCAGGTCGCGGGCCGCAGCAGCCGCGCCCGTGCCGGGGGCAGGGCGGCCGCGCGCGGCGTCGTCACGCGAGGCCCCGCAGCGCCGCCGCCGGGGCCGTCTCGTCGCGGACGGCGGAGACCAGGTCGAGGACGCGACGTGTCGCGGCGACGTCGTGCGCGCGGAAGACGCGCGCGCCGAGCCACGCGGCGACGGCCGTCGCCGCGAGCGTGCCCTCGAGGCGCTCGTCGGCCGGGAGGTCGAGCGTCTCCCCCACGAAGTCCTTGCGCGACAGCGCCATGAGGAGCGGGAACCCGAGCCCGGCGAGCACCTCGGTGCGGCGCAGCAGGTGCAGGGAGTGCCACGTGTTCTTGCCGAAGTCGTGGGTCGGGTCGACGAGCACCGACGCGCGCGGGACGCCGCACGACACCGCCCGCTCGGCCGCGGCCCGGAGCGTCGTCACGACGTCCTGCACCACGCCGTCCCGCGGGTCGGCCGCTCCGGGGCGGGCCGGGTAGGCGACGCGGACGGGGTCCGTGCGCGGCCGCGCTCCCCCGGTGTGGGAGCACACGACGCCGATCCCGTGCTGCCCGGCGACCTCGACGAGCCGCGGGTCGTGCCCGGCCCACGTGTCGTTGACGAGGTCCGCGCCCGCGAGCGCCGCCTCGTGCGCGACCTCGGCGCGCCACGTGTCCACGCTGACGAGGAGGTCCGGGAACTCCGACCGCACCCGTGCGACGAACGGGACGACGCGGCGGATCTCCTCCGCCGGGGTCACCTCCGGGCCGACCCCGGCGCGCACCCCGCCCACGTCGAGGATCTCGGCGCCCTCCGTGACGGCGCGCTCGACGGCGGCGAGCGCCTGGCGGTCGTCGAGCTGGCGCGCCCCGGCGTAGAACGAGTCGTCGGTGCGGTTGACGATGGCCATCACCGCGGGCCGGTCGAGCTCGCGCCCGCGCAGCACGAGCGACGAGCCGCGCGGGGGCACCCCGAGGGGCGGCAGCGGGACGGGCGCGCCCTCGCCGGGCGTGGGCGCCCCGCGCTCGCCCGCGCCGGAGCCGGGCGCGCCCGGACCTGCGGTCATCGCGCCGCGCCCGTCAGCTCGCGTCGCCGGCCTGCGCCCGGGCGAGCTCCTCGGTCGCCTCGCGCTCCTCCGCCCGCAGCTCGGCGCCGCGGTCGCACACGTACTCGACGGCCTCGGCCGGGTCGTCGCACAGGTGGACGAGGTCGAGGTCGTGCTCGCTGATCATGCCGCGGCCCACGACGGCGGTGCGCGCCCAGTCGAGCAGCCCGGTCCAGTAGTCCGTCCCGACGAGCGCGACGGGGAACTCGGTGATCTTGTGCGTCTGGACGAGCGTCAGCGCCTCGAAGAGCTCGTCGAACGTGCCGAAGCCGCCCGGCAGCACGACGAAGCCCTGCGCGTACTTGACGAACATCGTCTTGCGGGCGAAGAAGTAGCGGAAGTTCACGCCGAGGTTGACGTAGCGGTTCATGCCCTGCTCGAACGGCAGCTCGATCCCGAGGCCGATCGACAGGCCGCCGGCGTCCGACGCACCCTTGTTGGCCGCCTCCATGATGCCGGGGCCGCCGCCCGTGATGACGGCGAAGCCCTCGTCGACGAGGAGGCGCCCCACCTCCTCGGCCAGCGTGTAGTCCGGGTGGTCCGGCTTGGTGCGCGCCGAGCCGAACACGGAGACGGCCGGACCGACCTCCGCGAGCGCCCCGAAGCCCTCGACGAACTCGCTCTGGATCCGCATGACGCGCCACGGGTCGGAGTGGACCCAGTCCGCGTTGCCCCGCGAGTCGAGGAGCCGCTGGTCCGTCGTCTGGCCCGGGATCTGGTCGCCGCGCAGCAGGACCGGCCCCTTGCGGTACCCGGTGCCGGTCTGGGGCACGCCGTCGTCGGAACCTGGCTGGTCACGCACCGTGTCGCTCATGGTCACGAGCCTATGCCGCAGGTGCGGCCGTGAGCCACGCACGGAGCGCGTCGCGGCACAGCGCGAGCTGCCCGACGGGGCACCGCTCGTCGTCCTTGTGCGCCAGCAGCGGGTCCCCGGGCCCGAAGTTCACCGCCGGGACGCCGAGCTCGGCGAACCGCGCGACGTCGGTCCAGCCGTACTTCGGGGCCGGTGCGCCTCCCGTCACGCCGAGGACGGCCGCCGCGAAGTCCGCCGCGAGCGGGTCGTCGAGCCCGGGCCGCGCGCCGGGCGCCGCGTCGGTGAGCGTCACCGCGTAGCCGGCGAAGAGGTCGCGGACGTGCTGCTCGGCCTCGGCCACGCTCCGGGAGGGGGCGAACCGGTAGTTCACCGTGACCACGCACTCGTCCGGCACGACGTTCCCCGCGATCCCGCCCGCGATCCCGACGGCGTTCATCCCCTCCCGGTAGACGAGGCCGTCGACCTCGACGTCCTGGGGGACGTACGCGGCCAGGCGGTCGAGCACCTCGTGCGCGGCGTGGATCGCGTTGGTCCCGGTCCAGGAGCGCGCGGAGTGGGCGGCGACGCCCGGCACGCGCACCTCGGCGCGCAGCGTCCCGTTGCACCCGCCCTCGAGGCCCGCCGAGGTGGGCTCCCCGAGCACGGCGAAGTCCGCCGCCAGCAGGTCCGGACGGTTCCGCGCGAGGCGCCCGAGCCCGTTGAGGTCCGCGGCGACCTCCTCGTTGTCGTAGAAGACCCACGTGACGTCCTGGGCCGGGGCGTCGAGCTCCGCGGCCAGCGCGAGCGCGACCGCGACACCGCCCTTCATGTCCACCGTGCCCCGGCCCCAGACCTCGGCGTGCGCGCCCTCGCCGACGACGCGCGTCGGCAGGTTCGGCGGGTCCGTCAGCGGCACCGTGTCGAGGTGGCCCGCGACCACGACGCGCCGCTCGCGGCCGAGCGTCGTGCGCGCGACGACCGTGTCGCCGTCGCGCACGACCTCCAGGTGCGGGAGCGCACGCAGCGCCGCCTCGACCGCGTCCGCGAGCGCACGCTCGTCCCCGCTCACGGACGGCACGTCGCACACCGCGCGGAACAGGGCGACGAGGTCGCCGCGGAGGTCGAGCACGGGTCCGGTACCAGGGGTGGGAGAGGTCACGCCAGCACCCTACCGGCGCCGGATAGGGTGGGGCGCATGACTTCTGCGACCCCCGCGCCCGCCTCGTCGGCGGGCGCGTCCGAGCCGCGTACGGCGTGGGGCTACGGCCTGGCGACCGTCACCGACGACGGCACGACCCTCGACGTCTGGTACCCCGCGCCGGAGCTCGGCGCCGCCCCGGCGGACGCCGCCGTGCCCGCGTCGCTCGACGCGCTCGCGGAGCGCGACGAGCTGCGCGGCGTGGACGTCGTCGTGGTGCGGACCGAGATCGACCTCGACGCCGCCCCCGCCGACACCGCCGACGCCTACCTGCGCCTGCACCTGCTCTCCCACCGCCTCGTCGTGCCGCACGGCCTGAACCTCGACGGCCTCTTCGGCGTGCTGGCGAACGTCGTGTGGACGAACCACGGCCCGTGCGCCGTCGACGGCTTCGAGGAGACGCGCCTGCGCCTGCGCGCGACGGGTCAGCCCGTGACCGTGCTCGGCGTCGACAAGTTCCCGCGCATGGTGGACTACGTCGTCCCGTCCGGCGTCCGCATCGCCGACGCGGACCGCGTGCGCCTCGGAGCGCACCTCGCGGCGGGCACCACGGTGATGCACGAGGGCTTCGTGAACTTCAACGCGGGCACCCTCGGGACGTCCATGGTCGAGGGGCGCATCTCGGCGGGCGTCGTCGTGGGCGACGGCTCCGACGTGGGCGGCGGCGCGTCGATCATGGGCACGCTGTCCGGCGGCGGCCGCGAGGTCATCTCGGTCGGTCAGCGCTCCCTGCTCGGCGCCAACGCCGGCCTCGGCATCCCGCTCGGGGACGACTGCGTCGTGGAGTCCGGCCTGTACGTCACCGCGGGGACCAAGGTGACGGTCGTCGGGCAGCAGGACGCCGCGGGCGAGCCGCTCGTGGTCAAGGCGCGCGACCTCGCCGGGCGGTCGGGCATCCTCTTCCGGCGCAACTCGCTGACCGGCGGGGTCGAGGCGGTCTCGCGGACCGGCGCGGGCGTCGAGCTCAACGCCGCGCTGCACGCGAACTGACCGGCCCTCCCGAGCACGCCCCGCCTCGGCGATGACGACGACGCAGCCCCCGCGCTCCCCCGACGCCCCGGCGCCGGGGCGCGTCCGGCCGCGCCGACGACCCCTGCGCACCGCGGTCACCCTCGTCACGGTCGCCGCGGTGGGGGTCGGCGCGGTCGTGGTCGCGCTCAACCGGCTCGACGACGCCACGCCCGTCGCGGAGCGCTGCGCCGCCACCGCCGACGGCCGCACGTGGTACCTCTCCGTGACGCAGGCGGACAACGCGGCACTGATCAGCGGGGCCGCGGTGGGGGGGGGGGGGGGGGGGGGGGGGGGGGGGGGGGGGGGGGGGGGGGGGGGGGGGGGGGGGGGGGGGGGG
>NZ_JBYTEQ010000016.1:0-111052 GCF_058792115.1 Cellulosimicrobium sp. EB106-03-01-XG111
CGGGCTCATCGTCCCCTGACGACCCCCGCCGCACGACACCGGTCGGCGAGCACGACACCGCTCCCCCACCAGAACGACGTTGGTCCCGCTGTCCGGTGGACAGCGGGACCAACCTCGTTCTCAGCGGCCGCCCAGGGCCACAAGCCCGTCAGTCCGCGGTCACGAACAGGTGCCGCGCGACGTCGTCGGGCAGGTCGAGGACGGTCAGGGCGCCCTCGCCCGAGACGGTGACGACGCCGTCGTCCACCGTGACCACGAGGGTCCGGTGCGGCAAGACGCCCGCCTCGGCGAACCGGGCGAGCAGCTCGACGTCGACCTGGATCGGCTCGGCGATGCGCTGGAGCACGACGCGCACCTCCGTGCCGGGCACCGCGCCGCGCGCGACGAGGTGGGCCCGCAGGGACACGACGCCCTGGAGGTAGCCGACCTCGGGCAGGTCCTCGCCCAGCTCGCGCAGGCCCGGGATGGGGTTGCCGTAGGGGTCGTGCGCCGGGTGGTCGAGGAGCCCGACGAGGCGCCGCTCGACGAGGTCGCTCATCACGTGCTCCCAGCGGCAGGCCTCGGTGTGGACGTGCTCCCAGTCGAGCTTGATGACGTCGGTGAGCAGGCGCTCGGCGAGGCGGTGCTTGCGCATGACGCGCACCGCCGTCTGCTGGCCGAGGGCCGTGAGCTCGAGCTGGCGGTCCCCCCCGACGACGACGAGGCCGTCGCGCTCCATGCGCGCCACGGTCTGCGAGACCGTCGGCCCCGAGTGCCCGAGGCGCT
Organism: Cellulosimicrobium sp. EB106-03-01-XG111; assembly: GCF_058792115.1. Lineage (NCBI taxonomy): Bacteria > Bacillati > Actinomycetota > Actinomycetes > Micrococcales > Promicromonosporaceae > Cellulosimicrobium > Cellulosimicrobium sp. EB106-03-01-XG111. The sequence goes on from NZ_JBYTEQ010000016.1 coordinate 766, forward strand.
CGGCGATCCGCGCGCGCAGCGGGGGGATCCCCTCCTCCTGCAGCTCGTAGATCGACTTCAGGTACATCTCGGTGGTGTCGATCAGGTCGGTCACTCGGCCTCCCGCGGCAGGTACGCACTCTTCTCTGGAACCATTCCAGTCTAGCGCTCTCTCGTCGACACGATGATGTGTCTATTGCTCATACTGTGCGCCACACACTATGGTGTGAGGCATGACCGATCCCGAGATCTACGCCGGGCACAGCCAGGAGGTGCGCCGCGGCTCCGTCGTCGTCGCGAGCCTGCTGCTGCTGCGCACGCCCGGCTACGGCTACGGGCTCCTCGAGGCGCTCGCCGCAGCGGGCGTCCCCGTCGACGCCAACACGCTCTACCCGCTCCTGCGCCGGCTCGAGAAGCAGGGCCTCCTCGTGAGCGAGTGGAACACCGACGAGGCGCGGCCGCGCAAGTTCTACCGCACCTCCCCCGCGGGCGAGCGCTTCGCCCGCGACCTGCTCGACGAGTGGCTCGCGATCGCACGGAGCCTCCAGACCATCGACTCCCAGGAAGGCACGTCATGACGCTCACCGACCGCTACGTCGCCGCCACGCTGCGCCGCGTCCCCGCGAACCAGCACGCCGACCTCGAGCAGGAGCTCCGCACGTCCGTCGCCGACGCGGTCGAGGCCAAGGTCGAGGCCGGCACCGACCCGGCCCGAGCCGAGACCGACGTCCTCAACGACCTCGGCGACCCCGACCGCCTCGCGGCCGACCTCGCCGGTCGCCCGCTGTACCTCATCGGGCCGACGCTCTACCTCGACTGGCTGCGCCTCCTCAAGGTGCTGCTCTGGGTCGCCCTCATCCCCGGGGCGATCGTGCTCACGACGGACCTCGTCGACGGCGGCCCCGTCGGGTCGGCCATCTGGAGCGGCATCTGGACGACCGCCTCGGTCGCCCTCCAGATCGCGTTCTGGACGACCCTCGTCTTCGTCCTGCTGGAGCGCTACGGCGCCCCGCGGAGCCAAGACGAGCTCACCGGCCCCTGGACGGTCGACCGCCTCCCGACCGAGCGCGCGCCCCGCGAGGTCACGCTCGTCGACACGGTCGTGTCGGTCGGCCTGCTCGTCCTGGTCGCCGCCGTGCTGCTCCTCCAGAACGTCGCGACCTACCGGGGCCCCGACGGCACCGCGGTCCCCGTGCTGCACCCCGACCTGTGGCCCGTCTGGACCGGCGTGCTCGTCGCGCTCGTCGCGGCCGAGATCGTCCTCACGATCCTCGTGTACGCGCGCGGCCGGTGGACCCTCGGGCTCGCCGCCGTCAACACGGTCATCGGGGCCCTGTTCGCCGGGGTGGTCGTGTGGCTCGCGAGCGCCGACCGCCTCGTGAACCCCGCGTTCCTCGAGGTCACGGGCGGCGACTCGCTCACGTGGCTCTCGAACGGGATCATCGCGGCGACCGTCGTCATCGCGGCCTGGGACGTCATCGACGTCTGGGTCAAGACCCTGCGTGGTCGCCGCGCCTAGGCTGACCCGGTGACCAGCCGCCGCCTCGACCGCGTCCGACGCGCGGTCGAGGCGGCCGCCGCGCGTGAGGGGTTCGCGCTCGACGCGGACCAGTCCGCGCTCCTCGACCGGCTCGTGCGGCTCGGCGACGAGCTCGCCGGGGCCCGACGGCGGCCCGTCCGCGGGCTGTACGTGTGGGGCCCCGCGGGACGCGGGAAGTCGTGGCTGGCGGGGGCGTTCTACGCGGCCGTCGCGGCCGGGCTCCCCGCCGGCGCGGCCACGCGGGTCCACGTGTACGACCTGTTCCGCGCGCTGCACGCGGCGATCCACGCCCAGCGGGTGAGCGCCCTCGCCGGGCCGCGGCCCGCCGTCGGGCAGGGTGGCCCGACGCGCGGGTGGCGCACCCGGGCGACCGCGCCGGTCGCGGAGCCGACGCCGCCCGGGCCGTCGGAGAGCTCGCCGGAGCCACGCCCCGGCGCCGTCGACTCCGCGATCGACGGCCTCCTGCGCGGGACGACGCTGCTCTACCTCGACGAGCTCCACCTCCACGACACCGGCGACGCGACCCTGCTCACCCGGCTCCTGCGCCGGGCGTTCGCGACGGGCGTCGTCGTGCTCGCGACGTCGAACTACGAGCCCGGCACGCTGCTGCCGAACCCGCTGTGGCACCACGTCGCCGAGCCGGGGATCGCGCTCCTGCGGGCGCACCTCGACGTCGTCGAGCTCGCCGGGCCCACGGACTACCGGACGCTGGGCGGGCGCGGTCGCGCCGGGTTCGCCGCGGGCGCGTGGCTCCGCCCCGGCACGACGGCGCAGCTCGACGCCCGCGGCCTGCGCCGCCCGGGCGCGGACGAGGCGACGGCGGTGCGCACCGGGTCGCGCACGTTCCCCGTGGCGGCGGCGCGCGCGGCCGAGCTGTGGGTGGCGTTCGACGACCTCGCAGGCCGGCCGACGTCGACCCTGGAGTACCTCGACTGGTCCGTGCGCTTCCCCCGGTGGGTCGTCACGGACGTCCCGCTGCTCACGGGCGTCGACCGCGAGGCCCAGCAGCGGTTCGTCGCGGTCGTCGACGTGCTGGTCGACGCGGACGTCGAGCTCGTCGTCACGTCGCCCCACGCGCTCACCACGTTCCGCACCGCGCTCCCCGACCGCCCGGACGCGTTCCGCACCGCGAGCCGGCTCCAGCTCCTCACCGAGGACGCGGACGACACCGTCCCGGCGGACGACGTCCCGCGCGTCTGACCGACGCGCCCGGGCGCGCGCGTGCGGGGGTGTCGTGGGCGACGGTTACGATCGGCCGCAACCGACTCGACTGGAGGCACCTGGTGGCACGCTCCGACGGCACCGACGACGGCGGCGCGCGCGGGCAGCGCGGGCCCCGCGCGGCGGACGCGCTCACGTGCTCGTTCTGCGGCAAGTCGCAGCGGCAGGTGAAGCGGCTCATCGCGGGCCCCGCGGGCGTCTTCATCTGCGACGAGTGCGTGGCCCTCTGCCTCGAGATGGTCGAGGAGGACCGTGAGACGGAGTCCGCCGAGCAGGACATCGTCACCGGCAGCGGCCCGCTCCCCACGCCGCACGAGATCTTCGCGCACCTCAGCCGCTACGTCGTCGGTCAGGACGGCGCCAAGCGGGCGCTGGCCGTCGCGGTGCACAACCACTACAAGCGCGTCCGTGCCGCCGCTGCCGCCGAGGAGGCGGGCGAGGCCCTCGCGACCGACGACCCGGACTTCGTGGAGCTGGCGAAGTCGAACATCTTGTTGATCGGTCCGACGGGGACGGGCAAGACGTATCTGGCGCAGACGTTGGCGCGGATGTTGAACGTGCCTTTTGCGATCGCGGACGCGACGGCGCTCACCGAGGCGGGGTATGTCGGTGAGGACGTGGAGAACATCTTGTTGAAGCTGGTGCAGGCGGCGGACTTCGATGTGAAGAAGGCTGAGACGGGCATCATCTACATCGACGAGATCGACAAGGTGGCGCGCAAGGCGGAGAACCCCTCGATCACGCGGGACGTGTCGGGTGAGGGTGTGCAGCAGGCGTTGTTGAAGATCATCGAGGGTACGAGCGCGTCGGTGCCGCCGCAGGGTGGTCGTAAGCATCCGCACCAGGAGTTCATCCAGGTGGACACCTCGAACGTGCTGTTCATCGTGGCGGGGGCTTTTGCGGGGTTGGACGACATCGTGGCGGCGCGGGCGCGCAAGCGGGGTGTGGGTTTTGGTGCGCCGATCGAGACGGGTGCGGGGGAGGACCTGTTCGCGCAGGTGCGGCCCGAGGATCTGCACCGGTTCGGGTTGATCCCGGAGTTCATCGGGCGCCTGCCGGTGATCGCGTCGGTGGCGGCGTTGGACCGGGAGGCGTTGGTGCGGATCCTGACCCAGCCCAGGAATGCGTTGGTGAAGCAGTATCAGCGGATGTTCGCGATCGACGGGGTGGAGCTGGAGTTCACCGAGGGTGCGGTCGAGGCGGTCGCGGAGCAGGCGTTGTTGCGTGGGACGGGGGCGCGGGGGTTGCGCGCGATCATGGAGGAGGTGTTGCAGCAGGTGATGTTCGACGTGCCGTCGCGCGATGACGTGGAGCGGGTCGTGATCACGCGTGAGGTCGTGCTGGACAACGTCAATCCCACGATCGTGCCGCGCACCACGACCGCGCGCGCGCGCACCCCGCGCGAGAAGTCCGCCTGACCGCACCGACGACGCACCCCCCAGGCCGGCCCGACACAGGACGGGCTCCCCGCCGCACGAGGTAGAGCCCCCCGGTCCGCCGAGGTAGAGCCCGGGTCCTTCCAGGTCGAGCCCGGGTCCATCCCGGTGGAGCCGCGGCCCCGTGGGCGCACACCCCGGTCGCGCGCGACGACGTCACGCGGCGCGCAGGCAGTCGCGCGCCGCGGCGACGAGGAGCGCGACGCCCAGGTCGAGCGTCGGCTCGGGGACGGGCGCGAAGGACGGGGAGTGGTTCGGCGCGACGCCGTCGGGCAGGTTGCCCATGCCCGTCGCGGTGGAGAGGTCGAACGCGGCGAACAGCGCGGGGTCGAACCCGCCGAGGTTCCAGTAGACGAGCGGCACGCCGGCGGCGGTGGCGAGGTCGCCGACGTCCTCGGACCCGGGCAGCGGCGGCAGCGACACGACGGCGGCCCGCCCGCCCGCGGCCGCGATGCGGTCGTGCTGCTCGTCGAGCGCGCGGGCGAGGACGGCCCGGGTGCGCTCGGTGGCGGCGGGGTCGTTGACCATGAGGTCGAACGTCGAGACCTCCTCGTACTCCGGGGCCTGGGGCGCCCCGGACGCCGCGGCCTCGGCGTCGACGATGCGGTGGATCGCGTCGAGCACGCGGCGGCGCACCTGCGGCGTGAAGGACCGGACGTTGACGAGCAGCTCCGCCGACCCCGGGATGATGTTGGCCTGCGTGCCGGCCCGCAGGGCCCCAACGGTCACGACCGCGGACTCCCGGGCCCCGACCTCCCGCGACACCACGCCCTGGAGCCGCATGACCGTCGCGGCCGCCATGACGACCGGGTCGACGGTCGACTCGGGGCTGGAGCCGTGGCCGCCCTTGCCGTGCAGGGTGACGCGGAACGAGTCGGTCGCGGCCATCGCCGGCCCGGCCGTGAGGTTGACGACGCCCACGGGCAGGGGCATGACGTGCTGCCCCAGGACGACGTCGGGCCGCCCGCCGGTCCGGTCGAAGAGGCCGTCCGCGACCATCGCCCGCGCTCCCCCGCCGACCTCTTCGGCGGGCTGGAAGACGACGACGAGCGTGCCCGACCACGTGTCGCGGTGCGCGGCGAGCTCGGCCGCGGCGCCGAGCAGGCACGTCACGTGCACGTCGTGGCCGCACGCGTGCATGGTGCCGGACTCGTGCCCGTCGGGCGTGGTCGCGGTGTCCGTGGAGGCGTACGGGAGGCCGGTGCGCTCGGTGACGGGGAGCCCGTCCATGTCGGCGCGCAGCAGCACGCGCGGCCCGTCGCCGTTCGCGAGGACGCCCGCGACCCCCGTCCCGCCGATCCCTTCGTGCACGTCGTATCCCCAGCCCCGCAGCCGCTCGGCCACGATCCCGGCGGTCCGGTGCTCGGCGAACGCGAGCTCGGGGTGCCGGTGGAGGTCGGTGTAGACGTCGGTGAGCTCGGCGGTGGTGAGCGGGGTCGCGGTCATGCAGGCATGATCCCGTGCCCGGCGACGGACGGCGAGCGCGCGCGTCAGCCCACGAAGAGGCAGAACGGGTGGCCGGACGGGTCGGCGTAGACGCGCAACGGCTCGTCCGGGTCGTCGGACCGGTCGAGCAGCAGACGCGCCCCGAGCGCGAGGGCGCGGTCGTGCTGCCGGTCGAGCTCCGCGACGTCGGGCACGGTGCAGTCGAGGTGGAGCTGCTGCGGCACGCCGTCGTCGGGCCACGTCGAGGGTGGGAGCGTCTCGACCTGCTGGAACGCGAGCTGGACCCCGCCCGGGGCGGCGCGCAGCACGAGCCAGTCCGCGCCGTCGGGGTCGGGCTCGCCCACGGCGGGCGACTCGTCGCCCGCGCGGTACTCGAGCCCGAACAGGCCGCGGTAGAACTCCGCGAGCGCACGGGCGTCGGTCGTGTCGAGCACGACCTGGGCGATCCGGGGGAACACGTCGGCCACGGTGACCACCTCCGCTCGCCACCGTCGCCCGTCGCGCGACCGCTCGCACGGCGGGCCACGTCGTCGGGCCTCCTGCTCCCCGCCCTCGACGGAGAGCGGCACGGCGTCCGGGCTAGGCTCGCCCGCGACGGACCGGCGCGAGAGGAGAGGAACGTGACGGACCAGGAGGCACGTCTCGCGCAGCACGTCGCCGAGGCGGCGGACGCGTGGCTCCGCGACCCGCTCGACGCGGGCGTATACCGGCGCCTCGTCGACGCGACGCTCGCGTGGCGCTCAGGAGGAGGACGCGTGGTCCCGGGGTCGCCGGCACACCCTGCGGCCCCGGCCGATGCGCACCCGGCCTTCCCGGCACCCTCTACGGCGGACGACACGGACGACGACGCGCGCTACCTCCGCCCCGAGCGTGCGCCGCGCGCGGTGGGCAGCACGCTCGCGGACGTCGCGAGCATGCTGCGCGCCCGAGCGAGCGCCGCCGCCCCGGAGAGCAATCTTTCGACAGATATCCCGCAAGAACAGGACGACCAGGCCTGACGGGGCCGTAGGGTGTGGGCATGACGCGCGTCCTCGTCACCGGTGCCGACGGCGGCATCGGCCGTGCGACCGTGCACCACCTGCTCGGCCAGGGCTACGAGGTCACGGCGCTGTCGACCGCCTTCGAGCACCCGTGCCACGCTGACCGCGCGATCGTCGGGGACGCCCGCTCCCCCGAGGACGTGAGCCGCGGGCTCGAGGACGCGGACGCCGTCGTGCACCTCGCCGCGATCCCGCACCCGGACCTGGGCACGCCGCTCGAGGTGTACGCGACCAACACGACGGCAACGTGGGCCGTGCTCTCGCTCGCGGGCGAACGAGGTGTGCCGCGGGCGGTGGTCGCGAGCAGCATCAACGCGTTCGGGGTCCCGATGAACCCGCACGACGTGCGGCCCGCCTACTACCCGCTCGACGAGGACGTCCCGGCCGACGTCGCCGACGCGTACTCGCTCTCGAAGCAGGCGGACGAGGCTGCGGCCCGGGCCGCGTGGCGCCGGTGGGGGATCGACGTCGTGGCGCTGCGCTTCCCGCACGTGCGCGACGCCGCCGGGCTGCGCGAGACCGCGGCGGCCGTCGCCCGCGACCCCCGCGTCGTCGCGCGCGAGGGCTGGGCGTACCTGGACCTGCGCGACGCGGCGCGCGCGGTCGAGGCCGGGCTGAGGGCCGACCTGACGGGCGCCCACGTCGTCGGGCTCGCGGCGGACGACACGCTCCTCGACGTCCCGACGCCCGACCTCCTCGCCCGCTTCGCCCCGGACGTGCCCCTCACGCGCCCGATCGGTCCGCACGACGGCCTCGTCGACACGCGGCGCGCCCGCGAGCTGCTCGGCTTCCGGCCGCGGCACTCGGTCCACCGGCCGGACGACGCCTCGCCCGACCGGCCGGACGCCCACCCCGCCGCGCGGCCCCGCACCGTGCCCGACGCCCGACCTCCCTCGGAGAGCCCGTGACCGACGCCCCGCTCCGCACCGTCCACCCCGTCGACCCCGCGTTCGCGAACCCGTGGCCCGCGCGGGACGGCACGCGCATCACCGGCGTGCGCGCGATCGTCACGGCGCCGGACGGCATCCCGCTCGTCGTCGTGCGTGTCGACACGAACGTGCCCGGCCTCTACGGGCTCGGGTGCGCGACGTACACGCAGCGCTGGCACGCGGTGGCCGCGTACGTCGAGCGGCATCTCGAGCGGCTCGTGGTCGGGCGGTATCCCGGCGACATCGGCGACCTCGTCCGCCTCGCGCGGCTCGCGCCCTACTGGCGCGAGGGGCCCGTGGGGAACAACGCGATCTCGAGCCTCGACATGGCGCTGTGGGACATCGCCGGCAAGCGCGCGGGCATGCCCGTGCACGAGCTGCTGGGCGGCAAGGTGCGCGACGCCGCCGACACGTACCTCCACGCGAGCGGACGCACCGTCGCGGAGACGATCGACGACGCGGCGCGGATCGTCGACGCCGGGTGGCGCCACGTGCGGATCCAGACCGGCCAGCCGGGCGCCGGCCACTACGGCACCGCCGCGGACCCCGAGCCCGGCTACCCCGCCGCACCCCACCCGCACGGCTGGAGCGTCGAGGAGTACCTGCGCCGGACGCCGAGGCTCTTCGCGGCGGCGCGCGAGGCGCTCGGCGATCAGGTCGAGCTCCTGCACGACGTCCACTCGCGCCTCACGCCCAAGCAGGCGGTGATGCTCGCGCGCGCCCTGGAGCCCTACCGACCCTTCTTCCTCGAGGACGTCCTCGCGCCGGAGCACTGGGACCGCCTGCCCGAGGTACGCGCCGCCTCGCCCGTGCCGATCGCGGTGGGCGAGCTCGCGACGTCGTTCCCCGACGCCGCGCGGCTCGTCCTCGGAGGCGGCGTGGACCTGATCCGCTGCCACATCAGCGCGATCGGGGGTCTCAGCGCGGGCCGCGCCCTCGCGACGGCGGCCGAGCTGGTCGGGGTGCGCACGGCCTGGCACGCGCCGGGCGACACGTCGCCGGTCGGCGCCGCGGCGAACGTCGCGCTCGACGTCACCTCGACCGCGTTCGGCATCCAGGAGGGCCACGTCTACTCCGACGCCGTCCACGAGGTGTTCCCCGGGACGCTGCGGATCGTCGACGGCTGGCTGCGCCCGCACGACGCGCCCGGCTTCGGCGTCGACCTCGACGAGCGTGCCGCGGCGCGCTACCCGGCCGACCTCGCGGGGCACGACGCGTGGGCCGCGGGGGTCCGCGCGCCCGACGGCGGCCTGGTCGCCCCCTGAGGGCGCGTCATCCGCCGATGCACGTCGGGGTCGGCGGTTCGCCCGCGAGACGCGCCTCGGTCCATCGGACGAGGTCCGCCGCGGCGGGCGAGCCCGCCTGCACCAGCCCGACGTGGTCCCGCCCCTGGTAGGTGCGGTAGTCGACCGGCTGCCCGGCCGCGCACCGAGCGCCGACGTACGCCTCCTGCGCCGTGGGGAGGATCAACGTGTCCGACGCCCCCTGGGCGACGAGCAACGGGGCGGCGACCGGTCCGGTCGGCACGTTCTCGGCGAGGCGCTCGCCCAGCGGCCCCGTGGTCGGGTCCGTCGTCCACAGGGGCTGGTCCATCGACAGGGCCTCCGCCACCGAGACCAGCGTGCTGGGCTCGGACAGGCAGCGGGACGCCATCTCCCGCACGACGAACCGCGCTCCCGGGCGCACGTACCCCGCAGCGTCGCTGTCGGGATAGATCGCGTCGTAGGCCTCGACCACGAACGACGCGAAGACGCTCCCGCCCGCGACGCTCTCCAGGTGGGCCACGAGGCCCGTGAGGTCGCTCGCCGGCGCGAGGGCGGCGACACCGGCGAGGGGGACGTCGGGCGCGTACCCGGGGGCGACGGCCCCGGTCCACAGCGCGGCGTGGCCACCCTGGGAGTGGCCCCAGACGACGGTCTGCTCGCCGAGCGTCGCACCGTCGAGCTCGCGCGCGGCGCGGACCGCGTCGACCACGGACCGCGCCTCGCCCTGACCGACGAGGTACGGGTGGGGGCCGTCCGTGCCCAGGCCGACGTAGTCGGTGGCGACGAGCGCCCACCCCCGCGCCAGCACGTCGTCGAGCAGGTAGAACGCGCCGGACTCGAACGGCTCGTCGAGGACCGACGGCGCGCACCCCCGCGCGGAGCCCGTCGTGCCGTGCGCCCACGCGATCACCGGCGACGGGCTCGCCGCGGCGTCCGGCACCACGACGAGCCCGCTCGCCACCGCGGGCTGGTCCTCGTCGCGCGTCGTCGTGTAGAGGATGCGCCAGGCCGTCGCCCCGTCAGGGACCTCGCGGGTGAAGGGTTCGGCGCGCAGGAGCCGACCGGGCTCGTCCGGGACGGACGCCGGCGGGTCGTAGAACGCGTCGACCTGCGGCGCCGCGCGGTGCAGCCCGACGCTGACGACGGCGAGCCCGCCCGCCGCGACGACCGCCAGGACCGCGCCGACGAGCGCCGCCCGGCCGTGCGGTCGGGTCGTCGCCGTGCCGGGCGCCTCGACGAGCCCGGTATCGAGGTCCGCGCTCGGTCCCGGAGCGCGGGTGCGGCGGACCCCGGCGACGACCAGGCGGACACCGAGGACCACGAGCCGCACCCCGAGGACGACCGCGACGACGAGGACCGTGACGTCCGGCCACGAGAGGGCGACCAGGCCGAGCACGACCGAGGCCGCGCCGAGGCCGACACGGGTCCAGCGGTCGACCCCCGCGGAGCGCACGCCCTCGAGCGCGTCCAGCAGCCCGGCGACGACGAGACCCGCACCGACGAGGAGCGCGACGACGACGATCGACGGCGCGGGCCACAGGGCGACGGCGACCGCGAGGGCCAGGAACAGTCCTCCCCGCACGAGCCGCAGCCGGCGCGGACGTGCACGCGCTCCGCCGCTCAGGGCGGTGGTGCGCTCGTCGGCCGCGCCACCGACGAGCTCGGCGACGCCCAGGACGAGGGCCCCGGCCACGACCGCGACGACGAGCAGGGCGAGCGACGCGAACGGCCGCAGGACGACGGCCGCGCCGAGCAGGGCGCAGACCGTTCCCACGGTGATGACGGCCCACGGGGGCACCCGGTCCCTCGCGGTGACCGTGGCTCGCGTCCTGGCGACGAGGCGGCTCACGCGGCGACCGTACCGGGCGGGTCCGCGGAGCGCTCGTCGGCCGGGGGCGCGTCCTCGCGAACCCTCCGACGCGGCCGTCTCGACGGGGGCGAGCCGTCCATGCAAGAACCCGACGGCGACACGCAATATCGCTACAGACCCTTGCCACTGTGGAGACTGCGTCCTAGTGTTCAGCACGAACGGCGCTGCCCGGAGGTGCGACCGCGCAGCGGGCCGGAGGGTCAGCACGCCCCCGGCGAGCACGGAGGCCGCTCGCCTCCCGAGAGAAGACGGGTCGACGATGATTCGCAGCACGAACCACCCCGCCGCGCGCCGACGCAGCACCCGCACCGTGATCGTGACGGCGCTCGCCCTCACGCTCCTCGCGGGAGGCACGCCGTCGGCCCTGGCCCACGGGACGCCCCGACCACCCGCACCCGCCGTGGTGACACGGGCCGCCGTCGACCCGGCGCTCGTCGAGGGACGCGGCGCCGCCGTCCCGTTCCTCGAGCAGGAGGCGGAGAACGCCGTGACGACCGGGACCGTGATCGGGCCCGGTCGTGACGCCTACATGATCGAGGCCGAGGCGTCGGGCCGCTCGGCCGTCCGGCTCACGGCGGGGCAGGACGTGGAGTTCACGCTCCCCGCGGACGCGAACGCGATCACGGTCCGGTACTCGATCCCCGACTCCCCCACGGGCGGCGGGATCACGTCGCCGCTCGACGTGTCGGTCCTGCGCCAGGGCAAGAAGGTCGGGCTCGACCGGCGCATGACGCTCACGTCGGCGTACTCCTACCTGTACAACCAGTACCCGTTCACCAACGACCCGACGGCGGACGTCCTCCAGCCCGGCTGGTGGGTCGCCGAGTGCGCGTGCGTCCCCGCGGAGACGACGCCGACCCCGACGTTCGAGAAGCCGTTCCGCCCCATGAAGTTCTACGACGAGCAGCGGCTCCTGCTCGGCCAGACGTACAGGAAGGGCGACGTCGTCCGCCTCACGGTGCCCGCGCGCGGCGCGGCGGAGTGGACCGTGATCGACCTCCTCGACTCCGAGAAGGTCGCGCCGCCGAAGGTGCGCCTGCTCGCGGCGAACGCACTGCTCTTCGGGGCCGACCCCACCGGTCGGCGCGACTCCGCCGACGCGCTCGACAAGGCGATCGCGTTCGCGAGGAAGCACCGGCTCGAGGTGTACGTCCCGCCGGGCGTCTACCAGGTGAACCGGCACGTCGTCGTCGACGACGTGACCATCCAGGGCGCCGGGAGCTGGTACACGATCTTCCGGGGCACGCAGGTCGCGCTGGACGCGCCCGCGCCCGACGGGTCCGTGCACACCGGCGTCGGGTTCTACGGGAGGTACGCCGACGAGGGCGGCAGCCGAGACGTGCACCTGCGCGACTTCGCGATCGTCGGGGACGTCCGCGAGCGCGTCGACACCGACCAGGTCAACGGCGTCGGCGGCGCGCTGAGCGACTCGTCGATCTCCGGCCTGTACCTCCAGCACACCAAGGTCGGACTGTGGTTCGACGGGCCGATGGACAACCTGCGCGTGGAGAGCACCGTGATCGTCGACCAGGTCGCCGACGCGCTGAACTTCCACGGTGGCGTGACGAGCTCGGTCGTCCGGGACGTCTTCGTCCGGAACACCGGCGACGACGGCCTCGCGATGTGGTCGGAGAAGGTCGCCAACGCCGGCAACGTGTTCGAGAACAACACGATCCAGTCGAACACCCTGGCCAACGGCATCGCGGTCTACGGCGGCACGGACAACACGGTGCGTGCGAACCTCGTCGCGGACCCGGTGCGCGAGGGCAGCGGGCTGCACGTCGGGTCGCGGTTCGGCGCCGAGCCGTTCGCGGGCCGCCTCGACCTCACCGACAACACCGCCGTCCGTGCGGGCACGCTCGAGCTCAACTGGGACATCGGGCTCGGCGCGATCTGGTTCTACGCGCTCGACGGCGACATCGACGCCGACGTCCGGGTCACCGGCGACCACTACCTCGACAGCACGTACAACGCGATCATGCTGGTCTCCGACTGGGGCGTGAAGGACCGGGTGAAGACCGAGGGCGTCGCGTTCCGGGACGTGCGGGTCGACGGCACGGGCACGTCCGTGGTCAGCGCGCGGGTCCGCGGCGGCGCGTCGTTCGAGAACGTCGACGCCCGCAACGTCGGCTGGGCGGGGGTGAACAACTGCGGCGCGTTCACCTTCCCCGACGGCGGCACCGAGTTCACGCTCACCGACCTCGGGGGGAACGACGGTACGTCGCTCAGCCCGTGGGAGCCGGGCACCGTGAACTGGCTCGGCCGGTTCGTGCCCAGCGCGCCGAGCTGCACCGACCGGCCGCCGGTCGTCGCTCCCCCGGCCCCGTCGCCCTGGGTCCAGCCGGTCGGCTGAACCCGCTGCACGCGTGGATCGGTCGTGGTCGGATCGTGCCGGCCGCGACCGGTCCGTGCGCTCACGTGGTCCGTGCGCTCACGAGAGGGACGTCGGCGCGACGGTCGACCGCGACGTCAGACCGCCTCGGGCGCCACCTGGCGCGCGAGCTCCTCGACGATGCGCACGTCGGCGTCGAGCCACGGCACGTCGAGCCACCTCCCGGCGTCGAGCCAGGTCAGCTCGTCGTGCTCGACGAGCGGTCGGGGCTCCCCCGCCGTGATCCGCGCGAACCACAGGCGCATCACGTGGCGGTCGGTGATGATCCAGGTCCCGTGGTCGGGGCCCACGATCTCGTCACCGAGCTCCACGGCCACGCCGAGCTCCTCGCGGAGCTCGCGGTGCAGCGCCTCCGTCGGGGTCTCACCGGGGTCGACCTTGCCCCCGGGGAACTCCCAGCGGCCTGCGAGGTGCGACGGACGGGACCGGCGCGCGCTGAGCAGGAGCCGCGGAGCGACGAGATCGTCGACGATCGCCGCGGCCACCACCAGTCTGCGCAGAGTCATACGCGGAGTGTCGCACGGCGTCGTGACGCGCGGGTGACACGACCGCGACCGCAGCCTGGGAGGGCTGCGGGGCCGCTCGTCAGCGCAGGCCGGCCGCCCGCGCCCAGGCCACGGCCTCGGCACGAGTCGAGACGCCGAGCTTGCGGTAGAGGCTGCGGACCTGCGACTTGACCGTGTTGCGCGTGACGAAGAGCTTGGTGGCGATCTGCTCGAGCGTGACGTCCTCAGACAGGTTCGACAGGACGACCCGCTCCCGGCGGGTCAGCGGAGCGATCGGTGTGGCGATCCGCTCCGACGGGGCCGCCACGGGGCGGACCAGCTCGATGGTGCTCATGTTCTCCTCCAGATGCTCTCCGGTCACGTCATCCCCACGTGGCGAGTTCCGGTTGGTGCTACTTGAAGGGATGGGACAGGAGTCGTTTCATGACGCGACTTCTCGCGACGAGTTTCAGGACGTTCGTCCAGGCCCGGACGAAAGTGCCGCCGGAGCGGCGTCGGTGCAGGTCAGACGAGGTGCTGGTACGAGAGCAGCAGCAGCGCGACCGCGGTGTAGTCCTCGAGGGAACCCGTCGAACGGGTCACGACGCTCACGCTCATCTGCTCGACCGTCGGGAGCATTCCCTGGGCGAGGTCCTCCTGCAGCGTGCGCTCGACGGTGTCGCTCAGCGCTGCCATGGCGGCGTCGATGCTCGCCTGCGGGCCCGACGTGAGGTAGGTCGGCGTCGGGACGCGGGGTGCGTGGGTCTCGCCTCGGGTCGGGCGGTCGGGCGACGTCACGGTGTCGATCATGGGAGTACCCCCTGCCAGTCCGGGGGACGGTCCCCTCGGCACCCACCACACTGGTGGTCGGTCCTCGGGGGAATCCCACGTCCGCCGCAGGAGAACCTCAAGATTTGCTCAAGACTCCGGGTTCGAGCCGTCCCGGGCGCCGTCGGTCAGCGCGTGCAGGCTCCGCAGACGTGCCGGGACCGCGGCGAGGTCGCCCGCGCGGAGCGCCGTCTCCAGCGCGCGCGCCGCCGCGGTCGTCTCGTCGTCGCCGAACGTCCCGGCCGACCCGGCGACGGCGTGGCACAGCGCCGCGGCCTCGAGGACGGCCTCGGCCGAGGGAGCCCCCGCCCCCTCCGCCCCGAGGCCCAGAAGGCGGGCCGCCTCGTCGACCCGGGCCGAGTTCCGGGCGCGCGCCCGCCCCCGCAGCACGACGAGCGCGGCGTCGAGCCGGTCCTCGGCGCGACCGTCGGGTCCGGCCGTCACGGCTTCCACCCGAGGAGGGAGCCGAGCCGGGCCGCGAGGTCGAGGGCGTCGAACGGCTTCGTGATGACGCCGGCCGCACCCAGGCCGTCGAGACGCGAGATCTCCCCGGCACCCACCTTGGCGGTGAGGAAGACGACCGGCACGTCCCGCAGCGCGGGGCGGGTCCGCAGACGCGCGAGCACGGTCGGCCCGTCCACGACGGGCATCATCACGTCGAGGACGATCGCGTCGGGCCGCACCCGCTCGGCGAGCGCCGCGCCCTCGTCGCCGTCGGCCGCGACGTGCACCTCGTAGCCACCCACCACGTCGAGCGCGAGCTCGACGACCTCGCGGATCGACGGGTCGTCGTCGATGACGACCACGCGCCGCCTCTTCTGCCCTTCCGCGTCCATCGTCCCGACGCTAGCCGAGAAGCCCGCACCCGGCAGCGCGCACCGACGCGCGCTCCCCTAGGCTCGACGCATGGTGGGGCAGCGGGGACGGACGGAGCGGACGCACGACCCCTTCGTCCTCTGGTGCTGGGTGGTCGGCGCCCTCCTCGTGCTCCTCGTCCTCGTCCTCGCGAGCCCGCTCGACGCCGAGACGCGACGCACGGTCTCGCAAGCCTCGATCGTGAGCGCCGGGGCGATCGCCGCGGCGAGCTGCGGGTGGCGCGCGGCACGCTCGACGGGCCGACGGCGTCGGGCGTGGAGCCTGCTCGCGCTCGGCGGCGTGGTCGGTCTCGTCGGGAACGTCTGGGCGGGCCTGGTCGACAACCCCTCGACGGGCGACTACGCCTACATCGCCGCGCTGCTCCTCGGCATCGTCGGGCTCGCGTTCTTCCCCACCGTGCGCCCGCGCGGCAAGGAGATCGGGCGGATGCTGCTCGACAGCGTCGTCGTCGGCGGCTCGGTGCTGTACATCGCGCTCTACGCGGTGACGCTCCGCTCCGCCGAGGCCCCGCCGACCGGTACGACGGCCGTCACGGCGTACACGCTCCCGGTGGTGGACGCGCTGCTCGCGACCTTCGCCGTCCTCGTGATGACCCGCTCGACCGCCTCCGAGCGGGTGCCCCTCGTGCTCGTGGGCAGCGGGTTCGTGCTCTACGCCGTGGCCGACGTCGCGTTCGCCCTGCTCTCCGCCGACGGCACGTTCACGTTCGGCAGCCCGATCGACGTCGGGTGGGTCGGCGGGTACCTCATGATCGCGCTCGCCGCGCGGCACCGGGCGGCGAGCGGCAGCCCGGTGGCCGACGAGCGCGCGCAGGGGTCCGCGATCCTCGGCACGACCGTGACGTTCTGCCTGTTCCTCGCGGCCGCGCTCATCCGGGTCGTGCAGTCCTCGACGGGCTTCTCGTGGGCCCCGAACGCGCTCTGGGTCGTCGTGCTGCTCGCGGTCGTCGCGCGGCAGATCCTCGTCGTCGCCGACAACGAGTCGCTGCTGCACGGTCTCGAGCGGCGGGTCGAGGAACGCACGTCCCAGCTCCGCGCGCTCGCCGGGGAGCGCGCCCGGACGCTCGAGTCCGTGGCGGACGGCATCTACGGCGTCGACCCCGACGGCCGCGTCACCTTCGTCAACGCGGCGGCGTCCCGCACGCTCGGCGCGAGCCAGGACTCGCTCATCGGCCGGGACGCGCACGCGCTCTTCCACGCGCCGGACGCGGACGGCAACCCCTATCCCCCGGACTCCTGCTACATCCGGGAGGCCGTGCGCGACGGCGTCACCGCGGTCGCCGAGCAGGACGTCTACCTCCGCGAGGACGGCTCCGAGGTGGCCGTCGAGGTGACGGCCAGCCCGCTCAAGGACGACGGCCGCACGCTGGGCGCCGTCGTCGTGTTCCGCGACATCACGGACCGGCGGGAGGTCGAGCGGCTCAAGGACGAGTTCGTGTCCGTCGTGAGCCACGAGCTGCGCACGCCGCTCACCGCGATCCGCGGCGCGCTCGGCCTGCTCGACAGCGGCGCCCTGGGGACGCTCCCCGAGCGCTCGGCGCGCATGGTGCACGTCGCACGGTCGAGCAGCGACCGCCTCAACCGGATCGTGGACGACATCCTCGACATCGAGCGCATGGACTCGGGCACGACGCCGCTCGAGCGGGCCGACCACCGCGTGGCCGACCTCGTCTCGACGGCCGCGGAGCCGGTCGGCCTCCTCGCGCGCGATGCCGGTGTCGAGATCGTGCAGGAGGACACCGACGAGGTCGTCGCCGTCGACGGGGACCGGGTCGTGCAGATGCTGACGAACCTGCTGAGCAACGCCGTGAAGTTCTCCCCGCCCGGCGGGACGGTGCGCATCTCGGCGCGCTCCGCCGGGGAGATGGTCGAGCTCCGCGTCGAGGACGAGGGACGCGGCATCCCCCCGGACAAGCTCGAGGCGGTGTTCCGGCGCTTCGAGCAGGTCGACGCGTCCGACTCGCGCGAGCGCGGGGGCAGCGGGCTCGGGCTCGCGATCTCGCAGAGCATCGTGGAGCGCCACGGGGGCCGCATCTGGGCCGAGAGCCGCGGCGAGGGCACGGGCGCGACCTTCCGTGCGACGCTCCCCCGGCCCGAGCCGGTCCTCGGCACGGCCGACGAGGTGCCCGCGGCGGCGCCCGGCGACCCGCGCCCCCGGGTCGTGGTGGTCGACGACGACGCGTACGTCGTCGACGTGCTGCGCGCGGTCCTGGAGTCGCGCGGGTACGACGTCGTGGGGGTGACCGACGGCACGCTCGCCTTCGCGGCGATCGAGGCCGCCCGGCCCGCCGCCGTCGTGCTCGACCTCGCGATGCCGGGGCGCGACGGGCAGGACGTGCTCGACCGGGTGCGCCGGAGCGCCGCGACGGCGAACGTGCCCGTCGTCATCGTCTCGGGCTCGCAGCCCGCGAAGGCCGTGGCGACGGCGTCCCTCGCCGACCGCTGGCTCGTGAAGCCGGTCGCGCCCGCGGAGCTCGAGCGCACCGTCAGGGAGGCCGTCAGCCTGCGCCCGCACCACGAGCACGTGCTCGTCGTCGAGGACGACCCGGAGGTCGGGGAGGTGGTCCGGACCGTCCTGCAGGGGGCGGGCCTCGTCGTCACGCTGGCGCGCAGCGTCCACGAGGCGCTGGAGGTGCTCGCGGGCGGCGACGACCCGGCGCTCGTCGTGCTCGACCTCACGCTGCCCGACGGCGCGGGGCGCGAGGTCGTCGACGTGCTCCGCCAGGACGGCCGCCTGAGCCGGGTCCCGCTCGTCATCTACAGCGGGGCGCGCCTCGACGCGCACCAGCGTGCGGACCTCCGGCTGGGAGATACCGTCTACCTGCGCAAGGGGAGCACCGCCCCCGAGAAGCTGCTGGAACCCGTGCTCGACCTCCTGGACACGGCCGCGGGCCGCTGGGGCACGGCGCACGACGACGGGGCGAGAGCCTCGAGGACGGAGAACACATGACCGCGGGACCCATCATCTACGTGAGCCACGGGACGGGCACGGGGAGGACCGAGCTGTCCGCGTTCGACGCGGCGCTCACGGACGCCGGCGTCGGCGACTTCAACCTCGTCCGGCTGAGCTCCGTCGTGCCGCCCGGGTCCCGCGTGGTCGAGGTGGACCGTCTCGAGGAGGGGTACGGCGGGCACGGCGACCTCCTCTACTGCGTGTACGCCGAGGCGCACGCCGTGATGCCCGGCCACGAGGCGTGGGCCGGCGTGGCGTGGTCGCTGCGCGACGACGACAGCGGTGCCGGTCTCTTCGTGGAGCACGAGGCGCCGTCGCACGAGCAGCTCGAGCTGGACCTCACGCTCAGCCTGGAGGACCTGGCCGCGACGCGCGGCAACCGGTTCCACCCGGCCGGCCGCCGGGTCGCCGGGGTGCGCTGCGAGTCGCTGCCCGTGTGCTCCGTCGTCGTCGCCGCGTACCGCCGCGAGGGCTGGGACGGGGAGACCCGGTGACGGCGCCGGCGCGTGCGGGCGCGGGGCGCGCCGCGGTGACGTTCGAGCAGACCGTGGACGGCGAGCTCGCCGACCGGTTCTGGGAGCTCTACCTCGAGGCGTTCGAGCCGCTGCGCACGCGTGCGGCGGCCCGGCACGTGCTGCACCGCGAGGAGTTCGACGAGGAGATGAGCGACCCGCGGGTCCTCAAGCTCCTCGCGCACGACGACGACGGCGCGGCCGTCGGGCTGACGACGCTCGCGACCGACCTCGCGGCGGTCCCGTGGGTGAGCCCGGAGTTCTTCGCGGCGCGCTACCCCGAGCACGCCGCGCGCGGCGCCGTCTGGTACATCGGCTTCACGCTCGCCCACCCGGGCCGTCGCGCGAGCCGGACGTTCATGGACATGATCGACGCGCTCGTCGCGCACCTCGCGGAGAACCGCGTGGTGTGCGCCTACGACGTGTCGCGGTTCAACGACGACTCGCTGCGGTTCGCGGACAACCTGCGCCGCCACCTCGAGCGGACGCAGGACGTCGAGGTCGAGACCGTCGACCAGCAGACGTACTACGCGACGACGTTCCGCTGACCGTTCCGCCGACCCTGTGCCGGGGCGGTCCGCGCCGCCCCGGCCCGGTCGTCAGCTGCCGACGTGCGCCGCGTACTGGTCGGCGGTGAGCAGGTCGCCCGTGTCGACGACGTCGACCTTGAACAGCCAGCCGTCGGTGTACGGGTCCGAGTTCACGACGGCCGGGTCGTCGACCGCCGCCTGGTTCACCTCGACGATCGTGCCCGTGACGGGCGAGAAGAGCTCCGACACGGACTTGGTCGACTCGACCTCGCCGATGACGCTCCCGGCCGTCACCTCGGCGCCCACCTCGGGCAGCTCCAGGTAGACGATGTCGCCGAGCGCCTCGGCAGCCGTCGCGGTGATCCCGACGACGGCGGGGGTCGAGCCGTCGATCCACTCGTGCTCGGCCGTGTACTGCAGGTGCGCCGGGAACTGGGCCTCGGTCATGGGGTTCTCCTTCGGGACGACGGGTCGGTCAGGACTGCTGGGGACGACGGTAGAACGGGAGCGGCACGACGACCACGGGCTCGGCCCGTCCGCGCACGTCGACGGCGAGCTCGGTGCCCTCCGCCGACAGCTCGGGCGTGACGTACGCCAGGGCGATCGGGTGGCCGAGCGTCGGCGACGGGGCACCGGACGTCACCGTGCCCACGCGGCGCGCGGACTCCCCCACCGCTCCCCCGGCGTCGACGCCGTCGCCCGGCAGCACGACGGCGTAGCCCGCCCGCGCGGGCCGTCGCCCCAGCCCCTCGAGCCCGACGAGCACGCGCGCGGGCGGGGACTCCCGGCGCGCGGCGAGCGCGGCCCGGCCGACGAACTCGAGCGGGGCGCCGTCGGCGTCGACCTTGTCGAGCCTCACGACGCGCCCGAGCCCCGCCTCGTACGGCGTGGTCGTGGTGTCGAGCTCGTGCCCGTACAGCGGCATCCCCGCCTCCAGGCGCAGCGAGTCGCGCGCGGAGAGGCCCGCCGGGACGAGGCCGAGCGGCCCGCCCGCGGCGAGCACGGTGCGCCACAGGTCGGCGGCGCGGTCCGCGGGCACGAACAGCTCGAAGCCGTCCTCCCCCGTGTACCCGGTGCGGGCCACGAGGGCGTCCACCGCGCCGTCGTCGGTGCGCAGCACGAGCGGTGCCGCCGCGTAGTACCGGAGGTCGCGCACGGTCCCGGCGGCGACCGGGTCGGCCGGGTCCGTGAGGCCCGCGACGATCTCCTCCGCGCGCGGCCCCTGGACCGCGACGAGCGCCGTGGCCGACCCCTGGTCGGTGACGTTCGCGTCGAAGCCCGCGGCCCGCGCGACGAGCTCGCGCGCGACGAGGTCCGCGTTGCCCGCGTTCGCGACCACGAGGAACCGCTCGTCCGCGAGGCGGTACACGACGAGGTCGTCGAGGACCGCGCCGTCCTCCTGGCAGATCATCGTGTAGCGCGCCCGGCCGGGCGCGACCGCCGAGAGGTTCCCGACGAGCGCGTGGTCCAGCGCGGCCGCGGCCTGCGGTCCCGCGACCTCGATCTCGCCCATGTGGGAGAGGTCGAACAGGCCGGCCGCCTCGCGGACGGCGCGGTGCTCCGCGAGGTCGGACGTGTACCGCAGCGGCATCAGCCACCCGCCGAAGCTCGTGAGGTTCGCGCCGAGCGCGACGTGCTCGTCGTGCAGCGGGCTGCGACGCTCCGCGCTCTCGGTCGTCCCGGTCTGCTGCTCGGTCATGCGAGGTCTCCCGTCACGTAGGACTCCAGGGGCGGGCACGAGCACACCAGGTTGCGGTCGCCCCGCGCACCGTCGATGCGGCGCACCGGCGGCCAGTACTTCCCGGCGCGCAGGCTCGCGACCGGGTACGCCGCGAGCTCGCGCGAGTACGGCTTGTCCCAGTCCTCCGCCACGAGCGCCGCCGCGGTGTGCGGGGCGCCGCGCAGCGGCGACTCCTCGACGCTCCAGCGGCCGGAGGCGACGGCGTCGATCTCGCCGCGGATCGCGACGAGCGCGTCGACGAACCGGTCGAGCTCCGCGAGGTCCTCGCTCTCCGTCGGCTCCACCATGAGCGTGCCCGCCACGGGGAACGAGAGCGTCGGGGCGTGGAACCCGTAGTCCATGAGCCGCTTCGCCACGTCCTCCGCCGTCACGCCCGTCTGCGCGGTGATCGGGCGCAGGTCGAGGATGCACTCGTGCGCGACGAGGCCGTTCGGCCCGGTGTACAGCACCGGGTAGTGGTCGGCGAGCCGGTTCGCGACGTAGTTCGCCGTGAGCACGGCCGTCTTCGTCGCCTCCGTCAGACCGTCCGGGCCCATGAGCGCGACGTACGCGTACGAGATCGGCAGGATCCCGGCCGACCCGTACCGCGTCGCCGAGACCGGGGTACCGGTGGCGGGGTCCTGACCGGGAGCCAGCGGGTCGCCCGGGAGGAACGGCACGAGGTGCGCGGCGACCGCGACGGGGCCGACTCCCGGCCCTCCCCCGCCGTGCGGGATGCAGAACGTCTTGTGCAGGTTCAGGTGCGAGACGTCGCCCCCGAACTCCCCCGGGCGCGCGAGCCCGACGAGCGCGTTGAGGTTCGCCCCGTCGATGTACACCTGACCACCCGCCTCATGTACGAGGTCGCAGACCTCGCGGACGTGCTCCTCGAAGACGCCGTGCGTCGACGGGTACGTGATCATGATCGCCGCGACCCGCGGGCCGTGGTCGGCCAGCTTCGCGCGCAGGTCGGCCAGGTCCACCTCGCCGCTCTCCGCGGTGCGCACGACCTCGACCCTCAGCCCCGCCAGCGCCGCCGACGCCGCGTTCGTCCCGTGCGCCGACGCGGGGATCAGGCACACGTCACGCTCCACGTCGCCGCGCGACACGTGGTACTCGCGGATCGCCAGGAGGCCCGCGAGCTCGCCCTGCGACCCCGCGTTCGGCTGCACCGAGACGCCCGCGTAACCCGTGATCTCCGCGAGCGCCGACTCGAGGCCGCCGATCAGCTCCTCGTAGCCGCGCGCCTGGTCGGCCGGCACGAACGGGTGCAGGTCCGCGAACCCCGGCCAGGAGATCGCCTCCATCTCCGCCGTCGCGTTGAGCTTCATCGTGCACGAGCCCAGGGGGATCATCGTGCGGTCCAGCGCGAGGTCCTTGTCCGCGAGACGGCGCAGGTAGCGCAGCATCGACGTCTCGGACCGGTGCAGGCGGAAGATCGGGTGCCGGAGGTACGCCGTCGTCCGGGTCGCCCAGGTCGGGAGGTCGTGGCCGGACCCGGCCACGGGGGCGCCCTCGGCGCTCGGGCCTCCAGCGGCGTCCACGCCGAACGACCTCAGCACGGTGTCGACGGTCGCGGGGGTGGTGGTCTCGTCGCAGGCGATCTGTACATGATCTGCATCGGGGTTGTACAGGTTGATGCCGGCGGTGGCGGCGGCCTCGACGACGGCGGTGGCGCGGCCCGGGACGACGGCGCGGACGGTGTCGAAGAAGGTGTCGTGCTCGACGGCGACGCCCGCGGCCCGGAGGCGCTCCGCGAGGGTCACGGCGTGCGCGTGCGTGCGCTCGGCGATGGCGCGGAGGCCGTCGGGCCCGTGGTAGACCGCGTACATCGAGGCGACGATCGCGAGGAGGGCCTGCGCCGTGCAGATGTTGCTCGTCGCCTTCTCGCGCCGGATGTGCTGCTCGCGCGTCTGGAGCGCGAGGCGGTAGGCGGTGGCGCCGTCGGCGTCGATCGAGACGCCCACGAGACGGCCGGGGAGCGAGCGCTCCAGACCCTTGCGCACGGCCATGAACGCCGCGTGCGGGCCCCCGTAGAACAACGGGACGCCGAACCGCTGGGCCGAGCCCACCGCCACGTCGGCGCCGAGCTCGCCGGGGGAGACGAGCAGCGTCAGCGCGAGCAGGTCGCTCGCCACGGTGACGAGCGCGCCCGCGTCCTTGGCCTCCGCGACCACGGGCCGCCAGTCCACGACGCGGCCCGACGCGCCCGACTGCTGGACGACGACGCCCACGAGGTGCGCGTCGTCGTCCAGCCCGGTCGGGAACGCGCCCGCCGCGCGGGCGGCGGCGAGCCCGGCCTCCAGGCCGTCCGACAGGTCCGCGACGACGACGGGCAGGCCGACCGCCCGGGCCCGGCCCTGGGTGACGGCGAGCGTCTGCGGGAAGAGGTCGGCGTCGAGCACCACGTAGCCGCCCTTCGCGCGCGACGCCCGCCACATGAGGGCGACGGCCTCCGCGACCGCGGTCGCCTCGTCGAGCAGCGACGCGTTCGCGACGTCGAGACCCGTGAGGTCCTCGACGACCTGCTGGAAGTTGAGCAGCGCCTCCAGGCGGCCCTGCGAGATCTCGGGCTGGTACGGCGTGTACGCCGTGTACCAGGCGGGGGACTCGAGGACGTTGCGACGGATCACCGGGGGAGTGACGGTGCCGTAGTAGCCGAGCCCGATCATCTGCGTCTTCACGACGTTCTTCGCGGCGAGCGCGCGCAGGTGGTCGAGCACCTCCGTCTCGGTGCGCGCCGCAGGCAGGTCGAGCGGGCGCTCGGTGCGGATCGCCGCGGGCACGGCGGCGTCGACCAGCGCGTCGAGCGAGGCGTGGCCGAGCTGGTCGAGCATGACCTGCACCTCGCGGCCGCGCGGGCCGAGGTGGCGCGGCGCGAACGCGCCGGAGGCGGCGTCGAGCGGGGAGGTGCGGTCGAGGGACGGCTGGGTCACGGGGACCTCCGGGGGAGGGGACGACGGCGGGTCCCTCCCCGCTCTGTCATCGGACGCACGCGTCGACCTGAGAGTTTTGCCGGTCCGCCGTGCCACGAGGGCCGGGGCGCGCCGACTTGCACCGTCGGTGGGCCGCGCGCGACGCCTCGAGGGCGCCCCAGCACGGCCGCTTTCCAGAGTTGCCTCGCCTCGACGGTACGTGGGCCTGAGAGATTCCCGGGGAGGACTTGCTCCTTCGGCGCCGTCGCCGCGGTCCGGGGACCGGGGCGACGGACTCTCCCGTCGCGGTTCTGGCGGCCCGGCCGGCACCGCGCCCGAAGGACGGCACCGCCGGTCAAGCATGGAGTTGTGGCCTCATCGTAGCGGGCACACCGCCCTCGCTCCCGCGTACCCGGTGCCCCCGGCCCTGCGGACCCCAGGAGGCCGCCGTACATTCGGACGATGGGGGACACGCGCACGATCATCGTCACCGGGGCCGCAGGGCCGGCCGGGCGGGCGCTCGGGGCTCAGCTCGCGCGACGACCGGAGGTGCACGCCGTCGGGGTGGACCTGGCGCCACGTGCCGTCCCGGGGTTCGCGACCGTGGAGGCCGTCCCGGCGGCGGGAGACCCCGCCTACGACGGCGCGACCCTGGCGCTCGTGCGCCGGTACGGAGACGTCCTCGTCGTCCCGTCCGTCTCCGAGGAGCTGGCGCACCTCGCCGTCCTCGCCGGTGCCGCGGGCCTGACCCGCGACGTCGTGGTGTCGCCGCCCGGCCCGACGGCCGTCGCCGGCGACAAGCTCCTCACGATGCTCGCGCTCGACCGCCAGGGCGTCGGCGTCCCGCCGCACGCCGGGGCCGACGCCCTGCCCTCCGCGGCGGACGCGCTCGACTGGGCGGCGGGTCCGGTCGTCGTCAAGCCGCGTGTCGCGCGGGGCGGGCGTGGCGTCCACGTCGTGGAGACCGCGGACGACCCGGCATGGGCCGCTCTCGACGCGTCGTGGATCGTCCAGGGGTTCGCGCCGGGGCGGGAGTACTGCCCGCAGGTGTTCCGGTCGCCGTCGACCGGGGAGACGCAGGTCGTCGTCCTGGAGAAGACCGGCCGCAAGGAGGGACGCGTCGGCAACGCCACGACGGTGACGCGCCTCGAGGAGAGCGCGGCCGCGGACGTCGCCGCCGTGGCACGGGCCACGACCCTGGCGCTCGGGCTCGTCGGTCCTCTCGACATGGACGTCCGGCGGCTCGCGGACGGGACACCGGTCGTCCTGGAGGTCAACGCGCGCTTCGGGGCGGTGTCCGAGTCCGCACCGGAGCTGCTCGACGCCGTGCTCCGCGAGTGGCCGGTCTGAAGGCATGCCGGCCGCCCTGACCGGAGTCCTCACCGCGCTCGCGCTCGTGGTCGGATCGACGCTCCTCGTCGTGGGGCTCGTCCGCCTCGCCCTCGTGCCGTTCGCGCTCGCCTTCGAGCACCGCCACCGACGCGCGGCACCCGGCCCCGCCGGGCTCGGCCCGTCCTGGGCGGAGCCTCCTCTGGTCTCCGTCGTGGTCCCCGCCTTCGACGAGGCGGTCGTCATCGACAACTGCGTGCGGTCGCTCCTGCGCAGCGACTACCCGCGCTTCGAGATCCTGTGCGTCGACGACGGGTCCCGCGACGACACCTTCGACAGGATGCTCAGGCTGTCCGAGCGGCACGCGCGCGTGCACGCGGTGCGGCAGGAGAACGCCGGCAAGGGCGCCGCCCTCAACCGTGGCATCGCCCTCGCGCGGGGCGAGGTCGTCCTCCTGGTCGACGCCGACGGCGTCTTCCGGCACGACACGATCACCCGGCTGCTGCGCGGGTTCCGCGACGCCCGCGTCGGCGCGGTGTGCGGGAACGACCGCCCGGTGAACCTCGATCGGGTGCTGACGCGGTTCCTCGCCCTCGTCAGCCACGTCGGCACCGGGCTCATGCGCCGCGCGCTCGACGTGCTCGGCTGCCTCCCCGTCGTGTCGGGGAACGTGGGCGCGTTCCGGCGCGAGGTGCTCGAACGCACGGGGCCCCTCCGGACGGACACCCTGGCAGAGGACCTCGAGCTCACCTGGCGGGTGCACGCCGCCGGCTACGGGGTGACGTTCGCGCCGGACGCCGTGGTCTACGCCGAGTCGCCCTCGACGGTCCGCGGCCTCTGGCGACAGCGGGTGCGGTGGGCGCGCGGCCTGCTCCAGGTGTCGGCGCTGCACCGGCGGATGATCGGCAACCTCCGGTACGGGCGCTTCGGGGCGTACCTGCTCTACAACACCGTGTCGCAGGTGGCGGGACCGTTCCTCCAGGTGCTCGCGTTCCTCGCCCTCTCCGTCCTCGTCGCCGTCGAGGGCACGGGCTGGCTGCCTCCGTCGTGGTGGGAGTGGGCGCTGTTCCTCGGGCTGCCCCTGTCCCTGGGGCTGCTGCTCCTCGCGGTCGTGCTCGACCACGCACCCGGCGATCTTCGATATCTGTGGACGGTCCCGCTGTGGCCCGTCTACTCCTCGCTCATGACACTGGTCATGCTGGAGGCGGCACGCCGGGAGACGACGGACGCGGAGGGACGATGGGACAAGCTCGAGAGGACCGGCACGGTGTCGGTGCGCGGGCTCGGCGCGGTCGACGACCCTGGGTCGCGCTGATCGTCGTGCCCCTCGTCGCCGTCGTCGTCGCGGCGGTGCTCCTCGCAAGCCCGTGGAAGGAGTCCCTGCCGCCCATGCGGTCCACGCCCCCGCCCGACGACGTACGGTCCGTCAGCATCGACTTCGGTGTGGTGACCGACCCGGGCACCGACTGGGGAGCGGTCGACCAGCACCTCGACTCCGCCGGGGCGAACGCCGTGGAGCTCAACGCCGGACGGGTGGAGTTCACCGCGTTCGACTGGGCCGCCTACCCGGAGGCCGCCGCCGAGCCGGGTACCGACCACCTCTCGACGGCGGCGCGCGCCCTGGCCCGGACCTCCGACGGCGCGCAGCGCGAGTTCGGCCTGATCGTGGACGCGTTCGTCCCGCGGTGGCTCGAGCAGGACCCCTCCCTCGCCGGCCGGAGCACGAGCGGTGAGACGGCGACCTACCAGGCCTCCGCGAGCGCTCTCGCGACCGGGCCCGTCGGTGACCGCCTGGTCGCCTACGTCGTCGCGCTGGGCGAGCGGTACGAGCCCGCGTACATCTCCGTGACCGAGCTCTTCCTCGACGGCTACACGTTCGGCGAGGACGATCTCGCGCTCTACCGCGAGATGACCGGCGCGGAGGACTGGCCGCGCGACGAGTCCGGCGCGGTCCAGGAGGACGCGCCGGAGCTGGGGTCCTGGCGGTCCGACGTGCTCGCCGGGCTCCTCGCGCGGATGCGGGCCGGCCTCGACGAGGTCGGGGACGGCGACGGCGCGTCGATCGCCCTCTCCATGGAGGTACGCGTGGACTGGGACGACCTCGCGCAGGGCGTCCCGTCCAGCGGCCACGACTACGGCGTCCTGCTGTCCGCCGTCGACCGGCTGACCGTCTGGGCCTACTTCCAGAACTCGGGACACGAGGCCGACAGCGTCGAGGCGCTCACCGCAGCGCTCGCTGCGGCGGGATACGACACGTCGCGCATCACGATCTCCGTCGGCCTCTGGGCGGGGCGCGGCCGCAACATCGAGCCGGAGACGATGGCGGAGGGCGTCTCCTTCGCCGCGACGAACGGGGTGCGCTCGGTCAACGTGACCCCGTACTCCCTCATGGGCGACGCGTACTGGACCGCGCTCGCGTCCGTGTGGCGCCCCGACGCGAGCGAAGAACCGGCCTAGGGCTCGTCCTGGTCCGGTGAGAGGTCGGGCAGGAGCACGTCCACCTCGGTCCCGACCCCCGGTTCGCTGGCGATGGACAGGCTCCCCCCGTGCGCGTCGACGATCGTCTGCACGAGCGACAGGCCGAGACCGACGCCCCGGACCCGCCGACGGACGGTCTCCCGGGTCCGGTAGAAGCGCTCGGTCAGGCGCGCGAGCTCATCCGCCGGGATGCCGGTGCCGTGGTCAACGACCCGGACGCGGACGCACCGGGCGGCATCCTGCGCGGGCTCGGCGGTGACGCTCACCCGCACCTGGCCGCCCCGCGTGCTGTGCTTCACGGCGTTCGTGAGCAGGTTCTCGACCACCTGGCCCAGCCGCTGCGCGTCGGAGAGCAGGCGGACCTCGGCGTCCCCGTCCTCGACGATCGCGACCCCGGCACGGGCCGCGACCGGTGCGGTGGACGCCACGGCCTCCCGGACCACCTCCACCACGTCCAGCTCCATCGGTACCAGGGCGAACGTCCCGGAGACCACCTGGGCGCTGGTGAGCAGGTCCTCCACCAGGGCCTGGAGCTGGTGCGCGTTGCGCTCCACGACCTGGAGATAGCGCTGCTGCTCGTCGTCCAGGCTCTCGGGCCGCATCCGGAGCAGGTCGACGTACCCGAGGATCGAGGCGAGCGGCGTGCGCAGCTCGTGGCTGACGAGGCCGATGAACGCGTCCTGCTCCTGCTCGTCCTCGTGGCGGCGCGTCACGTCGGTCGCCACGAACAGGTAGCCCGGCGGGAGCTCCGGCGCCGGCCCCGAGAGGGCGGGCCTGCGGGTCACGACCACCTCGAGCCGACGACTCGTACCGTCCGGCAGGGTGTGGTCGCGCTCGTGCACCTCGGTGCCGCCGTGCGCGGCGGCCCCGACGATCTCCGCGAGCGCCGACGGCGTGCCCCCCTCCTGGTCGCCCGCCTCGCCCGCCGCGGCCGATCCTCCGCCGAGGAGGCGGACGACGTCCGTCCCCACGAGCGTGCTCGCCGCCGTCCCGAGGAGACGTTCGGCGCCGGTGTTGGCGGAGACCACCGTGCCCGCGTCGTCGGTGGCCAGGAAGGCCTGCTCGGTAGCGGCGGCGAGGATGCTCGCGAGCGTGTCCCGCGAGTCGCGCAGACGTCCTGACGACGCGTCGAGGGCGTCGCGGGCGGCGGCCAGCTGGACGGCCTGGCCGCGCGCGAGCGTCACCATGCCGTGGATGCCGAGCGCGAGCGTCGCGAGGATCGAGAAGGTGACGACCGCGTGCAGGACGGGCTGGATCCGGCCGGTGTCCACGACGACCGGCACGAGGAGGACCAGACCCGCGCCCGCGAGCCCGACCGCGGGACCGGCCGAGCCCGGACGGAGCGCCAGGCTCGCGAGGGGGAGGACGAGGAGGATGTCGAGGGTCACCGCCTGGAGGCCCGCCCCGACGTCGAGCAGGCCGATCGCGAGCATCTGCGCGAGCGAGCAGGCGAAGCGCCATGAGACGGGCCACGTGTCCCACCGGCCGAGCGCGGCGACCACGAGGACGCCGACGGAGAGCACGACCGCCGCGACCAGCAGACCCGGACGGGCGGGCTCCACCATCCACCACAGCGAGGCCGCGGCGACCACCACGGAGAGCGTGATGGGCACCTGGCGCAGCGCGACGGCGTCCTCGTCCGCCCAGCCCAGGCGGAGGACCGGGTACCTCTCACCGAGCTCGGTCGGTCTGCTCACCGCCCGCCGGAGCCGTGCCCGGCGTCCGCCCCCTGCCCGTCGACCGCGGGAGCCGCCTGGACGACCTCCCCGCGGACGAGGGTCTCGCTGGCCCGGACCGTCTCCAACGGCTCGGCGTCGCGGGCGGGGCTGAACCTGGCCCAGTACCGCGCGGTCGCACGCACCACGTCGGGCTGCATGTACTCCCGGTGGCTCTGGGACGCGAAGGCGGCGAGCATGCTCAGCTTGGTGTCGACGAACCCGTCGACGTCGACGAAGCGGTTCGGCGCGAACTCGACGGTCGAGGACGGGCTCTGGAAGCACCAGAGCCCCGGGACCTCCCGCGCAGCGACCTGGACCGCCTCGTGCACGGCGCGGTGGTCCTGGTGGCGGTCGTGGATCCCGTGGGTGTAGATCCGCGTCGGGCGGACCTCCCGGACGACCTCCTCGATCGCGGTGATCATCCCCGCGGCGGGGTCCAGCCGCGTGTCGGGGAAGTCGAGGTGCACGAGGCGCGCACCGACGACCGCGGCCGCGGCGGCCGCCTCCGAGCGGCGGGCCGAGGTCTCGCCGCCGACCGCACCGCCGGAGAGGACGAGCGTCACGATCTCGTCCCCGGCGGCGGCGTGCGCGGCGAGCGTGGCACCCACCCCGATCTCGACGTCGTCCGGGTGCGCTCCGACGGCGAGCACCCGCTGCCGGGAGGAGGTGCGGGCCGCCCGGGTCCGCTGCGCGAGCTCGGTGGCGCGGCGGACGACCTCGGCGGCTGTCACCGGCTTGACGAGGAAGTCGTCCGCCGACTCGCGCAGCGCACCGATCGCGTGGTCCACGGTCGGGTACGCGGTGACGATCATGACGCGCACCGCCGGGTCGATCGCCCGGAGCTCGGGCAGGACCTCGAGCCCGGAACGGCCGGGCAGCTGGATGTCGCTGACGAGGACGTCGTACGACTGCCGTCGCAGCGCCTCGACGGCTCCCTCGGCGGTCTCGACCGTGTCGACGTGCATGCCGCCGTGACGCTCGAGCGCGATCCTCAGGAACTCGGCGGCGTCGAGGTCGTCCTCGATCACGAGCACCTGGTACTGGGATTCGGGCACGGTCCCCCCTGACTGCGGACTCGGTCCCATCGACGGTACGCGCCCCGGGACGACACCGCTCGTCACGGTCCCGGCGTGCGCGGCACGGGCACCCCGGGGCGCGGTCAGGGACGCCCGGCGTCGCCTCCCGCGGGCTCGACGACGACGGAGCGCACCGTCGCGAGACGCCGGACCGCGCGCTCCAGGGCCCGCGTGCGGCGGGGCGTCGCGCGGAACGACACGACGATCCGCCCCGCCCGGCCGTCGCCGTCCACCGGCCCGGTGGCGAGCGAGTCGAAGCTCACGCCGCGCGTCGAGAACACCCCGGTGAGCGCGGTGAGCGTGCCCGGCTGGTCCAGACCGTGCACGGTCGCGACCCAGTCGCGCTCCGCACCGGCCGGGGTCGGCACGCGCTCCGCGACCGTCGTCCCGGTCGTGCCCGGGACGCCAGCCGTCCCGACCTGCGTGCCCGCCGCGCCCGACGAACCCTCCGCACCCGCCGCCGCGCTCGCCGTACCGCCCGCGGGCGACCCCGCGCTCGCCGACGCCGCGCTCGCCGACACCAGGCGATCGATCCCCCCGGCCGCCTGCACGAGCCGGCGCGCTTCGTCGTCGGGCAGCTCGTCGAGCAGGACGCGCGTCCACCCGCCCGGGCCGAGCACGACCGGGACGCCGAGGACGCCGCGCGACGGCACGCCGTCGTCCGAGGGAAGCCGTCCGTCGAGCTCGCCGTCGAGCGCGACCTGCCCCGCGACGACGATCTCGCGGCCGTCGAGGATCACCTCGAGGAGGTCGACGGTCGCGCTCGCGGTGCCCGCGGGGGTCTTCGCGCCGGACTGGTGGGTCATCCAGGGTCGCGTGACGAGCCGCAGGTCGGCGGGCCAGGTGTCGATGAGCTCGAACGCGGCGCCCATGTCCTGGCTCGCGACGCGCGCGAGCTCGTCCTTCGCCGCGGCGATCTCGCCGGGCAGGGCGCCGAGCGTGCGGCCGCGGCGTAGCGCGGCGACGGCGCGGGCCCGCTCGTCGGCGTCGAGCCCGCTCACCCGGACGGTCGACCACAGCGGGACGGCGTCCTCGCCGTGCTGGCCCCCCACGAACCCGCCGACCCGGTGCCGCCGCACGCCCAGCTCGACCGCGATCTCGCGCCGGAACCGCAGCGTGTCGAGCCAGGCCCCCATGCCGAGCACGCGGTGCCGCCCGAGCCGTTCCGCCATGACCGCGACCCCGAGCTCCACGGGGTTCGTCACGACGATCACGACCTCGTGGCCCGAGCCGTGCCGCGCGATCGCGTCCGCGTACTCGGCGAGCACCGCGCCGTTCGTCGCGGCGAGCACGCGCCGGTCGGGGTCGGCGCCCGTGCGGGCCGGGGGAGTGAGGCCGGCGGCGACGACGATGACGTCGGCGGTCACGTCGTCGGGCGAGTGCGCGACGTCGAGGAGCGGCGCGTGCTCGTCGTACGCGTCGACGAGGTCGGCGCGCAGCCCGTGCACGGCGCGCCCCGACGCGCCCCCGGCCCGGCCGACGAGCTGGAGCCGCGCCGTCGGCGGGAGCACCCGCCGCTCGACGATCTGCGTGCACACCTGCCGGCCGACGTCGCCCGTCGCCCCCACCACCGCTACGTCCACCCTCGCAGGCTACGACGCCCCGGAGTCAGGCGAACGCGATCCCGCCCGCGGCGGCGACCATCTCGTCGAGCACGGCGGAGACCACGGGGCGGGGCTCGTGCCGGGTCGCGCGGTGGCGCGCGACGAGGCGGCGCGAGCCGAGCCCGGGCAGCCCGACGACCGTGACGCCGTCGGGCACCTCGTCCGACGCGCCACCCTCCACGGCGAGCGCCGGGAGCATCGCGACGCCGAGCCCGGCCGCGACGAGCGAGAGCGCGACGTCGAAGTCGTAGTAGTTGTGCCGCGTGCGCAGGGTCCCGCCGAGCCCGCGCGACAGCCGCCGGAGCGCACGGGCCGCGGCGGTGCCGGGCTCGGGTCCCAGCCACACGGCGTCGCGCACGTCGTCGAGACGCGTGGGCGTCGGCATGCCGGCGGGGACGACGAGCCGCCACGGCTCGTCGAGCAGGACGATCTCGCGCGTGCCGCGCGGGGCGGGGGAGTCGGCCTCGTAGTCGCGCTCGAGGAGGACGACGTCGAGCTCGCCCGCGCGCAGGAGGCGCAGGGCCTCGGTGGGCTCGCGCTCCTGCACGTCGAGCTCGATCCCGGGGGCGGTCTCGGCGAGCCGCCCGGCGACGGGCGCGACGACGGCGCGGATCGCCGTCTGGAAGGAACCGACGGCGACGCGCCCGCTCACCTCGTCGCCGAGCGCGGCGAGCGCCTTGCGGGCCTCGACGAGCTCGGTCTCGATGCGCTCGGCGGTCTCGGCGAGCACGCGACCGGCGGGCGTGAGGGTCACGCCGCGCGGTCCGCGGTCGAGCACGACGACCCCCTCCTCGGCCTCGAGCCGCTGGATCTGCTGCGAGACCGCGGACGGGGTGACGTGCAGGAGATCCGCTGCCGCGAGGATGCCTCCACCACGGTGCACGGCAAGGAGGAAACCAAGTCTGCGTGGGTCCGTCGCCATGTAGAGATGCTAAACGCCCGGTGCAGAATCCTTCGATTGTGCTGAACCGCGGAAGGCCTCATACTTGTCGTGGCGCCGGTCGGTTACCTCCTCCTCCTTACGGGTCGGCGCCCGAGCTTCGCACCACCCGCGCCACCAGCCATCGGCCCGGAGCGCACAGCCACCGCAGCGTCGCGGTACCCCCCTCCACCCCTTCTTCGTCACCGGAGTACCGCTGTGCCTGTCACCCTCGACGCGATCGTCATGTTCCTCGGCTGGATCGGTGCCGCCGCCGGCGTCGTCGCCTACGCGATGGTCAGCCGTGGCCGCTGGGCGCCGTCGTCCGCCCCGTTCCAGCTCACCAACCTCACCGCCGCGGGCCTCATGGGCATGGTCGCCGCGGCCAACGGCGTGTGGCCGTCCGTCGCCGCGAACCTCGTGTGGGTGCTCATCGGCGCCCAGGCGATCGTCGTCATCGTGCGGGCGCGGCGTGCGCGCCGTCGCGCGCTCGACGAGGCCGCCGCCCTCACCGCGTCCGCCCCTGCGGCGGTCGCCGTGCGCGCCGACGGCGAGCCCGCGCCCCAGGAGGTCGGGCTCGCCGCCTGACGGCCGCCCGCCCCGCCCGGCACGGCTGCCCGACCCCGCTCGGCGCGGCCGCCCGACCCCGCTCAGCGCGGAGCGCCGGGCGCCGGCTCCAGGACGACGTCCACCACGACCGCACGGTGGTCGGACAGCCCTGTGTCGACGGCCGTCGCGGGCCCGAGGGCCCGGACGGTCGGGCCGCCGGGCAGGCCGTCGGCGAGCACGTGGTCGACCTGCCGCACGGGCCGGTCGACGGGGTGCGTGAGCACGTCGGCGAGCGACGTGAACCCGGTGATCTCCGCGGGCTCCGGCGCGCGCAGGTTGAGGTCGCCCAGCAGCACGAGCGGGCGCGGGAGCGGCGCGCAGGCTCCCGTGAAGGCCCGGAGCTGGTCCGCGGTGAACTCGGGGCGCGACGTCGTGTGCGCGGTCACGACGGTGAGCGGCCCCCACGGCGTGCGGACGGCCGCGGCGAGCGCAGCGCGCGGCTCGTCGGGCACCACCCGGAAGGGCAGCAGGCGCGCGGCCCCCGTCGCGGTCCCCGGCCGGCGCCGCCGCACGCGCGACCGCCACGGCATCCGGTCGAGCTCGAGGCGCGACCACCGCTCGACGGGGAACCTGCTGACGAGACCGATGCCGTAGGACGCGACGCCCGGGACGCGCCGCACGCCCGACCCCGGCCGCCCCGCGCGCACCCACGCACCGGAGACGCCACGGAGCGTGGGGGACAGGTGCCGGTGCTCGGCGCGCAGCGCCTCCGCCGCGACGGCGACGAGGTCGGCGCGGTGCGAGCGGGGCGAGTCGCGCTCGACCTCCTGGAGCGCGAGCACGTCGGCGTCGAGGTACGCGACGGCGCGCGCGAACCGCTCGACGTCGACCGTGCCGTCGAGCGCGGCGCCGTGCAGCGTGTTGAAGGTCGCGAGGCGGAGGGCGCCGTCCGGGCGCGGGGGCAGCGGTCCGTCGTTCAGGTCACGGGAGTCGTGGGGCACCGGACGATCCTCGCGCGGGCCGCGGACCGTCGCGACCAGGGCGGGGTCCCCGGGCGCGGGGGACGTCGTCGGGCCGCGCGCCGCCCGGGCCGCGTCAGAGGGTGCGGCGCCAGGCGGCGATGCGCTCGACCGCCTCGGCGACCGTGCTCGGGGCCGCGGCGAACGACAGCCGGACCCAGTCCCCGCCGCGGACGCCGTCGAAGTCGGTGCCGGGGGTGAGCGCGACGCCCGCCTCGGCGAGCAGGCGCGCGCACCACGTCACGGAGTCCAGACCGTCCCCGGAGACGTCGGCGTAGACGTAGAACGCGCCGTCGGCGGGCGCGACGCGCGACCACCCGAGGTCGTCGAGCCGGGAGAGCACGAGCTCGCGCGACGCCGCGTACCGCGCGACGTTCTCGGCCGCGGCGGCGTACCCCTGGGGGGAGAACGCGGCGACGCCCGCGTGCTGCGCGAGCGCAGGCGGCGACAGCGCGACGTTCCCGGCGAGGGCGTCGACCGGCCCCACGAGCTCGTCGGGCAGCACGAGCCACCCGAGGCGCCACCCCGTCATCGCCCAGTACTTCGAGAACGAGTTGACGACGACGGCGCCGTCGGGCACGTACCGCGCCGCCGTCGGCAGCGCGGCGGCCGGGCCGTCCGCGCCGTCACCGTAGACGATGCCGTGGTAGATCTCGTCGCTCACGAGGCGCACCTCGTGGTCGGTGCACCACGCCGCGACGGCGTCGAGCTCGGCGGGCAGGATCATCGTCCCCGTCGGGTTCGCGGGGCTCGCGACGACGAGCCCGTCGAGGCCGCCGTCGTAGTACGCCTCCATGAGCTGCGACACCGTGGGCTGGTAGCGCGTCTCCGGGCCGCAGTCGAGCTCGACGACCTCGCAGCCCAGCGCGCGCAGGATGTTCTTGTACGCGGGGTAGCCGGGGCGTGCGAGCGCGACGCGGTCGCCGACGTCGAAGGCCGCGAGGAACGCGAGGAGGAACCCGCCGGACGACCCGGTCGTCACCGCGACGCGCGCCGGGTCGATCTCGACGCCGTACCAGCGGTCGTAGTGCTCGGCGATCGCGCGCCGCAGCGTGGGCACCCCGAGCGACTCGGTGTAGCCGAGGTCGCCGTGCTCGAGCAGCTCGATCGCACGCCGCCGCACGACGTCCGACGCCCCGGTCGACGGCTCGCCCGCGCAGAGGTTGAGCACGGACGCGCCCGCGTCGCGCAACCGGTTCGCCTCGGCGAGAACCTCCATCACGGCGAACGGCGGCACGTGGGAGCGGCGTGAGACCTTCATCGACCCGGGCATGAGCCCATCATGCCCGCGTCATCCGTTCGGCGGACGTCGGTCGGCCGCGCGCGGAGGTGTCGGTCGTCCGGGCGACGCGCCGCACCGCGCGCCCGGGGTCGGATGAGGCCATGACGACCGACGACGCCTGGCGCGACGGCCCCGACGACCGGGAGGACGACGACCACGGCGGGGGGCGGGACCGTGCCGCGACCTTCCGCCCCGTCCGCGGGTGGGCGGTGCTGTGGCGCAGCGCGTTCGGGCTCCGGCACGGCGGTCACGAGTACGTCGTGGCCGTGGACTTCCTCGACTGGGACGAGCGCATCCGCCTGTACCGGGACGGCCGCCTCGTCGACGAGCAGCGCTCGCGCGCCCGGTTCGACCTCGGGGGCGCGACGCTGGAGGCGAGGATGAGCACCTACGGGATGCGGTACGTGCGCGTCGTGGACGCGGTCGGCACCGTGCACGACGTCCCGCCGCTGCCCGGGACCGCCGAGGCCTGGCGCGACCGCATGGACCGCGAGCGCCCGACGGCGAGCCGCGCCGTGGGCGTGACGGCGTGGGTCGTGCTCGCGGTCGCGCTCGTCACGCAGGTGCCGCAGCTGCTCGCGCTGGCGTCGGAGATCACGGGGTGGACCCCGCCCTTCGTGCCGGACCTCCCGGGCCCGGTGAACACGATCCTCACCGTGGGCGGCGTGCTCGCCGCGCTCGACCGGGCCCTGCGCCGCCGGTACCACCCGCTCCTCGACGGCTGATCCCCCCGCTCGTCCCGCGGGGCGGCGGCTGCCTACGCTGACAGGGACGACGAGGGAGGTTCTCGTGTTCCGACGACGTTCCCGCACCCCGGACGACGATCCGGTCCGGCGGGCCGCGCAGTACCGGGTCGACCGGGAGGCGGCACGCGAGGCCGCGCAGCAGGAGGGGTCTGCCGACGAGCCCGCCATCCCGGACCCGGCGCGCGCACCGGGCGGGGCGCGCACGACGGGCGAGCCGGCCGGGGCGCGCGACGACGACCTCCCGGCCGGCGGTCCGCGTCGTGTACGACCCGAGGACCGCGCGATGTACGTCGACACGGTGATCGACCAGGCCGTCCGGCGCGGAGAGTTCGACGACCTCCCGCTCGCGGGCAAGCCGATCCCCGGGCTCACGGGCACGCACGACCCGGACTGGTGGCTCAAGGCGGTGATCGAGCGCGAGCAGCTCACCGGGCTCGGGCCCCCGGCCATGCTCCTCAAGCGCGAGGACCGCGAGCTCGACGACCGCCTCGACCGCGAGCTCGACGAGACGGCGGTCCGCGAGATCCTCGCGGACTTCAACGCGCGCGTCGTCGACGCCCGCCGCCAGCTGCTCGGCGGGCCGCCCGTCGTGACGCCGACGCGCGACGTCGAGCACGAGGTCGCGCGCTGGCGCGCCCGCCGCGCCGCCCGCTGACCACCGGACCCACCGGAGCCACCGGCCCTGCCGGACCTGCCGGACCTGCCGGACCGCACTCCACCCGACCGGGCCTTCGCCCAGCCGGTCAGCGGCCCACCGGGCGGGCGGCCGTCGTCGGGCCCGCCTAGGGTCGGCGGCATGGCCGACTGGCAGCCCGACGTCCTGGGCGACGACTACGAGCAGCTCACGCTCCCGCTCGCGCCCGACGAGGAGGGCGACGTCGTCGCGACGCTCGTGCGGCGCCGACGCCCGGGCCCCGACCCGTACCTCGACGTGCTGTACGTGCACGGCTGGTCCGACTACTTCTTCCAGACCGAGCTCGCCGACTTCTGGGAGGCGCACGGCGCGCGGTTCCACGCGCTCGACCTGCGCAAGTACGGCCGCAGCCTGCGGCCCGGCCAGACGCCCGGGTACGTCGCCGACCTCGCCGCGTACGACGAGGACATCGAGGCCGCGCTCGGGGCGATGGGCCACCGGGGCGACGGGCGCTCCCCGCGCGAGGTCGTGCTCATGGGCCACTCGACCGGCGGCCTGACGCTGAGCCTGTGGCTCGCGCGCCACCCGGGGCGCGCGGCGGCGCTCGTCCTCAACAGCCCGTGGCTGGAGTTCCAGACGCGCGAGGTCGGCCGCCTCCTGCTCGAGCCCGTGATCGGGGCGCGCGCCCGGCTCACGCCCACCCGCCCGCTGCCCAACGTCGACCTCGGCTTCTACACGCGCTCCGTGAGCAAGGAGTTCGACGGCGAGTGGTCCTACAACCTCACGTGGCGTCCCCAGCACGGCTTCCGGACGACGCCCGCGTGGCTGTCCGCCGTCTTCCGCGGGCAGCAGACCGTCGCGCGCGGCCTCGGGATCGGCGCGCCGGTGCTCGTCCTGCTCTCGGCCCGGAGCACGCTGCTGCCGCGGTGGTCGCCGGAGATGATGCACACCGACACGGCGATCGACGTGGACGGCGTCGCGCAGCGTTCGGTCCAGCTCGGCGACCTCGTCACGGTCGCGCGCCTCGACGGCGCCCTGCACGACGTCGTCCTCTCCTCCCGGCCCGTGCGCGCGCTCGCGTACGGACGCATGGCGCAGTGGGTCGGCGCGTACCTGCCGCGACCCGCGCCCGTCACCCCGCCCGTGCCCGACGCCGCCGCCCCCTCTCGCCGCGACGCGCCGCGCGCGACGGAGGGAGTGGCGCGCGCGCTCGGCCGGCTCGGTGCCGGGGTGCGCCGCGCCGGACGGTCCGTCGCGCGGTCCGTGGGGACCGCCGTCGGGACGCTGCGCGGGCGGACCCGCCGCCGATGACGCCGGATGACGCCAGACGACATCTCACCCTCGACGACCGCACGACACCCAGGAGACACCGATGACGCTGCCCACCGGCCCGTACACGACCCCGGGCGGCCCGGCCCCCGCCGAGCGCCCCGCCCGTCGTCGACCGCGGTGGCTGGTCCCGCTCGTCGTCGTGCTCGCGCTGGTCCTCGTCGCCGCGGTCGCGCTCCTCGCCTACCTCGCGCTCCGCCCCCGCCTCGAGCGCCAGGCCAACATCGACGCCGTCGCGACGGCGTTCGACGAGTGCGACCTCGGCGGCACGGGGGCGACCGTCGACCGCGAGAACGGCTCCGTCGACCTCCGCCGCGTGGGGTCGCCGTACGGCCCGAGCTGGGCGGAGGTCGAGTGCCTCACGGACGCGCTCGCGATGCCGCCGGAGCACCTCGCGGCGCTGCAGGAGCCCGGGGGCATGGATGCCGAGGAGGTGCGCTGGGACGCCTACATGGCGCAGCGGCTGGAGGGCGACGGCCAGACGCACGTCTTCCTGTACCACGACTGGTGGGCGCCGATCTACGAGGACTGAGCGCCTCCACCGACCCGGGAAGCGTCGCGGACCGCAGGTCGTGCGCGGACCGGTCCCCCCGCAGGGGGAGGGCGCCGGGGCAGGTGTCGCACCGTCGGGGGATCTGCCGGACGACGCGACGGCGCTACCGTCGGCGACGTCGTGCGTGGCGTCCAGCTGAAGGAGCGGTTCGAGTGTTTCGCGAGGTCCCCGTCCTCCCCGTCGTGATCCCGCTGGGAGCGGTGGTCCTCGCGCTCCTGCTGTGGCGTCTGCACCGGACCGGCCGGCTGACCGTGCCCCGCGCCGCCGTCGCGCTCGCGCTCGCCGTCTACGCGGCCGGGGTCGTGGCGAACACGGTGTTCCCGATCTTCCTCGACAAGCCGGTGACCAGCGCCGCGTGGGACGCCCACCTGGTCCTCGTGCCCCTCGTGGACTACGAGGTCGCCGATGCCCTGATGAACGTCCTCGTGTTCGCGCCGCTGGGCATGCTCCTGCCGCTCCTCCTGGCGCGGACGTCGTGGTGGCGCGTCGTGCTCGCGGCGGCCGCCTTCAGCCTCGCGATCGAGGTCACCCAGTACGTCACCTCGCACCTGCTGGGCGGCGGCCACATCGCGGACGCCAGCGACCTGCTCTTCAACGTCGTCGGCGGCGTGCTCGGCTTCGGGCTGTTCACCCTGCTGTCCCGCGTCCCCGCGCTCGACGCGTTCTTCGACCGCTTCCGCTGGTCCCCGGCGCCGCGGCCTCGCGGGTCCCGCGCGGACGGGACGGACGCCCGTCGCGCGCGCTCAGCCGTCGAGCGCTGAGCGCACGAGGTCGACGATCCCGTCGGCCGCGGCCTCGACCTCGGCGAGGCAGTCCTCGAAGTCCTGCTGCCCGCCGTACCAGGGGTCGGCGATGTCGAGCACGTGCTCGGAGCCGCCCGGCTCGACGCGCGGCGCGGCCGGGTCGAACGAGCGGTACAGGCGCACCGGCGCCGACGCGTCGAGCCGCCGCAGGGCCCGCGCGTGCTGGGCGGTCATCGCGAGCACGAGGTCGCGCGCGGCGAGGTCGCCCGCGCGCACCTGCCGCGCCCGGTGCGTCCCGTCGACGACGTACCCGTGCTCGGCCAGGACGGCCCGGGCGCGGCGGTCGATCGGGTTCCCTCGCTCCTCGTCGCTGATCCCGGTCGAGTCCACGACGACGCGGTCGCCGAGCCCGGCCGCCTCGAAGCGGTCGCGCAGCACCACCTCGGCCATGGGGGAGCGGCAGATGTTGCCGGTGCAGACGGTCATGACGCGGTAGGGCCCGGGGCGGGTCTCGGCACTGGACATGGCCCCATTCTGCGCGAGTCGTGACCTTTCCTCCCGTCCGGGTCGGGCGTCCTGCGTGGCCCGACGTCCCGCTCGGACCGTCGTCGGGCGGCCGGTGACCTGGGCGCCTACCGTGAGGAGATGATGATCGGGGCGGGGTCGGGGCGGGTCGCCGTGACGGGCGCGGGCGGGCTCCTGGGGTCGAAGCTCGCGTTCCGGCTCGCCGCCGAGGGTGCGCCGCAGCGCCTGGTGGTGCGCGACGCCGCCCGCGCGCCCAGCCTGGGCGACGACCCGCTGCCGGAGTCGGACGTCGCCGTCGTCTCCGGGTACACGGACACGCGGGGCATGGTCGAGGCGTTCACCGGGGTGGACACGGTGCTGCTCGTGTCCGCGCGCGAGGACGTCGACCGCGTCGCGCAGCACCGCGCGGCCGTGGACGCGGCCGTCGCGGCGGGTGTCCACCGCATCGTCTACGTGTCGTTCGTGGGCGCCGCCCCGGACGCCGTGTTCACGTTCGCGCGCGACCACTGGCGCACCGAGGAGTACATCCGCGCGACGGGCGTACGGCACACGTTCCTGCGCGACAACCTCTACCACCGCGGGCTCGCGCTCATGGTGGGCGACGACGGCGTGATCCGCGGCCCCGCGGGCGACGGGCGCGTCGCGTCGGTGTCGCACGACGACATCGCCGACGTCGCGACCGTCGTGCTGCTCGACGCCGACGCGCACCGTCACGACGGCGTCACCTACGACGTCACGGGCCCCGAGGCGCTCACGCTCGCCGAGGTCGCGGCCGAGCTGTCGGCGGCCACCGGGCGCGAGATCACGTACCACCCGGAGACCGTCGACGAGGCGTACGCCTCGCGCGACCGGTACGGGGCGCCGCGGTTCGAGGTGGACGGCTGGGTGTCGTCGTACACGGCGATCGCCGCGGGCGAGCTCGCGCACGTGAGCGACACGGTCCCGCGGCTCGTCGAGCGGCCCGCGCAGTCGTTCGCCGCGTGGCTCGACGACTACCCCGAGGAGTGGGCGCACCTGCGCCCCGCCTGACCTGCGTCGAGCGCACGACGACGGCCCGCGCGTCGCCTGGTCGACCCTCGCAGGACCGACCGGGCGACCCGGCGGGACGTTCCCCGGCGGTTCCACGCCGTGGGCGAAAACCCCTGGCGTGGCCGCGGGAGGCGGACGTACCGTCGTCGTACACGCGAAAGGAGGTGGTCCTGGAAGTGAAGATTCTTCGGACTCGTGAGGTGGTTGCGCGCTAGTCGTCGCGCAACCGATCCAGCAACGGACCGGATGCGGTGAGCCCGTGAACCGGGCGGGGTCTCCCGAGGGGAGCCCCCGGCGGCGAGCGAGTACCACGCAACCACCGGAGCCCGCGGGTGTCGTGCCCTCGTCCAGCACGACAGGAGGAACCCTCCAGCCCGCGGGCTTCTTGCTGTCCACCCCCCGCCGCTGAGTACAGGAAACAGTCGCGTCCGGGACGCCAGGACGCGACTGTTTCCTGCACTCAGCGGGTGGCGGGGGCCGGTCGTGCGGTCTCCGTGGTCGAGGACTCGACGGCGGGACCGGCCGGCCCGACGACGGCCCGACGGCGCGGCGCCCCCATCGTCACGGCCGCGAGGGCGAACGCCGTGACGGGCACCCACAGCGCGGTGTGGAAGGCGGCGAGACCCGCCTCCGGGCCCGTCGCGTCCCCGAGGGCGAGGACGCTGACCGCCGTCGCGGCCGAGATGCCGATCGCCGCACCGAGCTGGAACGACGTGTTGAGCACGCCGCCCGCGACGCCCTGCTCGGCGTCGGTCACGCCCGTCGTCGCGGCGATCGCGATCGGCCCGTAGACCAGCGCGAACGCCACCCCGACGAGCGCCAACGACGGGACCATGACGGCGTACGCCCAGTCGAGCCCCGACCCGAGGAACCACGCCGCGGCGAGCGTGCCGGCGACCAGGCCC
Source organism: Cellulosimicrobium sp. EB106-03-01-XG111 (assembly GCF_058792115.1). Taxonomy (NCBI): domain Bacteria; kingdom Bacillati; phylum Actinomycetota; class Actinomycetes; order Micrococcales; family Promicromonosporaceae; genus Cellulosimicrobium; species Cellulosimicrobium sp. EB106-03-01-XG111. The sequence continues at coordinate 43,140 of NZ_JBYTEQ010000016.1, forward strand.
CCGACGATGACGCGCGGCACCCCGAACCGCTCCACGAGGCGCGGCGTGAGGACCGGGGCGAGCACGACGTCGATCGCCATGAGGAGCATCGCGAGCCCGGTCTCGAGCGGCGTCCACCCGCGGAGCTCCTGGAGGTAGAGCGTGAGGAGCACCTGGAAGCCGTAGAACCCGCCCGCGAAGAGCACGGCCGTGAGGTTCGCCCGGACGAGCTCGACCGACCGGAAGAGCCGCAGCGGCAGCAGCGGGTGCGGGGCTCGGCGCTGTCGGGCGACGAACCCCGCCAGCAGCGCCGCGCCGCCCCCGAGCGCCGCGACCGTCCACGCGAGCCCGTCACCCGGGTGCTCGAGGCGCACGATGCCGACGGCGAGCAGGACCATGGCGGTCGTCGCCAGGACGGCACCGAGGACGTCGAGCGCGCCGCGGACGCGCGTCGTCGTGTCGCGCGGGACGGTGACCAGGGCGAGCGCGAGCAGCACGACGGCGACGAGCACCGGGGCGAAGAAGACCCACCGCCAGTGGACGGCCGCCAGGAGACCGCCCACGACGAGCCCGAGCGAGAAGCCCGCCGCCCCCGCGGCCCCGTAGACGACGAGCGCGCGGTTGCGGCGCGGCCCCTCGGCGAACGACGTCGTGATGAGCGACATCCCGGCCGGCGTGAGGAAGCCGGCCGCCACGCCCGTGACGAAGCGGGACAGGAGGAGCATCCAGCCGTCGGTCGCGAACCCGCCGAGCCCGGAGAACACGAGGAAGACGAGCAGCCAGAGGACGAACATGCGGCGTCGGCCGTAGAGGTCGGCCGCGCGCCCGCCGAGGAGCATGAACCCGCCGTACCCGACGACGTAGGCCGTCACGACCCCGCCGAGCTCGCCGGTCGCGAGCCCGAGGTCGGCGCGGATGCCCGGCAGCGCGACGGAGAGCATGGCGATGTCGCTGCCCTCGAGGAAGATCGCCCCGCACAGCACGAGGAGAAGACCCCAGTCCCGCAGGCTGAACCGTGCTGCCTCGCGCGCGGCCCCGCGCGCGGACTCGCGGCCGCGGCTCGTCGTCCCGTCGCCCATGGACGTCCCCTCGTCGTGAGCACCCTTCGGCACCCGGTTACCTCTTGATACCGAACCCATCGTGGGTCAGGATCAGGAGGCATGGAAGACGGCACATCGCGCCCACCTGGTATCACCGCGGATACCGTGGCGGCGCGCCCTCGGCCTCGAGCGTGCCCGACGACGCCGTGACGGAGCAGGCGTGCGACCCGCGACCGCCGTCGCGGTGGGAGAGCGACGCCGACGTCTGGCAGTGGGACGCGCGCGAGGACTGCGAGGTGCGGCAGATCCTCGACCGCATCGCCGACAAGTGGTCGCTGCTCGCCATCGCGCTGCTCGACCGGCGCGTCATGCGCTTCACCGAGCTGAAGCGCGAGATCGACGGCATCAGCCAGCGCATGCTGTCGCGCACGCTGCGCCAGCTCGAGCGCGACGGCATCGTCGAGCGCACCGTCTACCCGACCGTCCCGCCACGGGTCGACTACGCCCTCACGGAGATGGGCCGGTCGCTCCACGCGACGACGAAGGCGCTCGTCGTCTGGACGGAGGCGCACCAGGAGCGCATCGCCGCGGCCCGCAGCGCCTACGACGAGCGTGAGGCGGAGCTCCGGGACCTCTGACGCACCCCGCGGCGCCCCCACCGCCCTGAGTGCATGAAACAGTCGCGTCCGGACGTGCCGGACGCGACTGTTTCATGCACTCACGGGGTGGCGAGGTGGGGTTCCACGAGCTCGACGTAGCGGCGGGCGAGGGTCGCGACGACGTCGGCGCCGGGCGCGGCCCAGACGTCGGCGTGGAAGATCTCGACCTCCACGTCGCCCGTGTAGCCCGCGGCCGCGACCGACCGCGTGAACGCCGCGAAGTCGACGTGGCCGTCGCCCATCATGCCGCGGCCCAGCAGCGTGTCCGCGGGCAGCGGCGTGATCCAGTCGCACACCTGGTAGCTGACGATCCGCCCGGCCGCACCGGCGCGCGCGACCTGGTCGTGCACCTTCGGCTCCCACCACAGGTGGTACGTGTCGACGACGACGCCCACCTCCTCGGGCGCGAACGGCTCGGCCAGGTCGAGGGCCTGCTCGAGCGTCGACACGACGCCGCGGTCGGCGGCGAAGATCGGGTTCATGGGCTCGATCCCCAGCGTCACGCCCGCGTCACGCGCGGCCGGGACGAGGGCCGCGATCGCGTCCGCCGCCCGGGCGCGCGCCCCGACGAGGTCGCGGTCGCCCGCGGGCAGGCCGCCGGGCACGAGGACGAGCGTGCGCGCCCCGAGCGCAGCCGTCTCCGCGATCGCGGCGAGGTTGCTCGCGTGGGCGGCGGCGCGCGCGTCGGGGTCGCTCGCGGTGAAGAACCCGCCGCGGCACACGGACGAGACGCGCAGCCCGGCGTTGCGCACCCACCGCACGGCGGTGTCGAGCCCGACCTCGGCGACGGGCTCGCGCCACACCCCGATCGCCGGGAGCCCGGCCGCGACGCAGCCGTCGATCGCCTCGCGCAGCGACCAGGCCGCCGTCGTGCGCTGGTTGAGCGAGAGCCGCGCGAGCCGCGGGTCGCCGGCGAGCGGCGTCCCGACCCGAGCCGGCGCTCCGCTCGGCACGTCGACGACCCCCCGCTCCGCGCCGAGCAGGTGGTCGTGGTCCGTCCCGCCACCGGGACGAGCCGAGACGGCCTGCTCGTCCGGCAGGACGGCCTGGTCGGCCGGCGAGGTCGCCCGCGACGCCCCGGACGGGAACTCCGAGATCTCGGTGCTCATGCGACACCTTGCCCGACGACGGCCGGCTCGTTCGCGCCCGCACCGGACCCCTCGACTCCCGCCGCCGCGAGCACGAGGCCGAGGCGGTGCGCCGCGAGGTCCGGGTCCGGCAGGAGACGCGCCTCGTTGGCGAGCTCGAACGCGCGCGCGAGGTGCACGACGCTCCGGGCCGACTGCAGGCCGCCGACCATCGTGAAGCCCGGCTGGTGGCCTGCGAGCCAGGCGAGGAACGCGATGCCGGTCTTGTAGTAGTAGGTCGGGGCCTCGAACACGTGCCGCGAGAGCGCGAGCGTCGGCGCCATCTCGGCGTCGTAGCGGTCGAGGTCGCCGTCGTCGAGCGCGGCGAGCGCGGCCGAGGCGGCGGGCGCGACGGCTGCGAACGCGCCGAGCAGCGCGTCGGAGTGTCGCTCGCCGTCGCCCCGGATCAGCTCGGGGTAGTGGAAGTCGTCGCCCGTGTACAACCGCACACCCTCAGGAAGTACAGCGCGCAGGCCCACCTCGTGCGCCGCCGAGAGCAACGACACCTTGACCCCGTCGACCTTCGCGGCGTGCGCGCGCACGAGGTCGACGAAGGTCGACGTCGCGACGTCGACGTCGCCCGACCCCCAGTAGCCCCGGAGGTTCGGGTCGAACGCCTCGCCGAGCCAGTGCAGCACGACCGGCTCGCGCACCTGGGACAGGATCGCGTCGTAGACGCGCACGTAGTCGTCGGTGGACGTCGCGACGCGCGCGAGGTGCCGCGACGCCATGAGGATCACCTGCGACCCCGTACCCTCGACGAACTCGACCTGCTCCGCGTACGCCCCGATCACGTCGTCGACGGTGCGCAGCTCGTCGGGTGCGCGGTGGTCCGTGCCCGCTCCGGACGCGATGCGCGCGCCCAGCTCGTGGGCCTGCGCGGCGCTGCGCGACACGAGCTCCTGCACCGCCGGCCAGTCGAGCCCCATGTTGCGCTGTGCGGTGTCCATCGCCTCGGCGACCCCCAGCCCGTACCGGAACAGGTGCCGCCGGAAGGCGAGCGTCGAGTCCCAGTCGACGACGGCCGGGGCGCCCGGGACGTTCTCGCCCCGCGGGTCCGCCACGACGTGCGCCGCCGCGAACGCGACGCGCGAGCGGTACGGGCCGGGGTGGTCGGCCCATTCCCGGGGCGCGCGGAGCTCGACGCGGCGCGTGCCGCCGTCGGCCAGCGGGACCCGGACCGCGTCCCCGGCCGTCACGCGCCCGCCTCGACGGCAGGCGCGGCGAGGCCCGACGGCGCGGAGCCCACCCCGAGCTCGACCCGACGTCCCTCGCGCGACGACGCGTAGCCGGCGTCGACCAGGCGCAGCCCGCGGACCCCGGCGTCGAAGTCGTACGGGTGCGGCCGGCCGGCGTGGACGTCGCGGAGGAACTCCTCCCACTGGGCGCGGAACCCGTTGACGAACTCCTGGTTGTCCGGGACCTGCTCCCACTGGGCGCGGAAGTCCTGGTCGGTCGGCAGGTCGGGGTTCCACACGGGCTTGGGCGTGCGGGCCCGCGGCTGGACCCGGCACCCGAACAGGCCGGCCACCGCCGACCCGTGCGTGCCGTCCACCTGGAACTCGACGAGCTCGCCCCGGTCGACGCGCACGGCCCACGACGAGTTCACCTGGGCCACGACCGGGCCGTCCGGCCCGGCGAGCTCGAAGATCCCGTACGCCGCGTCGTCGGCTGTGGCCCGGTAGGGCTCGCCGCGCTCGTCCCAGCGCTCCGGGATGTGGGTCACGGCCTTCGCCATGACCGCCTCGACCGGGCCGAACAGGTTCTCGAGCACGTAGTTCCAGTGGCAGAACATGTCGAGGACCATCCCGCCGCCGTCCTCGGCGCGGTAGTTCCAGCTCGGGCGCTGCGCGGGCTGCCAGTCGCCCTCGAACACCCAGTACCCGAACTCGCCGCGCACCGACAGGATGCGGCCGAAGAACCCGCCGTCGATGAGGCGCTTGAGCTTGATCAGGCCCGGCAGGTACAGCTTGTCGTGCACGACGCCGTGGATCACCCCCGCGGCGCGCGCCGCGTCCGCGAGCTCCTCGCCGTCGGCGACGGACTCCGCGATGGGCTTCTCCGTGTACACGTGCTTGCCGGCCGCGAGCGCCGACAGCAGCGCCTTCTTGCGCTCGGACGTCACCTGGGCGTCGAAGTAGACGGTGGCCGTCGGGTCCGCGAGCGCCGCGTCGAGGTCGGTCGTGAACTCGGCGACCCCGTGCCGCTCGGCGAGCTCCGCGAGCTTCGTGCGGTTGCGGCCCACGAGGACGGGCTCCACCTGGAGGCGCGTGCCGTCGTCGAGCTCGACGCCGCCGTCGTCGCGGATCGCGAGGATCGAGCGGACGAGGTGCTGGCGGTATCCCATGCGGCCCGTGACGCCGTTCATGACGATGCGGACGGTGCGGTCGGGCGTCGTCGCGCCCGTGGTCTGGCTGGTCATCCTGCGGGTCATCCGTTCTGCGAGAGCGAGCGCTCGGCGGGGCGTCCGCCGAGGTAGAGCTCGGAGAGCTGGGGGTCGGCGAGGAGCTCGGGCGCGGGGCCGGTGATGTGGACGCGGCCCAGGTCGAGCACGCACCCGATGTCGGCGGTCTCGAGCGCGCGGCGCGCGTTCTGCTCGACGAGCAGCACCGCGACCCCGGCGTCGCGCATGCGCACGACCTGCTCGAACACCGTCGACGTGGTCTTGGGGTCGAGGCCCATCGAGGGCTCGTCGAGGAGCACGACCTGCGGGCTCACCATGAGCGAGCGCGCGAACTCGACCTGCTTCTGCTGCCCTCCGGACAGCAGGCCGGCGAGCTGCTTCCAGCGCTCGCCCACGATGGGGAAGAGGTTCTGCACGAACGCCACGCGCTCCGCGACCTTCTCCTTGTCGCGCAGCGTGTACGCGCCGAGGAGGACGTTCTCCGCGACGGTCATCTCGCGGAACACGCTGTGCCCCTGGAGCACGTGGGCCAGCCCGGAGGAGAGCATCTCCTGCGGTCCCTGCCCGGTGACGTCGCGCCCGCCGACGAGGATGCGGCCCGCGCGCGGCTTGAGCAGCCCGCTCGCGACCTTGAGCACCGTCGACTTGCCCGCGCCGTTCGGTCCGACGAGGCACACGACCGTCGACGCGGGGACCTTGATGGTCAGCCCGCGCAGCACCATCGCGGCGCGGCCGTACCCGGCCTGGACGTCGTCCAGCTCGAGGAGGTACTCCTGCTTCGCCCCCGTCCCGGGGGTCGGGTCAGACACCAAGGTAGGCCTCCAGCACTCGCGGGTCGGCTTGCACGACGGCGGGGGTCCCCTCGGCGATGGGCCGTCCCCGGTCGAACACGATGACGTGGTGGGACAGGCTCATGACCATGTCCATGTTGTGCTCGACGACGAGGAACGTCTTGCCCTCGGCGTTGAGCTCCTGCACGAGCGTCCCGATGCGCCCGATGAGCGCCGGGTTCACGCCGCCCGCCGGCTCGTCGAGCATGATCGTGTCCGGGTCGCCCATGAGCACGCCCGCGAGCTCGAGGAGCTTCTGCTGCCCGTAGGACAGGTTGCGCGCCTCCGCGTTCTCCAGGTGGTCGATCCCGACCCGCACGAGCAGCGCGCGGGCCTTGTCGATCTCCTCCGGGTTGCGCGCCCCGGCGAGCAGCTCGCGCACCCGGGTGCGCCGGACCGCGACGAGCATGTTCTCGAGGACCGTCATGCGGGGGAACACGCGGCAGAGCTGGAAGCTGCGCCCGATCCCGGCGCGCGCGATCTTGTGCGGCGCGCGCCGCGTGATGTCCTCGCCGCGGAACGTGACCGTGCCCGAGTCGGGCTTGATCATGCCCGTCACGCAGTTGAAGAACGTCGTCTTGCCCGAGCCGTTGGGCCCGATGAGCGCGTTGATCTTCCCGTGCTGGAACGTGACCGTCGCGTCGCGCACGGCGTGGACGCCGCCGAACGACTTGGTGAGGCCGACGGTCTCGAGGTTGCGGGTCGTCGGCGGGGTGATGGTCGTCGTCATCGGTCCTTCTCCTCTCCCGTGCCCTCTGCCCTCGGCTCGCCGTCCTCGCGCCGCCCGTCCTGCCCGACGGCGGTGGCCGGCCCGGCGGTCGCGGCGCCCGCCGTCGGGGCGGGGCCGGCCGCGGCGCGGTTGCGCTCGAGGAGCTCGGCGGCCGTCATCTCGCGGATCGAGGAGTCCTGCGGGCCGAAGCGCTTCACGAGCGCCTGGGCGGCGGGGATGATCCCGTCGGGCATGAAGAGCACGACGACGCCGAGCAGCAGGGCCGTGGCGACGAGGTGGAACTGGGTGTCGCCGAACTCGAGCTTGAAGTACTCCAGGCCGGTGCCCACGACGACGGCGCCGAGGAGCGGGCCGAAGAGGTGCCGGACGCCCCCGAAGAGGGCCATGAGCACCATGTAGGAGCCGAGCATGATGGAGAACTGGAAGATCGGGTCGAGGTCGCCGAACCACAGGGCGTACATGCCGCCCGCGAGGCCGGTGAACGTCGCCGACACGACGTACGCGACGAGCTTGTAGTTGCGCGTCGGGACGCCGAGCGCCTGGGCCTTGTCCTCGTCCTCGCGGATGGCCTTGAGCCCGGTGCCGAAGCGCGAGCGGTCGATCGCCCACCACGCGACGAGCATGACGGCGAGCAGCGCCGCGAACAGGTAGAAGAACGTGCGGTGGTGCTCGGGCCGCAGCAGGTCCGGGAACGGGCGGGGGACGACGAGGCCGTCGGACCCGCCGGTGAAGGAGCCCCACGCCTGGAAGACGAGCAGCAGGATGAGCACGAACGAGATCGACACGATGACGAACGACGCGCCGCGCACGCGCAGCGCCGCGATCCCCACCGGGATGGTGACGAGCAGGACGAGCACGCCCGCGACGAGCCAGGCGACGAAGCTCGGGAGGCCGACGTCGCGGATGAGCAGGCCGGTCCCGTAGGCGCCGAGCCCGAAGAACGCGGCGTGACCGAGCGAGACGTAGCCGGTGAACCCGCCCATGAAGTTCCAGGCGGTGGCGGTGCACGCGTAGCTCGCGACGACGATGCCGGCCGAGAGGATGTACGCGTTGGGGGCCATCGCCGGGAAGGCGAGGACCAGCACGACGCCGACGACGAGCGCGGCGAGGCGGACCACGCGGACCCACGGGCGACGAGCGGGAGGTGCGCCGGGAGCGGAGGACGCGGCCGCGCCGTCGGGCACCGGGCTGGCGGCCGCGGCGCTGCGGCGGCTCGCGGGACGGGTGTCAGAAGCGTTGGGCAAGGCGACCTCCGAAGAATCCCTGGGGCCGCAGCATCAGCGTCGCGAAGAGCGCGACGTAGAAGATGGTCTGCGCCCACGTGGTGCCGAGCGGCACCTGGAGCAGGCTCTGGCCGATGCCGAGGACCATGGCGGCGATCGCGGCACCCGGGATGGATCCCAGGCCGCCGACGACGATGATCGCCATGAGCGGGCCGATCCAGTGCCAGTGCAGCGACGGGTAGATCGTCGCGTCGAGCGACAGCGCGGTCCCGCCGATCGCGGCGGTCGCGAGGCCGAGGCCGAAGCCGTAGCCGGCGACGCGGTCGGTCTTGATGCCGACGAGCTGCGCGGCCTCGCGGTGCTGGATCGTCGCGCGCAGCGCCTGGCCGAACCGGCTGTGCTTCATGAGCACGTAGAGCAGCGCGAGGGACAGCGCCGCGAGCGCGAACGCCACGAGCTTCACGACGGCGATCCGCGCGCCGAAGAACTCGATGCTCGCGCCCGAGTACGGGAGCTGGATGCGCCGCTGCGTGCCGCTCCAGACGAAGCCGATCATGCCCTCGATGAAGAGCGCGACGGCGAACGTGAGGAGGACGGACATCATCGTGAGCGTCGCGGGCCGCAGGCGCGTGATGAGCAGGCGCTGCATCCCGACGCCGACGAGGAAGAACAGCGGCACCGTGACGACGAGCGACAGCAGCGGGTCCATGCCGGTCTGCTGGTTGAAGAACCAGGCGAGGTACGCGGCGAGGATGAGGAACGCCGAGTGGGCGATCATCACGACGCGCATCACGCCGAAGTACAGGGTGAGGCCTGCTGCCAGGAGGGCGTAGAGCCCTCCCAGCAGCACGCCGAGCACGAGGCTCTGGAAGAGCAGGGTTCCCGTCACGAGGCGATCACCAGGCCGGCTTGGGGAAGACGAAGTCGGCTTCCTTCGCGTCCTGCGGGAGCACGATCTGGATCTCGCCGCCCACGTACTGCTGGATGAGGTGGGCGCCCTGCGGCTTGCCCGTCTCGTCCCACGTCAGCGGCCCGACGACGGTCTCGACCTCGTTGTCCCGCAGCCACGAGATGAGCTCCTGCTGGCACTCGCCCTGCTCGGCGCACCCGACGGCCTCGACCGCGGCGGCGACGACCTGGCCGGTCGTGTACGCGTTGGCCTCGTCCTCGCCGGGCGGGTTGCCGTGCAGCTCCGTGTACCTCTCGACGAAGTCGACGTTCGACGGCCAGCTCGCGGTCTCCGTGTAGCCCGTGGGGGAGAGGATGCCCTCGGTCTTCGCGCCGATCGCGGCGGAGAACTCGGGGTTGGTGGGCGCGGTCGAGAACGCGGCGAGCATCGGCTGGTAGTCGAGCTGCTGCAGCGCGACGATGAGGTTCACCGCGTCCTGGTACTGCGTGCCGCCGATGACCATGTCCGCGCCGGAGTCGTTGATCTTCGCGGCGACCGAGGAGAAGTCGGTCGTGTTGGGCGGGTAGACCTCGTCGACCACGACGTCGAGGCCGGCGTCGGCGAGCTTGTCGCGCAGGCCGTAGGCGGTGCCCTGGGCGAACGGGTCGTCCATCGCGGCGACGGCGACCGTCTGCGGGCGCTCCGCCTCGGGCATGTCGAGGATGTGGTCGGCGAGGTAGTTGTAGTGGTCGTCGGCGACGGCCGGGGCGGCGTAGAAGAGGTTCTCGAAGCCCTGCTCGAACACCTCGTTCGCGGCGCCGGCCGGCTCGACGAAGAGCATCCCGTACTCCTCGGCGACACGGGCGCTCGGCACCACGAGGCGCGTCGAGAACGGGCCGAAGACGAGGTCGACCTCGTCCTGCGCGATGAGCGCCTCGTAGTCCTGCACGACGCGGTCCGCGTTGGACTGGTCGTCGAGGATCTTCAGCTCGACCTGGCGACCGAGGAGGCCGCCGTCCTCGTTGACGAACTGGGCCCAGGCCTCGTAGCCGCGCTGGACCCCCTTGCCGGGCTCGGAGAAGTCGCCGGTGAGGGGGAGGGAGATGCCGACGACGATCGGGTCGTCCGCGCCACCGCCTCCGCCCTCGCCGTCGGACCCGCCGGAGCACGCCGTGAGGACGAGCGCCGCTGCGGACGCCCCGGCCACGAGGGCGAACGCACGGCGTGCGCGGGGGCGGGTGGACATCCGTGGAGTCGACCGAGAATGCATGGACGTGACTCTCCCTACTTCGTCGTAGTGAAGACCTGAGGCCGTACTGCTCCGTACGAGACCGCTGCATTGCGAAAGCGCTTTCGTAAGCGCTTCCGCTAGAGTACGGTGCGGACAGCGGATGTGGCAAGCGTCACGTCGGGGAGGGCCCTCGGGTCGCCGACCGGGCGACGCACGGACGAGCGGAGCAGGGGTGCGTCGAGAGGGTCGGGCCACGAAGGGCCGGAGCGCGCTGCGGCTGGTGGACGTCGCCGAGCGGGCGGGCGTGTCGCTCGCGACCGCGTCGCGCGCGCTGTCCGGCAGCGACGGGGTCTCGGAGGTCCTCGCCGAGCACGTGCGCGACGTCGCCACGCAGATGGGCTACATCGCCAACCCGCACGCCCGCACGCTCGCGGGCGGCACGACGTCGGTCGCGGGCCTGCTGGTCTACGAGATCGGCGACCCCTACTTCTCCGAGATCGCGAGCGGCGTCGTGCGCGTCGCGACCGAGCACGGCTGGAGCGTGCAGATCAGCCACACGGAGCGCGAGCCCAGCGCCGAGGTCACGCAGATCCGCCTCATGCGCGCGCACCGCGTGGGGGCGATCCTCGTCGCCGGGTCCGGGTACGTCGAGCCCGCGATGGAGGCCGACGCCGCGCGCGAGCTCGAGGCGTTCGAGGAGGCCGGGGGGCGCGTCGTCGTCATCGGGCGGCACCACCTGCCCAGCGACGCCGTGCTGCCCGACAGCGAGGCGGCCGCCGCGACCCTCACCGAGCACGTGCTCGGCCTGGGCCACCGGCGGCTCGCGATCGCCGCCGGCCCGGAGCGCCTGACGACCGTCGCCGACCGCACCGCGGGCATCCGGGCCGCCGTCGCGGCGCACGGCCTCGACCCGGACGACCTGGTCGTCGTGCACGCGCCGTTCACGCGCGAGGGCGGCCGGGACGCCACGGCGCGCATCCTCGAGGAGGCACCCGGCACGACGGCGATCCTCGCGCTCAACGACGCGATGGCCACAGGGGTGCTGTCGCTCCTGCGCGAGCGCGGCGTCGTCGTGCCGCGCGACATGTCCGTCACGGGGTTCGACGACATCCAGGTCGCGCAGGACCTCGCGCCCGCGCTGACGACCGTGCGCCTGCCCATGAGCGAGATGGGCGCCGCCGCGTTCGAGATGGCGCTGCGGCCGCCGTCGGCCCGGCCCCGCCGCAAGCGCACCGACCACGTGCTCGTCGTGCGCGACTCCACCGCCCCACCCCGCCATCCCTGAGTGGGTGGGGCGGACGATGGGGGGTAGGGCCCGGGGTCAGAAGGGCTTGCGCGCGACGACGAGGAACCGCGGCGCCTCGTCGACGAACTCGTGGCCCGCGGCGAGGTGCAGGTGCAGGGCGCGCAGGGGTGCCTCGTAGCGCGCGACCGCCTCGGGCGAGAGCGACGCGAGCCCCGGCACCTGCCAGGCCATGAGCCGCAGGTACCAGAGCAGGGCGGACAGGTCGCGGAACCGGCGCAGGCCCTCGTGCTCGCGCGCGGCGTCGACCACGAACCCGGCCTCGCGGAGCACCTCGACCGCGGCGTCGAGCGTGACCGAGTCCGGGTCCCACGCCGGCTCGGCGCCGAGCGCGGTGCTCAGGCGCACGCCGTCGCGCGAGTCGGCCTGCTGCGTGAGGAACACGCCGCCCGGCTCCAGCACGCGGAGCACCTCGTCCGGGTCGAACTCCTCGTGCCGGTCGAGGACGACCGCGAACTGGCCGTCGAAGAACGGCAGGAGCTGCTCGTCGTCGCCCTCCACGGGCCGCACCTCGACCCCGAGGGGCTCGAGCCGCCGTCGGGCCACCGGCAGGTTCGGGGCCCAGCCCTCGGTCGCCGCGGAGCCCGCGGGGAACGGGCCGAGCGTCGAGAGGAGCTCGCCGCCGCCCGTGCCGAGGTCGAGCACGGGCCCGCGCCCGCTCGCGACGAGCTCGCGCGCGAGCGCGACGTAGTCCCACGGCAGGGGGTCCTCGACGACGCGGCCCGCCACGGGGGAGAGGTCGAACCCGACGACCGGGACCGCGCGGGCCCAGGCGACGTGCTCCTCGAACGAGGCGTCCCGGGCGGGCACCGGCACCTCGCTCGCCCGGTCGGGGGTGTCGGGGGTGTCGGGTACCGCGTCAGGCATGGGTCGATTGTCACCCGCCCGGGCGCCGGAGCCGAACGCGCGAGCGGTGCGCGCGCGTGCCCGCCACGACCCGACGGGGAGGACTCCCCATCGCCCGCACGCAAGCGCGCGCGGTAGCCTCCCCGGTGCCCGCCTCGCGCGTCCCGGACACCGGGTGCCGGCGGGCCGGACGACCGACGAGGGGACGAGGACGACGTGAGCGGTATGTGGGGCGCGGACGTCAACGAGCTGCGGAGGCTCGCGCAGTCGCTGCGGTCCGCCTCCGACCAGCTCGTGAGCACGACGTCCGAGGTCAGCGGCCTCGTGGAGGCGGCGGGCCGCTGGCAGGGCGGCGACGCCGACCAGTTCCGCAGCGAGTGGACCGGCACGTCCGTCGCGCTGCTGCGCGGCGTGAGCCAGACGCTCTCCGAGGCGTCGCAGGCCGTCCTGCGCCACGCGGACCAGCAGTTCGCGACGAGCACCGAGGGCGGGTCCATCCCCTCCCCGGGCGTCCCCGGGCCCGGCGTGCCGACCGGCCCCGGCGGCGGCCCTCCCGGCGCGGGCGACCCGCTCGACGGCTCGATCTGGGACGTCGGCGACACCGCCCTGTCCGCGTGGGGCGCCGGCAGCGGCGCGTGGATCGCGTACCGCACGTTCCTCGCCGCGCGCGGCTTCCTCGACGCGAGCCGGCTCGCGGCGCTCTCGCCCGCGGCCGCGAGCGCCCTGCAGCTCACGCGCGGCATGGCGGTCGGGGACGCCCTGAGCGTGCTCGGGCGGGCCACGACGTTCTCCCGGTTCATGGGCTTCGCGGGCGGTGCGGCCGGCGTGGTCGGCGGCATCAACCAGATCGTCAACACCCAGTACGACGGCGTGCGCGGCGGCGTCGACCGCGGCATGGGCGTCCTGTCCGTGATCGGCGGCGCCGGGACCATGGCGATCGCCGCGGGGCTCCTCACCAACCCGGTCGGCATCGCGGTCGTCGCGGGCGCGGCGGCGGTCGCGGGCGTCTGGGCGCTCGGCAACCTCGTCTACGACAACTGGGACTCGATCACCGGGTTCTTCTCCGACCCGGGCCCGTACCTCGCGGACGGCTGGAACGACGTCACGAGCTTCGTCGGGGACGCGGCCGATACCATCGGCGACGTCGCGTCCGACGTCGGTGACGCGATCGGCGACGGGCTCTCCGCCGCCGGCGACTTCATCGGAGGCCTCTTCTCGTGACCCAGCAGCCGACCATGCAGTGGTCCGCGGCCGACATCGCGGCCGCCGAGCAGACGCTCGCGCGCACGGCGCCCGGCGGGGTGACGCACGTCGTCACGCTCACGGACGAGGAGGTCGCGATCCTCGACGGGCTGCAGAACCCGCAGCTCGTCCCGCTGCCCTGGCTCGACGCGCAGGAGGGCGCGGACCGCACGCTCGTCGGGCGCGTGGCCCTGCGGTCGCTGCTCGCGCGGGGTCTCGTGGTGCCGTCGGACGAGGAGCGCCCGCCCGGGCCGGGCGGCGAGCCGCAGGTCGGGATCGAGGCGGTCACCGAGGTGACGGGCCCGCTCGTGCTGCGCCGCACGGCGTCGGCCATCCTGTCCGCGGACCGCACGACGGCGCTCGGCAAGCACTGGGTGTACGTCTACCTGCACGACGAGGACCGGGTGCTCGAGGAGGAGGTCGGGCCGAGCGGCCACCACTCCTTCAGCGTGTACCCGCTCGCCGAGCTCGCGGGCCGCCTCGCCGTGTTCCTCGACCCCGCGGCGAAGGCCGTGCTCGACGGCCGCGCCCGCACCTTCACGACCGAGCAGTTCGCCGCGGAGGCGCGCACGTCCCCCGAGCTCTCCGGAGCGGTCGCCGTCACGGTGCTCGGCGCGGTGCGCGCGGGCTCGGACTCCCTCGTGCGGGTGAGCATCTACACGACGCCGGACGGCGTGTACGTCGTGCGCGGCGGCGAGCACGGAGCCGACGGCGCGCCCGTCACGCTCGAGATGTCGGAGGTCGGGCCGGCGACGCTGCGCCGCCTGCCCGCCGAGCTGCTCGGCCGATGACGGCCCCGACCGGAGACCGCGCGACGCGCAAGGTGCGCCACTGGGCCGACGCGTCGCGCCTCGGCCGCCTCCGGCACGTCGAGGCCGCGACGCCGAACGGCCCCGCGTGGGCGGTGGTCCTCGTGCTCGTGCTCATCGCGCCAGTCGCCAGCCTGGCCGACGGCGAGGTCGTCGCCGCGGGCGTCCTGCTCGTGGCCGTCGCCGCGGTGCTCGGCCTGCTGCTGTGGTTCCTCGGCTCCGAGAAGCTGCTCGTGCTCGACGGCGGGATCGTCGTGGGCTCGTTCGCGCCGTTCCTGCGCCCGACGGTGATCCCGTGGTCGGGGATCGACCCGCGCACGGTGTCCGCGGTCGTGGGCAACCAGCGCACGATCGGGCTCCTCATGGCCGACCGCGGCGTGAGCGGCGCGTCGCGCACGGTGCTGTGGTCGCGCCGTCCGATCACGTTCCTCGCCGTGTCGCCGGTCGTCGCGCGGCACGCGTGGGCGCAGGGGCAGCCCGTCGACCTCGCGACCGCCCCCGGCTTCGACCTGTGGGTCTTCTCGACGCGGCGTCCGTCCCGGCAGGCACCCCTGGTGCACGCTCTCGCCGCCGCGATGCACGACGCGCGGGTCCCCGGCGCCGACGCGGTCGTCCCGCACGCGCTCCCGCCGCGGCGGCTGCGCTCGACCGCCGAGGACGCCGACCACCTGGGCATCCCCGAGCGGTTCCGCCGCGCGCAGCTCCGGCGCGTCTGACTCCCCGGGCACTGCACGGTCACGGCCGCGTCCGACGCCTCGCCGCGGCCGGGTCACGCCCCAGGCGCGGTCAGGCGGAGGCGGAGCCGAAGGCCGCAGCGAGGGGCGCCGTCGGGCCGTCGTCGGCCGTGCTCGCGCCGCCGAGCGCCGCGACCTGGAGCACCATCCACGGGCTGAACGCCCACGGCGTGGCGGCGACGCCGCGCGCGACGTCCCGCGGGTCCGCCCAGGCGAGCTCCATCACCTCGTCGGGGTTCGCCTCGACCGAGCCCGCCGCCCGGGCGGCGTAGACGGGGCAGATCTCGTTCTCCACGACGCCCGACGCGTCGACGGCCCGGTAGCGGAAGCCGGGGACCGCGACCTCCAGGTCCGCGATCTCGAGCCCGAGCTCGTGCCGAGCGTGGCGGACGATCGACTCCTCGGTCGACTCCGTCCAGCGCGGGTGCCCGCAGAACGAGTTGGTCCACACGCCGGGCCACGTGCGCTTCGCGAGCGCGCGCCGCGTGAGGAGCAGGCGGCCCGCGTCGTCGAGCACGTAGCAGGAGAAGGCGAGGTGCAGGGGCGTCTCGGTCGTGTGGACCGCGGCGCGCTCGAAGGTGCCGGTCCGGCGGCCCTGGTCGTCGACGGTGACGACGTGGTCGGCGGCGACGGGGACGTGCGAGGTCATGCGGCCACTCTCGCACACGCCGCTCGCGGACCGGCAACCTCCTCCGGCGCCGGCGGTGAGCGGGGTCACTCCGCCGGGTTCGCGGACGACCTTGCCGGACCCTCCGGGGCGTGAATTAAGGTGAGGGTAACCTCACTCGTCACGACCCGCCGGGCCGAGCGCCCCCGAGCAGATCCGAGCACCATGACCTCGCCCGCGACCGCCGCCACGACGGCCGGCGTCCCCGGCGGCACGGCACCGGCCGCGTCCGACCGCGCTGACCGCCCGGCCGGGGTCGCTCGGACCAACGCGGGGCGCAGCCTGGGGCTCCTCGTCGCCCTCGCGGTCCTCGTGCTCGCGATCGTGCTGAGCCTCGTCGTCGGGTCGAAGCCGGTCCCGCTCGGCACGGTCTGGGACGCCCTCACCGGGTACGACGGCTCGGGCGACCACGTGATCATCCGCGACCTGCGCCTCCCGCGGACGGTCGTCGGGCTGCTCGTCGGCACCGCGCTCGGCGTCTCGGGCGCCCTCATCCAGGCCATGACGCGCAACCCCCTGGCCGACCCGGGCATCCTCGGGGTCAACGCGGGCGCCGCGTTCGCCGTCGTGCTCGCCGTCGCGTTCCTCGGGCTCACCGACATCGGGTCGTTCATCTGGTTCGCGTTCGCCGGGGCGGTCGTGGCGACGATCGCCGTCTACGCGATCGGCTCGCAGGGGCGCGGGGGAGCGACGCCGGTGCGCCTGACCCTCGCGGGCGTCGCGCTCGGGGCGGTCCTGGGCGGGATCTCCCAGGGCATCACGCTGCTCGACCCGGCGGCGTTCGACCGCATGCGCTTCTGGGGCGCCGGCTCGCTCGCGGGCCGCACCATGGAGATGGCGGGGACGATCGCGCCGTTCGTCGTGGTCGGGCTCGTCATCGCGCTCGTCGTCGCGCGCCCGCTCAACACCATCGCGCTCGGCGACGACCTCGCGAGCTCGCTCGGCGCGCACGTCGGGCGCACGCGCGTCCTCGTCGGCGTCGCGGTCATGCTCCTGTGCGGTGCCGCGACGGCGGCTGCCGGGCCGATCGGGTTCGTCGGGCTCATGGTCCCGCACGTCGCGCGCTGGACGGTCGGCCCGGACCAGCGCTGGATCCTCCCGTACTCGGCGGTGCTCGCGCCCGTCCTGCTCCTCGTCTCCGACGTCGTCGGCCGCGTCGTCGTCATGCCGGGCGAGCTCCAGGTCGGGATCGTCACGGCGTTCGTCGGGGCACCCGTCCTCATCGCGCTCGTGCGCCGCTCGAAGGCGAGCGGGCTGTGAGCGCCCCGGTGCAGGACCGTCTCCCCGCCGGGGCGCCCGGCCCGGACCGGCGCGTCGACTTCGGCCGCCCGACGCGCGTCGTGCGCGGCCGAGGCGTGAGCCTGCGGCTCGACCTGCGCACGCTCGCGGTGTGCGGGGCGCTCCTGCTCGTCGCGCTGGCCGTCGGCGTGGTCGCGCTCACCACCGGCGACTACCCGCTCACCGTGCCGCAGGTGCTCCAGGCGCTCGTCGGTGCCGCCGACGGACCGGTGCACATGGTCGTCGTCGAGTGGCGCCTCCCGCGCGCCCTCATGGCGCTCGTGCTCGGCGCGGCGCTCGGCGCGAGCGGCGCCATCTTCCAGTCGCTCACGCGCAACCCGCTCGGCAGCCCCGACGTCATCGGCTTCAACACGGGCGCGTACACCGGGGCGCTCGTCGTCATCATGCTGCTCGGCGGCGGGTACGTCGGCGTGGCGGCGGGCGCGCTCGTCGGCGGGATCGTCACCGCGGGGGTCGTGTACGTCCTCGCCTACCGGCGCGGCGTGCAGGGGTTCCGCCTCATCATCGTCGGCATCGCGGTGTCCGCGATGCTCGCGTCCGCCAACCAGTGGCTCATCGTCAAGGCCGACCTCGAGACGGCGATGGCCGCGGCCGTGTGGGGTGCCGGGTCGCTCAACGGCATGACGTGGGCGCAGGCGGTCCCCGCGTGCGTGCTCGCCGCGCTCCTCGCCCTGCCGCTCGTGTGGCTCGCCCCGCGCATGGGCCTGCTCGAGCTCGGGGACGACGCCGCGGCGGCCCTGGGCCTGCGCAGCGAGCGGGTGCGGCTCGCGCTCGTCGTCCTCGGCGTCGCGCTCACCGCGCTCGTCACCGCGGCGGCCGGGCCGATCGCGTTCGTCGCGCTCGCCGCGCCCCAGCTCGCACGCCGCCTCACGGGCAGCGCGGGCGTGCGCATCCTGCCCGCCGCGTGCATGGGCGCGGTGCTCCTCGCCGCGAGCGACCTCGTGGCGCAGCGCGCGTTCGCCCCGACCCAGCTCCCCGTCGGCGTCGTCACCGTGAGCGTCGGCGGCGCCTACCTCGTCTGGCTCCTCGTCCGCGAGGCCCGCAAGTGACCCCGACCCCGCAGACCGGAAGGACCCCGGTGGCACCCACCCAGCTCGCGGACGCCCCGCACGACGCGGCCGCACCCGCCGCGCCCGGCTCCGCCGACCGCCCCGCGGCCCCCTCCGCCGACCGCCTGCACGCGGACGGCATCACCGTCGGCTACGACGACCGCGTCATCTCCTCGGGGCTCGACGTGACGATCCCCGACGGCTCGTTCACGGTGATCGTCGGGCCGAACGCGTGCGGGAAGTCGACGCTGCTGCGGGCGCTGTCGCGCCTGCTCAAGCCGTCGCAGGGCGAGGTCGTGCTCGACGGCCGCTCCATCTCGTCCATCCCCGCGAAGGAGGTCGCGCGCCGCCTCGGCCTCCTGCCGCAGTCGTCGATCGCGCCCGAGGGGATCACCGTCGCGGATCTCGTCGCGCGCGGGCGCTACCCCCACCAGAAGCTGCTGCGCCAGTGGTCGCGGGAGGACGAGGCGGCCGTGGTCGCCGCGCTCGCCGCGACCGGCACCACCGACCTCTCGGGCCGCCTCGTCGACGAGCTGTCCGGCGGCCAGCGCCAGCGCGTGTGGGTCGCGATGGTCCTCGCGCAGGAGACGCCCCTCCTCCTGCTCGACGAGCCGACGACGTTCCTCGACATCGCGCACCAGATCGAGCTGCTCGAGCTGTGCGCCGACCTCAACCGGGACCGCGGGCACACGCTCGTCGCCGTCCTGCACGACCTCAACCACGCGTGCCGCTACGCGACGCACCTCATCGCCATGAAGGACGGCGCGATCGTCGCCGAGGGCGCCCCGGCGGAGGTCGTGACGGCCGAGCTCGTCGAGGACGTGTTCGGCCTCCCGTGCCGCATCATCGCCGACCCCGTGACGGGCACCCCGCTCGTCGTGCCCGAGGGCCGGCCCCGCCGCGCCTGACGCGGCCTCGTCTCCCGGTCGGACCACCCCGCCCGACCGGCCCCCCACCGTCCTGCGCTCGCCCGCACCGCCTCGTCGGAGGAGCACCGCATGACCCGCACGACCCGTCCCTCGTCCACCCTGCCCGGCGCGCGCCGTCCGCGGCGTCGGCCCGCGCGCTCGGCACGCTCGGTCGCGGCGGCCACGCTCGCGCTCGGTCTCGCGGCCGTCGCCGCGGCGTGCTCCCCGAGCACCGACGCGGGCTCCGACGGCACGGGGGACGGCGGGCAGTCCGCGAGCGCCGACGGCTGGTCGTGGACGTCCTCGGGCCACGGCACGACGTACGAGCTCGACGAGGCGCCGGACCGCCTCGTCGTCGACGGCTACTCGGCCGCCGCGCTGTGGGACTACGGCGTGCGGCCCGACGGGGTGTTCGGGTACGGCTTCTCGGACACCGGGGCGCTGTCGATCGGCAACGCGCGGGTCGACGAGATGGAGGTCGTCGGCACCGACGCCGAGCTCAACCTGGAGAAGCTGCTCGCGCTCGACCCCGACCTCGTGATCGGGTTCGGGACGGAGGACGGCACGGCGTGGCGGTGGTGGGACGAGAAGATCACCGAGGAGGCGACCGCCGTCGCGCCGTTCGTCGGGATGAAGTTCTCCGGCCGCCCCGTCGTCGAGGTGATCGAGGACTACGCGTCGCTCGCGGAGGCGCTCGGCGGCGACGCGGACACCCCGGAGGTCGCCGAGGCGCGCGCCGCGTTCGACGAGCGCCTCGACACCCTGCGGGCGATCGCGGCGGAGAAGCCGCTGACGATCCTGCCGCTCAACGGGGCCGAGGAGCTGTGGGTCGGGCAGCGGACCCTGGGCCAGCTCGCGCTGCTGGAGGAGCTGGGCTTCACGATCGGCGGCCCGCAGGACCAGGAGGCCTGGGCGGAGCTCAGCTGGGAGCGCGTGCCGGACTACCCGGCGGACGTCGTGCTCAGCTACACCGGCTCCGACGAGGCCATGGCGGCGAACCCCGTGTACGCGGGCCTGCCCGCGGTCCAGGCGGGGCAGGTCGTGGGCTGGGACGACAAGCGCCCGTTCACGTGGGCGAGCTACGTCGAGTGGTTCGACGAGCTCATCGCGGTGCTCGACGGCGCCGCGGTCGTCTCGGGGCCGCCCGCGTCCTGACCGTCCCACCAGTCGAGGACGACGGTCGCGTGGTACGTGAGCCAGCGCGACGGCTCGCCCGCGGGGGCGTCGACCTCGAACCACACGCGGCCCGGGTGGCGCCGGCCCTGGAGCCAGGTGCCGTCCGGGCGCCGCGCGCGGCGGACGTGCTCGACCTGTGTCTTCTCCCCCCCCCCCCCCTCCCCCCCCTCCCCCCCCCCCCCCCCCCCCCCCCGGGTCCGGCGGCGTGCCGTCGAGCAGCGATGCCGCGCGCAGGTAGACCAGCGCGTTGAGCATGCTGTAGTACCAGCGGAACGGGTAGGCGAGGCGGAACGCCCAGTCCCCGACGGGCTCGCCGGTGCCGAGCCGCCGGAACAGGCCGCGGCGGAGCAGGTATTCCTCGCCGGTGCGCCGCGCGGCGCGCAGCTCGTCGGTCGCCCCGGCGTGCTCCTGGTAGGCGAGGAGACCCTTGAGCGCGTTGAGCGTCGAGTGGTACGACGACACGGTCGCGCCCTCGACCCACGCGCAGTTCCACCCGCCGTCGGGCAGCCGCCCGTCGAGGACGGTGCGGAGCAGCCCGGACACGTCGACGCCGAGCCACGCGCCCGCGGCGAGCGTGTACCCGTTGATGCACCAGTCGACCTCGCCGCCCCAGTAGGGCAGGTCGTCGTACTCCCAGCGGCAGTGCTCGGCGAGCAGCTCGGGCGTGCGACGCGCGCGGAGCACCTCGGGGTCGAGCCCCCACTCGCGCAGCGCGACGAGCGACCAGGTGGTCGCGGTCCAGGGCTGGCCCTCCTCGGGCCTGCCCTCGGCGTCCGGCGCGGCCGCGCCGTCCCCGCCGACGTCTGCGGGGAAGTACGCGCCGCCCGCCCACTGCCCGTCGGGGTCCTGGAGCGCGAGGAGCCGGGCGCCGAAGCCCTCGGTCGCGACGCGCGCCCGCGTCGCCCGCCACACGGACGGCGGGGCGTGCACGACGTCGCGCTCCACCTGCCAGCGCAGCGCCGGGTCGGCGTCGAGGAGCCAGCCGACGACATCGCCGTCGACGGGGCCTCCTGGCGTTCGGTCGGCCATCCCGTCACGCTACGCCGGGGGACGGCCGACCGCCGTCCGTCAGACGAAGCCGAACACGGGCGGGAACACGAGGGCGACGACCGCCGCCCACGCCGCGTAGACGGGGAGGAAGCGCGTCTGCCACGCGACGAGGTCGGCGAAGGGCCGGCGCCCGCGGAGGAACGCCGTCGCGAGGACGGCCGACCACACGAGGTGGACGAGCAGCAGCAGGTTGAGCCCGAGCGCCGCGGCCTTGTTGGGGCTCACACCGAACTCGGCGATGCGCGTGAGCATCGCGGTCAGCGCGACCGCGTCGACGGCGAGCGCCGCCACGACGAGGACCACCTGCAGCCCGTCGAAGAGCGACCGCGGCGCGAGCGGGTCGCGCGCCGACACGGAGTAGAGGAGCAGGCAGAGGACGAGCACGAGGATCGCGTCCATGAGGATGAGCAGCTCGCGGTCGACGGCCGCGAGGTTCCCCGCGGTCGCGAGCACGACGAACACGGCGACCAGCATGACGAGCGTGAGCGGCGTGAAGACGCGCGTCAGCACGGGAGCGATGTTCTCGACGACGTTCTGCTTCGCCTCGACGAGCCACGCGGCGACGACGAGCGCGCCCGGGACGCACAGCGGCAGGATCCAGTCGCCGAGGTAGGGCTCGAGGTCCACGCCCGCGAGGGAGAAGACGCCCGCCGTCAGGCCGAGCAGCACGCCGCCGCCGAGCGCGATGAGCGTGTAGTAGACGGCGAGCTCGCCCGTGAACCGTGCGAAGTCCATGCGGCGCGCGTCCGAGCGCCACCGCCCGCCCACGTACGCGATCCCGACGACCGCCCACAGGGTGGCGGGCGCGGCGAGCGCCGCGAGGACCAGGGTCGAGCCCGTGGGCTCGAACGGGTACACGTTGAGGACGACGCCCAGCACGACGAACGGGACGACGAGCGCGCCGACGACGCGCAGCGTGACCTGGCGCTTCCACGCGAGGTAGGCCGTGAGGAACGGGAGCACGAGGAGGCCGGCGTTGAGGGCGACCGCCTCCTCGTCGAGCAGCGTCGTCGCGACCTTGACCGCGACACCTGCGGCGACCGCAAGACCCAGCACGACCGCGAGCTCGCGCCACGAGCGGGTACGGCCAGGTTGCTCTCCCACGAGGACGAGCTGCTTCCACAGGCGCTCGGAGTGCTCCTGCGCGAACTCGCGCGACAGGTCGTCGAGCGTGCCCATGCGCTTCACGGCGACGAGGAACGCCTCGTCGTCGTCCAGACCCGTGGCACGGAGGTCCTCGACCCGCTCGCGCAGGTGGTCCTCCATCTCGTCGACGTCCGCGGCGGAGATCGCCTCCCGGCGCCGGACGTACCCGCGCCACTGGTCGATCTGCGCCTCGAGCGCGGCGTGCGGGCCAGGGCTCGCCCCGTCGGTCGGTGCGGTCGCGGCGCCCATCAGGCCCACCCCTCCGCGACGCGCGGCGAGCTCTGGAGCCCGTCCTGGGCGGAGCGCCACACCTGCTGGAGCGCGTGCGCGACGACGTCCCACTGGGCCTGCCGCTCGACGAGCGCCTCGCGCCCCGCGGCGGTGATCGCGTAGTGCTTGCGGCGCCGGCCGACGTCGGACGTGCCCCACGACGCCTCGACGAGGCCGAGGCGCTCCAGCCGGTGCAGCAGCGGGTAGAGCATGCCGTCGGTCCACTGCATCCGCCCGCCCGAGAGCTCGTCCACGCGCTTGAGGATCGCGTAGCCGTAGGACTCGCCGTCGGCGAGGATCCCGAGCACGAGCGGGGTGGCCGAGGCGGCCACGAGGTCCTTGTCGATACGCATAGCGCTCCTATGCCTAGTTGTTCTAGGGGTTACTACCCTAGCAGTTCTAGGGTCGGACTCGGCGGCGCGACCCGGCGCTACGGTGGCGCGATGGACGCCGCGACCCACGCCCGCCTCGTGCGAGGCCACCTCGACGCCGGGACACCGGAGGCCGTGCGCCGCCTGCGCGCCGTCGTCGACACGCTCCCGGACCGCGCGGAGGAGATCGTCGTCACCGTCTTCCCCGACCAGGACGGCGAGGGCACGTTCGACGTCGTCGTGTCGCTCGACGGCCCCGACGCCGCCGTGCTCGACCGGGTGATCGCGCCGCAACGCACGCTGTTCGAGGTCGTGCACGGCGAGGACGGCCCCGTCCCGGACGTACCCCTCGTCGCACCCGGCCGGGCCCCGTACGACGCGCGCGACGTCGTCGTCGACACCGCCGCCGACTGGGTCGTGGAGGTGTGGGACGCCGCAGCGCGCGGCAGGTCGCGCGTGCCGGGCATGGTGGACGGGCACGACGGCCACGGCACCTCCGTGCCGCGCGCGCTGGCGCCGTGAGCGGTGGCGCCCCAGCCGAGCGAGGCCGCCGGAAGCGCCGCCCGGAGGAAGAGCAAAGGCCCGGGAATGAGGAAGAGCACGGGCCCGGAAACGCGAAAGTCACGGTCAGGGACGTCCTGACCGCGACCTCGCCACGTCGGGAGGTTCACGGCGGATGGCCGGTCTGCCCGGGCAAGTCGTGTCTGTGATGTTACTCCGCCGCGTTCGGGATAGCCGGATTTGCGATGCGCTGTTGCCGAATCGCTAATTGCGCAGTGGTGTGCAAGTGATGGGATAGGTGGTGGCTGCTCGGCCGGCCCGGCTACTGCATGAGGAGTTCGCGCCCTTCGCGCCCGGCACGGCGAGCGGACCGCACCGGCGTGCCGGGAAGGACCACGAGGCTCTCACGGTCGCCGTCGTGGCGAGCGCGGGTAGCTCCTGCCGCGCCACCCGAGAACGAACTCCGCCACCGATCGCGCCACTCTCGAGCGTCAGGCCCTCCGCGAGCGCCGCGACGCGCAGTTGCGCGCTGCGACACGCAGTGGGTCTATGCCGCGCTGGGCGAGTCCCCCGCGCAGCAGCGATCTTGCTGATAGACAAGCTCTGCACGTTCGTCGAGGCAACCAAAGGAGCAGTCTTGAACAACATGCGAAGGTGTCTGATGGCCGCGCTCGCGGCCGGTTCGCTCGTGGCGACAGGTATCACGCCGGCCACGGCAAATCAAGAGAATGCGGATCGGGTGGCCCAGCCGGCTGGCCGCGACGTGGCCGACTACCCGACCACCGTGCGTCTCGAGCACCCGGTGAGCATCGACGCGATCGTCGAGGCGGCGGCTCAACTGCCAGTTGCGCCAATGGGCTACCGATTCGAGCAGGATGGCGTGGAAGGGGAGTTCTACCCCAATGGCGCCGAGGACGTCGCGCAGTTCAAGGATGACTTCCTGGGAGACTACGGAACAGAGGCCGAGATCGTGGGCGTGGTCCTGGCGCCGCAGGCCGCGAGCGCCGAGGTGAGTCGAGTGGCGGTGGGTGTCGAGATCGTCGATCTCGCGGCAGGTCTGGCCCCGTTCGACGCGCCTCCGGTCAACGAGGACGGCGAGGTCGTCGAGCGCGCGGAGAGTGAACCTCCCGCGAACGGAGGGCCGCAGCTGCGAGCGGCAGGGTCGTGGGTCCCGACCTACATGGAGGTCGGGGCGATGAACCAGATGAACAACCAGGCGGTGATCTCGACGTACAACTTCTGGGAGTACGGAACGCCGACCGCGTTCCCTAGCGGGTGGGGAATGGAGATCAACACATATATGCTCAACTCGGCCATGGGCTCGTCGCTACGCCCGCTCTGCCCAAGCGGGTATCAGCGCGCGTTCTGGGCAGGGCGCTCGACATCGAGCAACGACGGGATCATCTCCTGGTCGATCTTTAATTCCCAGGCGGCACTCAACAAGGCATCGATCGGTGCGTATTGGGACTGGGTTGATACTTTCGACGAGTGTGACACGCAGAGTATGACGATTGGCATCGGCTACCCGCGGAACATATCCCTCGACCCGAATGGGTACTACGTTATTCAGACCGTCATCCGGACGAACAAGGGTAGTGTTGCACGAAATCCTGCGGGCGGGTATTACCAGGGCATCACGGACGACTGTGGTCTCATGTCGCCCGCGAGCCACTGCATGGGGCTGAACACTGGGGCGGGCTGGCCTTATCCAGGGTATGGCGACCAGGTCTCGGCGTTCCTGCTGCCGCAGGCTTCGACGGGCCTGATCGGGCAGTTCCCAGGGTGCTACAACTGGGCTAAGGGCTCGCGCACGCAGGTCGGGGCCCCTTGGCTGTGCGGAGATGGCTCGGGGACGACGTGACGCCTAGCGGATAGCGCGCTTGTGGCGGGCTCGGCGTGTTTCCGCGACGGTCAGGCCGGCGATCCCGAGTCCGCCACAAGTGATCGTGAGCACGGTGCTGGCAGTGCTGATGGTGCGTGATGTGCGCAGCTCGCTGCCGTCGGGCATCCGCCACTGGCAATTGACGCGCGCCGGAAAGAGCGAGTAGGTCCCACTCACCGGGTCGACATCGGCGTCGAAGCCGGGCGGGATCGCCTGCCCCATGACGCACGGGAGTGTGCCCGAGCCGCCGTACCGAAATTGCTCGATTGCCACGGGCGAAACGGCTGCGAAGAACCCGAGGAACAGCGCGAGGATTGACAGGAGCGCGAGCGCACCGTTCCCTCGTGGTCCAGGAGTGATCGCACCGGTTGAATTCCCCTGCGGCTGAGCCATGGCCCCGATGCTACGCGACGGGTGACGGGCTGAGGGCGCTTCACCCGCGGTTTCCGCGGGGGCCCCGGCGCACCCTCGACCGCTTGCGCTCGGCACGGCGCCCAAGCGGGTGGCACGCAAGGCGGTCGGTCTTCGCCAGTCCTTGACGTTGCCGACGAGCGGCGGGGCGCCTCGTGGCTTTCACCGTCGAGAGACCGGACTCGACGGTGCACCTCGAAGCCACCGGGCCAAGCCGCAGTGGATGGTCGACGGGTAGCCCTCATCTCGGACCCACGGATGCAGGATGTCGCCCGACCTGTGAGTGGACGCTAAGCGTGGCCAGTCGAGGCGTCCAGCGCAGTTCGTGGCAGACATGCGTTCACACGTCCGCCACGATGCATACGTGATCCGTACGTCCTCGATCCTGCCGATCCGCCGACGCCGCAGCTCGTACCTTGATCGGCGCGTCCGACGTCTCACCGGCGGACCGCACCGAAGACCATGACAGCTTCGTGGTCACGCGGCAACAGCACCAGGCACCGAACCACAGCCCGCGCGACGCCCGATGCGCCCTCAGACGCCTCCACACACCGCTCGACTCACCCAAGCACCGCCAGGGCCCTGGTCGGCCACGCCCAGAACCGGCGAACGCCGTCGTCCACCGCTCCGCACTGACCCGGAACGCAGAAGTCCCGGCCAGGATCACCTGACCGGGACTTTCCGAAGGTCCTCCGACTGAGAAGTCGAAACCCTCGTTCACGTGCGCGAGGGGGGAGTTGAACCCCCACGCCCTTTCGGGCACACGGACCTGAACCGTGCGCGTCTGCCTATTCCGCCACTCGCGCGTGCCGCAGAAGACTAGCACGACGCGAGGGACCGACCGGCACCGCGCCGTCGTGCGTGACGCCCGCCACCCGGACGCACCGCGGCGCGGGCCCGTCGTCGACCACGACCTTCATCGCCCTCGAGCATGCCGTTCTTCCTGGGAAGAGCGGCGAGACGACAGCAACCTCGTGCTCGGCGGGGGAGCGGACGCCCGACGTTCACACGCTCCGCCACGAAAGCGCCACATCCGTCCGGTAATCGTCCGGCGAAACGGGCCTGCTGGTCCGACGCGATCGATACGATCTAGGTAGTCTGCCCGGACGCGGGTGCGCGCGGGGGGCCACCGGAGAGGGCGCCGGCAGAGCAGACGAGATCCGCGCGGCGCGAGCCGCGGCACGAGCGAGCACGAGGGAGGAGGTGGCATGGGAGTCCTGGACCGCTTCGAGAAGGGCGTCGAGCGCGTCGTGAACAACGCCTTCGCCAAGGTGGGACGCAGCGAGGTCAAGCCCGTCGAGCTCGCGAGCGCGCTGCGGCGCGAGGTCGACGACCGCGCCGCCGTCGTCGACCGCGAGCGCACGGTCGTGCCCAACGAGTTCACCATCGAGCTGTCGGTGGACGACTTCGGCCAGGTCGAGGGGTGGGGCGCGGAGACGCTCGCCGACGAGCTGGCGTCGAACGTCACCCAGTACGCCGCGTCGCAGCACTACGCGTTCGTCGGCCCCGTGAGCGTGAGCTTCGAGCAGAACGACACGCTCGACGTGGGCCGCTTCCAGCTCCGCTCGGCGAGCGTGCGCGGCAACGTCGCACCCGCCACGACGGCGTCCCCGAGCACGCGCCACCCGCTCGTCGACATCGACGGGCAGCGCTACCTGCTCACCGGCCCGGTCACGGTGATCGGCCGCGGCTCGGAGGCCGACATCGTCGTCGACGACCCGGGCGTCTCGCGGCGCCACCTCGAGATCCGCGTGACCCCGGAGGGCGTGATCGCGACGGACCTCGGCTCCACGAACGGGCTGTTCGTCGAGGGCCACCAGGTGCCGGCCGCGACGCTGCTCGACGGGAACTCCCTGACGATCGGCCGGACCCGCATCATGTTCTGGACCGGCGCGTCCGACAACGAGGAGTGGTGATCCGGCCCGCATGACCGATCTCACGTTCACCCTGCTCCGGCTGGGCTACCTGGTGCTGCTCTGGGTGTTCGTGCTCTCCGCGATCGGTGTGCTGCGTCGGGACCTGTACGGCACGAAGATCACGCCGCGCCGCGGCAAGAAGGGCGGTCCCGCACCCGCCGCCCGCCCGACGTCGGGCCCCACCCCGGCCGCGCCGGAGCCCTCGCGGCCCGCCACGCCCGCGGGCCCGTCGCGGCTCGTCGTCACCGCCGGCCCGCTGACCGGCACGACGATCCCGCTCACGACGTCGTCGATCCTCATCGGCCGCGCGCCGAGCTGCACGCTCGTCCTCGACGACGACTACTCGTCGTCGCGCCACGCCCGCATCTTCCCGCAGCACGGGTCCTGGTTCGTCGAGGACCTCGGCTCCACGAACGGCACCTACGTCGAGGACCAGCGGATCGCCCAGGTCACCCCCCTGGGCCCGGGGACGCGGGTGCGGATCGGTCAGTCCGTCGTCGAGCTGCAGAGGTAGCCCGCAGTGAACATCGCCCTGCGCTACGCCGCGCGCTCCGACGTCGGGCTCGTGCGCTCCAACAACCAGGACTCCGGCTACGCGGGCCCGCACCTGCTCGTCGTCGCGGACGGCATGGGCGGCCACGCGGGGGGCGACGTCGCGTCGTCCATCGCGATCGCCGCGCTCGCCCCGCTCGACGGCGAGTCGCACGGCCCGGACGACGCGCTGGCCGAGCTCGAGCGCTCGATCGACCACGCCCGTCAGGACCTCGTGGACCGCAGCGTGACCGACCCGGAGCTGGTCGGCATGGGCACGACCGTCACCGCGATCCTGCGCGCGGGCAACAAGCTCGCCATGGCGCACCTCGGCGACTCGCGCGCCTACCTGCTGCGCGACGGCGAGCTGAACCAGGTCACGACGGACCACACGTTCGTCCAGCACCTCGTCGACACGGGGCGCATCTCGGCGGACGAGGCGGAGACCCACCCGCAGCGCAACGTCGTCATGCGCGTGCTGGGCGACTTCGACATCGACCTCACGCCGGACATGTCCGTGCGCGAGGCGAAGCCGGGCGACCGGTGGCTCCTGTGCTCGGACGGCCTCTCGGGCTTCGTCAGCCAGGAGACCATCGCGCAGACGCTCACCGAGACGGACGACGTCGACGCGTGCGCCGACCACCTGCTCCAGCTCGCGCTGCGCGCGGGCAGCACGGACAACGTGACGGTCGTCGTCGCGGACGTCGTGGACGTCGACGCCCTGCCCGACGGCGGGGCGCCCGGCACGGGCGCGCAGGTCGTGGGGTCCGCGGCGATCGACCGCGACGCCCCGACGTCGGCCGCGGACGGCCCGGCGGCCCGCGCCGCCGCGCTCATGGCGAGCACGAAGGCGACCGCACCGACCGAGGAACCGGACGCCGACGCGCCGGACGAGGACGGTGCGGAGGCCCGGACCGCCGTCGAGGGCTCCGGCGACGACGAGGACGACGTGCGCCCCGGTCGCGCCCCCCGGCGCTGGATCACCGTGGTCGCGATCCTGCTCGTGGTCGCGGGCCTGGGCGCCGCCGGCTGGGCGGGCTACCGCTGGACGCAGTCGCAGTACTACGTGGGCGTCGCCGACGGCCAGGTCGCGGTGTTCCGGGGCATCCCCGAGAACGCGGGCCCGGTCACGCTGTCGACCCCGATCGAGCTCACGGGCACGCGCGTCGACGACCTGCCGGGCTACGTCGTCGACCGCCTGGAGACCACGATCCCCGCGGAGTCGCTCGAGGACGCCCGCGCCCGCGCGGAGCGGCTGGTCGCCGAGGCCGCGGAGGACACCACCGAGACCCCCGCGACCGACGGCTCGACCGACACGCCGGACGGGACCACGGACGGCGCGGCGACGGGGACCCCGGAAGCCGACGCGCCGAGCGTGACCCCGGCGCCCGCCGACGGCGCCGGCTCGGGGGCCTGATGGCCACGGTGGAGACCACCGAGGTGCGCCCCGGCCGGGGTGCGGAGCTCGGTCTGCTCGTCCTCGCGCTCGCGCTGGGCATCGGGGCGTACGCGCTCGTGGGTCTGCAGCTCACGGGCGAGCTCCCGGGCCGCTTCTACGTGTACAGCGTCGGGACGGTGGTGCTCGCGGGCGCCGCGCACGTGCTGCTGCGCTTCAAGGCGCCGTACGCGGACCCGGTGATCCTGCCGATCGCCGTCGCGCTCAACGGCATCGGCCTCGCCATGATCTTCCGCCTCGACCTGGGCTCGCAGGTCACGGGCGGCACCCAGGACCTCGCGCCGCGCCAGCTCCAGTGGACAGCGCTCGGCATCCTCTGCGCGTTCGCCCTCGTCTGGTTCCTGCGCGACCACCGCACCCTGCGCCGCTACACGTACACCGCGATGATCGCGGGCATCGTGCTCGTCGCGCTGCCGCTCGTCCCGGGTCTGGGCACCCGCATCAACGGCGCCCAGATCTGGATCAACCTGTTCGGCTTCTCGCTCCAGCCGGCCGAGTTCGCCAAGGTCGCGTTCGCGATCTTCTTCGCGGGGTACCTCGTGACGAACCGCGACACGCTCGCGCTCGCCGGCCCCCGTGTGCTCGGCCTCCAGCTCCCGCGCCTGCGCGACCTCGGGCCGATCATCATCGTCTGGCTCGTCTCGCTCGCGATCCTCGTGTTCGAGCGCGACCTCGGGACCTCGCTCCTGTTCTTCGGCCTGTTCGTCGCGATGCTCTACATCGCGACCGAGCGCGTGAGCTGGGTCGTCATCGGTCTGCTCCTCATCGCGGTCGGCGCGGTGCTCGCGGCATCGACTTTCGGGCACGTGCAGGCGCGCGTCGACGTGTGGCTGCACCCGTTCGACCCGGAGATCTTCGGCCGCAGCCCGGGTGGCTCGGGCCAGCTCGTGGGCGGCCTGTTCTCGCTCGGCAACGGCGGCCTCTTCGGCACGGGGTGGGGCGCGGGCTACCCGCGCACGGTCCCGTACGCGTTCTCGGACTTCATCTACGCGTCGCTCGGCGAGGAGCTCGGGCTCACGGGCCTCATCGGCATCCTGCTCGCCTACCTCGTGCTCGTGGAGCGTGGCCTGCGCACCGCGATCGGCGTGCGCGACGGGTTCGGCAAGCTGCTCGCGGGCGGCCTCGCGTTCGTCATGGCGTGGCAGCTCTTCGTCGTGGTCGGCGGGATCACGCGGATCATCCCGCTCACCGGCCTGACCATGCCGTTCGTCGCCCAGGGCGGGTCGTCGCTCCTCGCGAACTGGCTCGTCGTGGGGCTGCTGCTGCGCATCTCGGACGACGCGCGCCGCCCCTCCTCCCTGCCCGTGCGCGGGCAGGTCGCGCCCGGCGGGGCGCGCAGCCGCACCGACTCGGACCCGGTCGCGGTCGTGGGCGGCGGCGCGGCCGTGGGCGCCCTGCCCGACGACGCACCCACCACGGTCGGCGCGCCCACCGTCCCCGGTCCCGCCACCGGCCCCACGCGCGCGACGACGGGCGTCCAGCCCGCGGTCGGCCGCACCGGGGAGGTCCCCGACCACCCCGACGACCTGCGCACGGAGGTCGTCCGCCGACCGGACGCCGCCACCGAGACCGACCGCGACCCCTGGGGAGGAGCCCGGTGAACGTCCCCCTGCGTCGCGTCGCGACCGTCGTCCTCGTGATGTTCCTCGCGCTCATGGTGTCGACGACGTACATCCAGTTCGTCCAGGCCGACTCGCTCAACAACGACTCGCGCAACGCCCGCACCATCTACCGCGAGTACAACAAGTTCCGCGGCCCGATCGTCGTCGCGGGCGACGCCATCGCGTCCTCGACCCCGGTGGACGACGCGTTCGGCTTCCAGCGCCAGTACTCGAACGGCCCGCTCTACGCGCCGGTCTCCGGCTTCCTGTCGCTCACCAACGGGCGCACGGAGATCGAGGACAAGGAGAACGACTACCTCAACGGCGAGGCGAGCTCGCTGTGGCTCGACCGCCTGAGCGCGCTCTTCACCGGGCAGCAGCCGCAGGGCGCGTCCGTCGAGCTGACGATCGACCCGGCCGCCCAGCAGGCCGCCTGGGACGCGCTGGGCGACCAGCGCGGCGCCGTCGTCGCGATCGAGCCGAAGACGGGCCGCGTCCTCGCGCTCGTGTCCAAGCCCAGCTACGACCCGAACGAGCTCGCGACGCACGACACCGCCCTCGCGCGCCAGCGCTACCAGGAGCTGCTCAACGCCGAGGGCAACCCGATGTCGAACCGGGCCATCCGCGGCAACACGTACCCGCCGGGCTCGACGTTCAAGATCGTCACCTCGGCCGCGGCGCTCGAGAGCGGGCAGTACACGGCCGAGACCGTGATCCCGGCGCCGGACGAGCTGCCGTACCCCCAGTCGACGCAGACGATGAAGAACTTCGGCGGCACGCGCTGCTCGCCCACGGGCGAGATGACCCTCGCGGACGCGCTGCGCATCTCGTGCAACACCGCGTTCGGCGACCTCGCCATGACCCTCGGCGAGGACGCGATGCGCGACCAGGCCGAGGACTTCGGCTTCGACGCCTCGCTCGAGATCCCCATGGACGTCACGCCGAGCCGCTTCCCCGCCGAGGGCACGCCGGGCGCGGACGCCGCCGGGATCGCGCGCGCCGGCATCGGCCAGGGCGAGGTCAAGGTCACGCCGCTCCAGATGGCGATGGTCGCCGCCGCGATCGCGAACGACGGCGTGCAGATGGCCCCGTACACGGTGGAGACGATCCGCAACCCCGACCTCGACGTCGTCCGGCAGTCGGAGCCGCGCCGTCTGCGCACCTCGGTCTCCCCGTCGACGGCGGAGCAGCTCACCCAGATGATGCTGGGCGTCGTGCAGAACGGCTCCGGCAAGTCGGCGCAGATCCCGGGCGTGCAGGTCGCGGGCAAGACGGGCACCGCCGAGACGGGTGGCGAGGCCGCTCCGCACGCGTGGTTCACGAGCTTCGCCCCCGCCGACGACCCCCAGGTCGCGGTCGCGGTCATCGTCGAGAACGGCGGCTCGATGGGCAACGAGGCGACGGGCGGCGCGATCGCCGCGCCGATCGCCCGCGCCGTCATGGAGGCGGTGTTGAACGGATGAAGCCGGTCCGGGGGCTGACGCTCGGCAACCGCTACCGCCTGGTGCGGCGCATCGCCGTCGGCGGCATGGGCGAGGTGTGGGTCGCGGCCGACGACGCGCTCGGCCGCGAGGTCGCGGTCAAGGTCCTGCGGAGCGAGTACGCGGGGAACGAGGACTTCCTCAACCGCCTGCGCACCGAGGCCCGCAACAGCGCGGCCCTCTCGCACCCCAACATCGCGCAGATGTACGACTACGGCGAGACCAACGGCTCCGGGTACCTCGTCATGGAGCTCGTCGTGGGCGAGCCCATGGCGGACCTGCTGGAGCGCGAGCCGGTGCTCCCGCCCGCGCGGCTCCTCCCGATCCTCGCGCAGACCGCCCGCGCGCTGCACGCCGCCCACCTGTCCGGCGTCGTGCACCGGGACGTCAAGCCGGGCAACATCCTCATCGACCGCTCCGGCACGGTGAAGATCACCGACTTCGGGGTCTCGCTCGCGGCCAACCAGGTCCCGATGACCGCGACGGGCATGGTCATGGGCACGGCCCAGTACCTCTCGCCCGAGCAGGCGGTCGGCCAGGCCGCGACCGGCGCCTCGGACATCTACGCGCTCGGCATCGTCGCGTACGAGTCGATCGCGGGGAACCGGCCGTTCACGGGGTCCACGCCGGTCGACATCGCGGTCGCGCACGTCAACGAGCCGGTGCCGCCGCTGCCCACGTCGGTCGACCCGGAGCTCGGCGAGCTCGTCATGGTCATGCTCGCCAAGGACCCGCTGGCGCGGCCTCACCCGGCCGACGCGCTCGCGCGCGTCTTCGAGGGCATCGGCGCGCGCCTCGCGAGCGACCCCTGGTCCGCCCGCACGGGGGCGCCAGCCCCCACGCGCCGCGCGCGCCGGGCCCGCACCACCGCCGACGACGTCCCCGCGCTCGAGCCGGACCCGGCACCCGTCATCACCCCGCTCGTCATCCCGGCCGCGGTGCGCGACCCGCACGCGCCCGACCCGACGAGCCCGTGGGTCGCCCCCGAGCCGCGCCGTGCCGCGCACGCCGCGTCGGCGGGGGAGACGGCGGACGCGCCGCCGCCGTCGGCCGGCACCCCGCCCGGGCCGCCCGACGACGACGCGACCCACGTCCGGCCGCTCGGCCGGCACGGCGGGACGGTCCCGGCGACCGCCGAGCCCGTCCCCCCGGCACCGCCCGCCCCGGACGACGCCGCGCCCGGCCCCGCCCTCCCGTGGGAACGCCCCGTCCCCGCCGCCCCGGCGGACGACCCGGCCGCCCCGCGCTCGTACCCGCCGCGACGCGAGATGCACGGTCCGACGCGCTCCTCACGACGGCCGCAGCCCACCCGCGCGGGCACGCGCCCGGCCGGCGCCCCCGGGCGTCCGGCGAGCCCGACGCGCGTCGAGCCCGTCGCCCCCGCGACCCGCGCCGAGGCGCGCCGTCAGTCGCAGTCGGCACCGGTACCCTCACGCTCCGCGGGGCGCCGCACGTCGACCACGACGGGCCGCCGCCTGGGTGGCCTGCCCAACGGCCTGACGTGGCCCCTCGTCGCCCTCCTGGGTCTCCTGCTCGTGCTGGTGATCGCGACGATCGCCACGCTCGGGGACCGGGACGGCGACGGCGGCGACGCCGCCCCCGTGCGGGGCGCCGAGACCTCCGTCGAGGTCGCCGTGCCCGACGCCGAGACGCTCCCCGGACGGGTGACATCGTGACGACATCGTGCTGTTCCCCGCGTGACCGCAGGGCTCCGGGTGGGATGATTGCGCCAGCTGTGCCACGGGCGGACGCGCCCGCGGCTCCGACGACACCGAAGGACGAATGAGTGGTGGACAACGCTCCCCGAGTGCTTGCCGGGCGCTACCAGGTCGGTGAGCTCATCGGCCGTGGTGGCATGGCCGAGGTGCACATCGGCCACGACAACCGCCTCGGTCGTACCGTCGCGATCAAGATCCTGCGCTCCGACCTCGCACGCGACCCGTCGTTCCTCGCACGCTTCCGGCGCGAGGCGCAGGCGGCGGCGTCGCTGAACCACCCGGCCATCGTCGCGGTCTACGACACGGGCGAGGACGTGCACGAGGACGCCACCGGGAACTCGGTGCACGTGCCGTTCATCGTCATGGAGTACGTCGAGGGCCACACCGTGCGGGACATCCTGCGCGACGGCCAGGCCGTGCCCATCGACGAGGCCGTCGAGATCACCGCGGGCGTCCTGGCGGCGCTCGAGTACTCGCACCACGCCGGGATCGTCCACCGCGACATCAAGCCCGCCAACGTCATGATCACGCCGACCGGCGCCGTGAAGGTCATGGACTTCGGCATCGCCCGCGCGGTCGCCGACTCCGCGGCCACCATGACGCAGACGCAGGCCGTCATCGGCACCGCCCAGTACCTCTCCCCGGAGCAGGCGCGCGGCGAGACGGTCGACGCGCGCTCCGACCTGTACTCGACCGGCTGCCTGCTCTACGAGCTGCTCACGGGGCGCCCGCCGTTCATCGGTGACTCGCCCGTCGCGGTCGCCTACCAGCACGTGCGCGAGGCGCCCGCCACGCCGAGCGCGATCGCTCCAGACGTGCCCGAGGTGCTCGACCGCATCACGCTCAAGGCGCTCGCCAAGGACCGCACCGCGCGGTACTCGAGCGCGGCCGAGTTCCGGGCCGACCTCGAGAACGCGGTGCGCGGAGGGTCCATCACGGCCCCGGCCCTCGGCGTCGCGGCCGCCGCCGCGGGGCTCGGTGCCGCCGCCGCGGCCGCCGACCTCCAGCCGACGATGGTCGAGTCCGCGACGCAGGTCATGACCCCGGCCGCCGCCGCCGCGAACCCTTGGGCGACCAGCGCGGCGCCCGCCGTCCCGCCCGGGGAGCAGCCCCCGGGCGAAGACGAGGAGGAGCCCAAGAGCCGCAAGGGCCTCATGTGGACGCTCATCGCGATCGGCGTGCTCGCGCTCGCCGCGATCATCACGATGATCGTCATCAACAGCCAGGGCGAGGACGAGCCGACGACCGGCACCGTCCCGACCCTGTCGGCAGGCGTCACGCCCGCGGAGGCCGAGCAGAGGATCACCGAGGCGGGCTTCGAGTACGCACAGGCGATCGACCAGGACTCCACGGAGCCCGAGGGCACGTTCACCCGGACGGACCCTGCCGGCGGCACCACCCAGGAGCTGGGGGTGACCGTCACCGCCTTCTTCTCGGCCGGTCCCGACGCCGTCACCATCCAGGATCTCAAGGGCAAGACGCAGGAGGAGGCCCGGCAGTACCTCTCCGACGCCGGGCTCAACGTCGGCGACGTCAACACCGAGGACTCCCCGGACGTCCCCAAGGGCGCGGTGACGAAGACCGACCCCGGCGCCGGACAGTCCGTGCCCGCGGGCTCGACGGTCAACCTCTACGTGTCGAGCGGCCTGGTGGCCCTGCCGGACGTCACGGGCCAGCAGTTCGACGCCGCGAAGTCGACCGTCGAGGCGCTCGGCCTGAAGGTCGACCGCAGCGACGAGGAGTCCGACGAGCCGGAGAACCAGGTGCTCTCGCAGCAGCCCAACGCGGGCAGCGTCCCGCAGGGGTCGAGCGTGACCCTCAATGTGGCCGTCCCGCGCGCAGCGGAGACGACGACGGTGCCGACGAACCTGGCCGGCATGACCGAGGAGCAGGCCATCGAGGCGCTGGGCGGGGCCGGGCTCGTCCCCGGGGCACGGCAGACCCAGGAGTCCGAGCAGTGGCCGGCCGGGACGGTCATCGGGTCCGACCCGCGGGGCGGGACCGAGCTCGAGGTCGGCTCAGAGGTACGGCTCATCGTCTCGACCGGGCCTGGACCGTCGAACGGGGGCGGCGGGAACAACGGCGGGGGCAACGGGAACGGCGGGGGCAACGGCGGAGACGGCGAGGGCTGACCCTCCGCCCCCCGGGCCATCGACGACGACGGGTCCTCACCTCCACGGAGGTGAGGGCCCGTCGTCGTGCGGGGGAGCCGCGGGGTGGCGGCCGGGGTCGGCGCCGCGCGGTGCTCCCTACTGGCGCACGAGCGGCGCCATGCCCGCGGAGCGCTCGACGGCGCCCTCGAGGCCGCACGCCTCGAGCCAGTTCGCGAGCAGGCGGTGGCCGCCCTCGGTGAGCACCGACTCCGGGTGGAACTGGACGCCGTGCAGCGGCAGCTCCTTGTGCTGGAGGCCCATGATGACGCCCCCGGCGGTCGTCGCCGTCACCTCGAGCTCGGCGGGCACGGTGTCGGTCACGACGGCGAGCGAGTGGTACCGCGTCGCGGTGAACGGGAGGGGGAGGCCCGCGAGCACGCCCTCGCCCTCGTGCTCCACGAGGCTCGTCTTGCCGTGCATGAGCTCGGGCGCGTGCGTGACCGTCGCGCCGTACACCTCGGCGAGGGCCTGGTGGCCGAGGCACACGCCGAGCATCGGCGTGCGCGACGCGGCGCACGTGCGGATGACGTGCTCGCTCTGCCCCGCCTCCTTCGGCGTGCCGGGCCCGGGGGAGACCAGGACGCCGTCGAACACGGTGCCGTCGGCGTCGCGGAAGCGGCCGTCGGCGTCGGGCTCCGGCACCGCGTCGTTGCGCACGACGACGGTCTCGGCGCCCAGCTGGTCGAGGTAGCCGACGATCGTGTAGACGAACGAGTCGTAGTTGTCCACGACGAGGATGCGGGTCTGGTGGGTCATCGCGGGGCCTCCACGGACGCTGCGCCGGCGGCGTCGGTCTGGATGTTGGGGTCGTTGAACGGCATGTACTCGGACACGAGCGGGAACAGCCACTCGAAGCACGCGAGCACGACGGCGGCCGCGAGGACGAGCAGGATCAGCACCCGCAGCCACGCCGGGCCGGGCAGCACGCGCCACAGCGCCCCGTACATCACGAGCCTCCTTCGGCGGCGGGAGCGGTCTGGCCGACGAGCTCCGGCGGCGTGCCGTCCTCGACGGGCATCCAGTAGTCGAACTTCGCGTTGACGATGTACCGCGCGACGAGGGAGTTGAGGCCGATCGGGTGGCACGTCGTCAGCGTGAGGTACCGCTCGGTGGGCTCGACGCCGGGCTGCCACGGGACGGGAGCGATCGCCTCGACCTGGTCGGGCTTCACGGCCTGCATGTGGTCGACGCGGTAGACGTACCAGGTGCCGCCGGCCTCGACGACGATCGGGTCGCCGATCTCGAGCTCCTCGACGTCGTGGAAGATCTTGCCGTACGTCTGCCGGTGCCCGGCCAGGGAGAAGTTCCCGACGGCGCCCGGCATGACGGTCTCGGGGTAGTGCCCGGCCATGGCCCGGTCGAGGATCGACCGCTTGTCGGTACCCTCCGCGATCGGCATCATCTTGCCGTCCCAGCGCGGCACGTAGAGCGTGCCCCACACCTCGCCGAGCGCCGGCGCGGCGGGCACGGGCGGGTCGTCGCGCAGGATCGTCGTGCCGACGTCCGCGGCGTCCGGGGTCGGCGCCTGGATCTCCTCGAGCACCTGCGCCTGGACCCGGTCGGCCTGGACGTCGGTCCACCAGAGCTGCCAGACGACGTACAGGCCGAGCAGGATCCCCAGCGTGATGAGCAGCTCGCCGAGCACCCCCACGACGGCGGACACGGGCCCGCGCCCCGTGCCGCGGTGCCCCGCGTGCCGGGCCGGTGCGGGGCTCGTCGCGGTCACGACGCCACCGCGTCGGACGGGCGCGCGTAGCGGAGCTCGAGCGCCCCCTGGTAACCCGGCATCTCGATGTCGCTCTCGTCCTCGACGGACCAGCCGAGGTTCACCGCGTCGACGTACTCCTTGTACACCTGGACGCCCGGCGAGCGGTCGAGCGCGTCGCGCAGCGCCCCGGGGTCGCCCACGGCCTCGACGACGTAGGGCGGGGAGTAGACGCGGCCGTGCAGGAGCAGGATGTTGCCCGCGCAGCGGAACGCCGACGTCGCCGTGACGCGCTGCCCCTGGAGCGTCATCGCCTCGGCACCGCCCGCCCACAGCGCGTTGACGACCGACTGGATGTCCTGCTGGTGCACCACGAGGTCGTCGGGACGGATCCCCGCGGGGTAGCTGCCGTCCGGGGGCGCGTCGTCGAGCGAGACGGACACGCCGGCGCCGCGGACGGGCGTCGTCCCGGCGGAGACGGCGGTCCGCGCCGCGAGGTCGGGGTCGACGCCGGTGGGCGCGCCCTCCGTCCGCGACAGGTCCGCGACCTCCGCCGTCAGGGCGTCGACCTGCGTCGCGAGGTCGGCGACGCGGTCGGACTCGCGGTCGACGAGCTGCGCGAGGTTCTCCGGGTGGCGCGACTCGTCGCCGCGCGCGAGGCGCGCGTTGGCCGTGAACATGAGCCCGGCGAGCGCGAGGACGAGCGCGACGGTCACGGCGGACCGCACCCGGCGCGCGCGCGGCGTACCGCCCGGGACGGACGACGGCGCGTCGGCGGGATCGTCCGGGCCCGTGGCGGCGGGGTCCGTGGTGCTCACGCGACCGTCTCCTTCCTGGGGCGGACGCGGTCGTCGACCGGTCTGCGTCGTGCGTCTGCGTCGTGGGATGTGTCGTGCTGGAGGTCGTGCGCCGCACACCTCGCGGCACGTCCTCCGCGCGCGGTGTCCGTGCCTATTGTGTGCGCCCACTACGCTAGTCGACGAACGTCGTCCACGATCGTGACGGACCCGTGCTCCGGCAGAGTCTCGCGGCGCGTCGACGACCTTCGCCCGACCCATGCACGGTTCCTGCACGACGACGGCAGGCGTCCGCTCCCGCGGTGCGTCCCGGCGCCGGCGCAGCGAGCCCCACCAGGACAGGAGCCCACCCTCGTGCCCGAGTCGAAGTCGCGCAAGAAGCCCAAGCCGCAGCGTCCGCCGAGCGTGCCGAAGCCCGAGTCGGGCAACCCGCGCTGGCTCGTGCCCACGATGCTCGGGCTCATGCTCGTCGGGCTCGCCTGGATCGTGCTGTTCTACCTCAGCGGTCCGAAGCAGCTCCCCGTCCCGCCCCTCGGCGCGTGGAACCTCGGGGTGGGCTTCGCCTTCATCATCGCGGGGTTCGCGCTCACGACGCGCTGGAAGTAGCCGCGCGCCGGGCGGGGCCCTGGGTCCCGCCCGGCGACGTCGGGCCTCACACCGGTGTAGTTCCACACCTGTGAGTAACCCTGGGGATAACTTTCGCGGCGGCCTCGGTCAGGCGACGTGGCCGAACTGGTCCGCCGCCGCGTAGGTGAGCCAGGAGGCGGCGACCAGCGCCACGACGACCAGGACGGTCGCGCCCACGGACACGAGGGTGCGGCGTTCCCGCGGCGCGTACGCGTAGGCCGCGCCGAGCGCGAGGCCCACCACGAGACCGCCCAGGTGCGCCTGCCACGCGATGCCGGGGAAGAACAGCCCGATCGCGAAGTTGATGCCGATGAGCACGACGATCTGCATCGCGTTCCGGCCCGTCCGGCGCAGGACGAGCAGGATCGCCCCGAACAGGCCGAACACCGCGCCCGAGGCGCCGACGACGGGCTGGTACCAGGCCTCCGACGTCGGGCCCCCCGCGAGGAGCAGGTAGCCGACGGAGCCGCCGAGCGCGGAGAGGAGGTAGAGCGCCGTGAAGCGCAGCCGGCCGAGCTGCTGCTCGAGGAACGGGCCCGTGATCCACAGGGCGTACATGTTGAAGAGGATGTGGACGGGGCTCGTCGAGTGCAGGAACGCCGCCGTGAGGAATCGGTAGGGCTGCAGCTCGCCGACCCAGGGCGCGAACGCGAGCATGTTCGTCCACGTGCCGCCCGTGACGAGCTGGAGGAGCCAGCTCACGACGCACAGGCCGATGATCGTGAACGTCACGACGGGCGGGCCGCCCCGCACCTTCCCGCCCAGCGCGGTGCGCGCCGTGGGCGCCTGGCGGGCGGCGTCGCGCACGCAGTCCACGCACTGGACGCCGACCGCCGCGGGGCGCTGGCACTCGGGGCACGCCGGGCGCCCGCAGCGCTGACAGCGCACGTACGACACGCGGTCGGGGTGCCGCGGGCACACCGGCGGGACGGCGGGACCGTCGTGCGGTCCGGCCGTCCCGTACGCCGGCGGGCCGGGTGGCCCGGGAGGTGTCGTCGAGATGGTCAGTCCTCGATGGTGACGGACGTGATGACGATGTCCTCCTGCGGGCGGTCGCCCGGACGCGTGGGCGTCGCGTTGATCGCGTCGACGACGGCGCGGGACTCGTCGTCCGCGACCTCGCCGAAGATCGTGTGCTTGCCGTTGAGCCACGGCGTGGGGACCGTCGAGATGAAGAACTGCGACCCGTTGGTGCCCTCGGCCTCGCCCGTCACCGGGTTGCGGCGCACGCCCGCGTTCGCCATCGCCAGCAGGTACGGGCGGTCGAACTGGAGCTCGGGGTGGATCTCGTCGTTGAACGTGTAGCCGGGGCCGCCGGTGCCGGTCCCGAGCGGGCAGCCGCCCTGGATCATGAAGTCCTGGATCACGCGGTGGAAGATCAGGCCGTCGTAGAAGGGCTCGGTGCGCTCGGCGCCGGTGCGGGGGTCGGACCACGTCGTGGTGCCCTGGGCAAGCCCGACGAAGTTCGCCACCGTCTTCGGGGCGTGGTTCGGCAGGAGCTCGATCCGGATGTCACCTGCGGTCGTGTGGAGGGTTGCGAACATGGGCACCATCTTCCCACGAGACCCGCGCCCGACCCGTCCGGGGCGATGTCTCGCGGCGTGGCCGGGGTGGTGGCAGAGTGGGCGGAAACGCATCGCATCCGCACATTCGTCCCGTCGGACGACGACCCCGGGGAGCACGCATGACCCGTACTCGCTCAGCGAGCGACTCCGTCAAGGACACGCTCGAGTCGATCGACACCGAGAAGCTGAAGGAACAGGCCGCGCAGGCCGCCGCGACGGCGCAGAGCGCCGCGACCCAGCTCGCGGACCAGGCCAAGGACGCCGCGGTGCACGCCAAGGAGTGGGGCACGCCCAAGGTGGAGGCGTTCCTCGAGTGGCTCCAGCCGCGCGTCGAGAAGGCGTGGCAGGACAGCATCCAGGCCGCCGCGCCGCGCGTCGAGAAGGCCGCGACCAAGGCCGCGCCCGCGATCGACACCGCGCACGACCGCCTCGTGGAGGACGTGCTGCCGAAGATCGTCGCGAGCTTCAACGCCGCCGCCGCCAGCGCGGCCGACTCCGCCCAGCGCGCCGCGGACAACGCGGCC
The DNA here is from genome assembly GCF_058792115.1 of Cellulosimicrobium sp. EB106-03-01-XG111. NCBI lineage: Bacteria > Bacillati > Actinomycetota > Actinomycetes > Micrococcales > Promicromonosporaceae > Cellulosimicrobium > Cellulosimicrobium sp. EB106-03-01-XG111. The sequence continues at coordinate 84,990 of NZ_JBYTEQ010000016.1, forward strand.
GAGGCGACCGCCGCCGCCACGGCCGCAGCAGCCGCCGCGTCGGGCACGAAGGCGCGCAAGCTCGCGAAGCAGGCCAAGAAGGCGACGGCGGAGGCCGCGAAGCAGGCGCAGAAGTCCGCGGGCAAGGCCGGCAAGAAGGCCGCCAAGCACGCCGACAAGACCGCGGAGAAGGCGGCCGCCAAGCTCGCCGCGGCCGCGGACAAGGCGGCTGCGAAGGCCGCCGAGGCGGACTCCTCGAAGGGCAAGGGCCGCACGCTCTGGTGGATCGCCGGTGGCGTGACCGCCGCGGGCGTCGGCTACGTGCTCTACCGCCGCGCGCAGCCCACGACCGACCCCTGGGCCGAGCCGTGGGAGCAGGAGCAGCAGCAGGTCCACTTCGACGACGTCGTCGGCGACGCCAAGCACGCCGTCGGGGACGCCGCCGAGTCGATCGGCGAGGCCGCGGGCGCCGCCGTCGCGAAGGGCCGCGAGGCGACGGACAAGCTGGCCGAGCGCGCCGCCGAGGTCCGTGACGACGTGACCGACCGCGTGACCGAGGCCGTCTCCGACGCGAAGGACGCGGCGAAGAAGGCGACGAGCCGGGCACGCAGCACCACCCGCGGCGGCGCTGCCGGCGCGAAGGACGCGGTGCAGGACACGGCGGAGGACGTCAAGGACGCCGCCGCGGACGCCAAGGACGACCTGGGCGACGCGGGCAAGAAGGCCCGCGAGGCCGCCGAGTCCGCGGCCGAGGACGCCGCCAAGAAGGCCGACGACGCCTGACGCTCCGCGCGCCGTCCCCCGACGGTGACCGACGACCGAGGGGCCCGTCCCAGCAGGGACGGGCCCCTCGTCGTCCCCGGGGGCGGAGGTCTCGCGAGCACGCGGACGCGGCGGTGGGACGCGGCCGCGGCGCCGAGCACGCCGAGGCCGGACGCACGAAGACCCCGTCCGCAGCCGGACGGGGTCTTCGTGGTCGTGACGATGGTGGAGCCAGGGGGACTCGAACCCCCAACCCCCTGCTTGCAAAGCAGGTGCGCTACCAATTGCGCCATGGCCCCGGGTGACGCGGCCGGGGCCGGTCAGCAGCGAGAGGTGCTCACTCGAAGGTGTCGGTGACCTCTGCCCAGAGGTCGCGCTCGGCGTTGTCCTCCGTGTACTTGCGCCACACGAGGTACCCGGCGCCGGCGGCGAGGAGCAGGAGCAGAAGCTTCTTCATGGTGTTCCCCCTCGAGTGGGTTGGCAGTGGGCCTAAGAGGACTTGAACCTCTGACCTCTTCCTTATCAGGGAAGCGCTCTAACCGTCTGAGCTATAGGCCCGAACGCGCCTCGCCGGACAGCCCCAGGAGGGCTGCTCCGCTCGCAGGCAGCGATTGAGGTTACCCCACCGGGAGCCGCAGACCCAAACCGAGGGCCCGTGCCTCCCGGTCGGGGAGCCGGTGCGCGGTCAGTCGTCGGTGAGCGTGAGGTGCACGCCGCCCACGAGCGCCGCGACGATGTTGTACAGGAACGCCATGATCGTCGAGAGCGCCGTGATGATCACGACGTTCACGACGCCGAGCAGCGTGGCGATCGAGATCACGCGGCCGAACGCGACGTACTGGCGGATGTCGACGTCCGTCTCCGTGCCGACGATCTGCGTGAACAACTCCTCGATCTTGAAGAAGACCTGCATGCCGTCGAGCACGTACCAGACGACGGCGGTCGCGACGACGGTCATGATCCCGATGGCGACCGCGAGGAGGAAGCCGAGCTTCATCGCGGACCACGGGTCGATGCGCGAGACCGCGAGCCGGACACGGCGCGGGCCGCCGTCGGGCCGGACGGCCGGGGTCGCGCCCGTCGCGGTCCCCACGGCCGGCGTGGCGCCGGTGAGCGGGCTCGCCGTGCCCGTCACCCCGGCGGCGGAGTAGTGCATGGAGGCCCCGGCGGGAGCGCCGGCGGTCGCCGCGCTCGTGGGGGCCGAGGTGGTCGTGGGCACGCGCCTCACCGTCTCGTCGTCGATCTCGTCGTGCCCGCGCTCGGGCTCCGTCTCTGCGGGCGCGGCGGGGACCGCCGCCGACACCTTCTTCGCGGCCGTCTTCGCCGCCGCGATCGCCGCGGCCGCCGCCTTCACGGCCCCGGCCCGGGCGACCGCGACACGGCTCTCGCCCGACGCGCGCTCCATGCCGTCGTCGTCCACCGTGCCCTGCGCGGGCGCGGCCTGGGCCGACGGGCCCGGCGGGGGCGGGGGAGGCGGCGGGACCGCGGCCGCGCCCCCGTCACGCGGGGTCGCCGGGGCCGAGGAGCCCTGGGACGCACCCTTCGACGAACCCTGGGACGAGCCGTTCGACGACGTGCCGTCTGCCTCGCCGTGCCGGCTCGGGGACGTGCCCCCGGAGCGGGCCGCGTCCGTGTCCGGTCGCGGGACGGTCAGCCGCGGCGTGATGGTCGGCGGTGCGTTGTTCTCGCTGCTCATCTGGTTTCCTCGGTGGTTCCGGGGGCCGGCTCGGTCCCGCCCGCCCCGTCGGACGAGGCGGTCGCGTCGGTGGTCGGTGCGCTGCTCGTGTCGGTGACGCCCGGGGCCGTGCCGGTCCCGTCCTCGCCCTCCACGGTATCCCGATCCTCTCCGAGGCGACGCTCGACGTTCCGCGCGACCGCGATGATGCGGTCGCCCTTGTCGGGCTTCGCGAACGTCACCCCCTGCGTGTTCCGACCGGTGAGGTTCACCTCGCCGACCGCGGACCGCACGATCTTCCCGCGTTCCATGATGACCAGCACCTCGTCGTCGGCCTCCGTCACCAGAGCCCCCACGAGATCTCCACGAGCCTCGACCAGGTTGGCGACCTTGATGCCCAGACCGCCGCGACCCTGGACGCGGTACTCGTCGATCCGCGTGCGCTTCGCGAACCCACCCTCCGTGACCACGAAGAGGTCGGAGCCCTCCTCGACCACGTCGGCCGAGAGCAGCTCGTCGCCGTCGCGGAACTTCATGCCCGTGACGCCCGACGTCGCGCGGCCCAGCGGCCGCATCGTGTCGTCGTCGGCGGGGAAGCGGATGGACTGGCCCTTGCGCGACACGAGGATGAGGTCGTCGTCGGCGTCCACGAGGAGCGCCGCGACGAGCTCGTCGGGCGTGCCGGACTCGTCCTCGCGCAGGTTGATCGCGATGAGGCCGCCCGATCGCGGCGAGTCGTACTCCGACAGCCGCGTCTTCTTCACGAGGCCGCGACGCGTCGCGAGCACCAGGTACTCCGCCGCGTCGTAGTCGCGCAGGTCGAGCACCTGGGCGATCTTCTCGCCCGGCTGGAACGCGAGCAGGTTCGCCACGTGCTGACCCTTGGCGTCGCGCCCGCCCTCGGGGAGCTCGTACGCCTTCGCGCGGTAGACGCGGCCGAGGTTCGTGAAGAACAGCAGCCAGTGGTGCGTCGTCGTCACGAAGAAGTGGTCGACGATGTCGTCCTCGCGCAGCTGGGTGCCGCGCACGCCCTTGCCGCCGCGCTTCTGGGCGCGGTAGCTGTCGCTGCGCGTCCGCTTCACGTACCCGCCGCGCGTGATGGTGACGACCATCTCCTCCTCGGCGATGAGGTCCTCGATGGAGACCTCGCCGTCGAACGGGAGGATCGTCGTCCGACGCTCGTCGCCGTACTTCGCGACGATCTCGCCCATCTCGTCGCCGACGATCGACCGCTGCCGCTCCGGCTTGGCCAGGATGTCCTGGTAGTCGAGGATCTGGCGCTCGAGCGCGTCGTGGTCGTCGAGGATCTTCTGCCGCTCCAGGGCCGCCAGACGGCGCAGCTGGAGGTTGAGGATCGCGGTCGCCTGGACCTCGTCGACGCCCAGCAGCTCCATGAGGCCCGTGCGGGCCTCCTCGACGTCGGGCGAGCGCCGGATCAGCGCGATGACCTCGTCGAGCGCGTCGAGCGCCTTGAGGTACCCGCGCAGGATGTGGATGCTGCGCTCGGCCTCCGCCAGGAGGTACCGCGTGCGGCGCACGACGACGTCGAGCTGGTGCGTCGTCCAGTGCCGGACGAACGCGTCGAGGCTCAGCGTGCGCGGCACGCCGTCGACGAGCGCCAGCATGTTCGCGCCGAACGTGTCCTGGAGCTGGGTGTGCTTGTACAGGTTGTTGAGCACGACCTTCGCCACGGCGTCGCGCTTGAGCACGACGACGAGGCGCTGGCCCGTGCGGCCCGACGTCTCGTCGCGGATGTCCGCGATCCCCTGGACGCGGCCCTCCTTGACGAGGTCCGCGATCTTCGCGGCCAGGTTGTCCGGGTTCACCTGGTAGGGGAGCTCCGTGACGACCAGGCACACGCGGCCCTGGATCTCCTCCACGTTCACCACGGCGCGCATGGTGATCGAGCCGCGACCCGTGCGGTACGCCTCCTCGATGCCCTTGTGGCCGAGGATCGTGGCGCCCGTGGGGAAGTCCGGGCCCTTGATGCGCTGCAGCAGCGCGGCGAGGAGCTCCTCGCGCGAGGCGTCCGGGTGGTCGAGGTGCCACTGCACGCCCGCCGCGACCTCGCGGAGGTTGTGCGGCGGGATGTTGGTCGCCATGCCGACGGCGATACCCGCCGAGCCGTTGACCAGCAGGTTCGGGAACCGCGCCGGGAGGACCGACGGCTCCTGGGTGCGGCCGTCGTAGTTGTCCTGGAAGTCGACGGTGTCCTTGTCGATGTCCCGGACCATCTCCATGGCGATCGGCGCCATGCGGCACTCGGTGTACCGCGGGGCGGCCGCCGGGTCGTTGCCGGGGGAGCCGAAGTTCCCCTGGCCGGCGACGAGCGGGTAGCGCAGCGACCAGTCCTGCACGAGGCGCACGAGCGCGTCGTAGATCGCGCTGTCGCCGTGCGGGTGGAACTTGCCCATGACGTCGCCGACGACGCGCGAGCACTTCGAGTACGAGCGGTCGGGTCGGTACCCGCCGTCGTACATCGCGTACAGCACGCGCCGGTGCACCGGCTTGAGGCCGTCGCGCACGTCGGGGAGCGCACGGCCCACGATGACGCTCATCGCGTAGTCGAGGTACGACCGCTGCATCTCGAGCTGCAGGTCCACCTGCTCGATGCGCCCGTGGTGCACCGCGACCGTCCCGTCGGCGTGCACGGTCTCCTCGGACCCGTCGCCGGGAGCCGTGGGCTCGTTCTCGGGGTTCTGCTCGTCGGTCACGGTCTACCTCGTTCGTTCGTCTCTGCGTGCGTCGTCGACCTGGAAGCCCTCCGGACCCGCCCGGGAGGGCGGGCCGCGCCGGGGCGTACGGTCCTGCCGCCCCCCGGCTCCGCGAGGAGCGGCTCAGATGTCAAGGAACCGCACGTCCTTCGCGTTGCGCTGGATGAAGCTGCGGCGGGACTCGACGTCCTCGCCCATGAGGACGGAGAAGATCTCGTCCGCCGCCGCGGCGTCGTCCAGGGTCACCTGGTTGAGCGTGCGGTGCTCGGGGTCCATCGTCGTGTCCCACAGCTCCGAGTAGTCCATCTCGCCCAGACCCTTGTAGCGCTGGATCCCGTTCTCCTTGGGGATCCGCTTGCCGGCGGCCTGGCCGGCGGCGAGGAACGCGTCGCGCTCCTTGTCGGAGTACACGTAGTCGTGCGGGGAGTTCGACCACTTGAGCCGGTAGAGCGGCGGCTGCGCGAGGTAGACGTGCCCGTTCTCGATGAGCGGGCGCATGTACCGGAACAGCAGCGTGAGCAGGAGCGTCGCGATGTGCTGGCCGTCGACGTCGGCGTCGGCCATGAGGACGATCTTGTGGTACCGGAGCTTGGTGAGGTCGAAGTCCTCGCCGATGCCGGTGCCGAACGCCGTGATGATCGACTGGACCTCCTGGTTGGACAGGGCCCGGTCGAGGCGCGCGCGCTCGACGTTGAGGATCTTCCCGCGGATCGGGAGGATCGCCTGCGTCCGGGGGTTGCGCCCGCGCACGGCAGAGCCACCCGCGGAGTCACCCTCGACGATGAAGATCTCGCACTCCTCCGCGCGGTTCGACTGGCAGTCGCGCAGCTTGCCCGGCATGCCGCCCGACTCGAGCAGGCCCTTGCGGCGGGTGGCCTCGCGCGCCTTGCGGGCGGCGAGGCGCGCCTGCGACGCCTGGATCGCCTTGCGCAGGACGTCGCGGGCCTCGTTCGGGTGCGAGTCGAACCAGTCGTTGAGCCGCTCGTTGACGACGCGCTGGACGAACGTCTTCGCCTCGGTGTTGCCGAGCTTCGTCTTCGTCTGGCCCTCGAACTGCGGCTCGCCCAGCTTGACGGAGATGACCGCCGTCAGGCCCTCGCGGATGTCGTCGCCCGTGAGGTTCTCGTCCTTGTCCTTGAGGATGCCCTTGTCGCGCGCGTAGCGGTTGACCAGCGAGGTCATCGCCGCGCGGAAGCCCTCCTCGTGCGTGCCGCCCTCGGTCGTGGAGATCGTGTTGGCGAACGTGTGGACGGACTCCGAGTAGGCGCTGGTCCACTGCATCGCGATCTCGACGGAGATGCGCCGCTCGGTGTCCTCCGACTCGATGTCGATGACGTCGGGGTGGACGAGCTCGACCTTCTTGGCGCCGTTGAGGTGCTTCACGTAGTCGATGAGGCCGCCGTCGTACTTGTAGCTCACCGTGCGCGCCGCGGTCGACGCGCCCGACGACGTCCCGTCGCCGCTCGCGGGCGTGCCGTCCTCGGCCTCGCCCGTGACCTCGTCCCCGGTGTCGAGGTGCGCAGGGCGCTCGTCGGTGAGCGTGATCCGCAGCCCCTTGTTGAGGAACGCGTACTGCTGGAACCGTGCGCGCAGGGTCTCGAAGTCGTACTCGGTGGTCTCGAAGATGGTCGGGTCGGCCCAGAACGTCTGCGTCGTGCCCGTCGCCTCGGTCGCCTCGCCGCGGTGCAGCTCGCCCACGGGCTTGCCGCCGTCGGCGAACTCCTGGCGCCAGGCGTAGCCGTCGCGCTGGACCTCGGTGACGACGCGGGACGAGAGCGCGTTGACGACCGAGATGCCGACGCCGTGCAGACCGCCGGAGACGGCGTACCCGCCGCCGCCGAACTTGCCGCCCGCGTGGAGGATCGTCATGACGACCTCGACGGTGGGCCGGCCCTCGGTGGGGTGGATCGCGACGGGGATGCCACGCCCGTTGTCGACGACGCGCACCCCACCGTCGGCGAGGAGCGTCACGTCGATCGTGTCCGCGTGGCCGGCGAGAGCCTCGTCCACAGAGTTATCCACAACCTCGTACACAAGGTGGTGGAGGCCTCGCTCACCGGTGGAGCCGATGTACATGCCCGGACGCTTGCGGACCGCCTCGAGGCCCTCGAGGACGGTGATGTTGCTCGCGTCGTAGCCGCCGCCCGCCGAGGGTGCCGCCTCCGCGGACGCCGTCGGGTCGGGGATGGCGGTGTCGGTGTGCTCTGCCACGGGCAGGACTGCTCCTCGTCGTCGTGCGCGCGACCGCCGTGTCCGTGCCGGACCGGCCGCCGCTGCTCAAAGGTTCCGGGCCCGCACCGCCACCTGCGTCGGCTCCGTGGGGGGAGCGTCCGACCTGCCGCGGACGGCTGGTGGAGGCGCCCCGGACAGGCTGCGCGGGCGGGGGGTGACAAGACCCGGAATGACCTCCCCAGTCTACCCGCCACGAGCCGAATTCCGCGGATCTCGGCCGTCCTGAGGTCATCTCGCGAGACATTCGCGACGCGATCCGCGCCGCCCCGCCGAAAGTTCTCCACACGGTTGTCCACAGGCTCTGCGCGCGCCGCTCGGACGCCCCTCCGTCGTCGTCGAAAAAGTGCCCGCAGCAACCGTCCTGACATCCGGGTGGGAGCGCTACCGCAACCGACAAGTCGGGAATCGGTGTTTGACGCGGAAAGTGGTCTAATACCACACACCATCCTGATTCGCGCGTCGTCCGCGCAGCAGCGATCGCCACGCGGGCGGCTCGACCCCGAAGGGACCCCACTCAGTGAAGAGACTCCTCGCGAGTGCTGCGACGACAGCGCTCGCACTCGGTGGCCTGCTCGTGGCCACCGCGGCACCCGCCTCCGCCCACACGCCCATCGTCACCGCCGACTGCTCGACGCTCTCGGTGAAGCTCTGGGCCTACTCGAAGAAGAGCAACGACCTCACCGTCACCGTGGACGGGAAGGAGGTCGAGTCCACGACCTTCCAGCGCGAGCTCACCCGGACGTACGACCTCGACCCCACGCAGGACCACACCTGGACCGTCTCCGTCGACGCGTCCGACGGGTCGCAGTACGACTACGAGCAGTCCGGCTCCACCCGGGCCTGCGAGACGCCGGACGCCCCGGTCCAGGTCGGCGTCTACGTCTACCCCAAGATCGACCCCGCGCGACCGGCGGCCTGGGAGAACTCCGGCCCGCAGAAGCTCGTCACGAGCGCGGAGGTCCCCCTGCCGGAGAAGCCGTGGGACAAGGCCTGGGTCGTGCAGCCCCTCGACCTGGAGGACGTGCGCGAGGTCGCCCGGGCGATTCAGCCGGACGTCGACACGGCCGGGCTGTGCACCGCCTGGGCCGTCCAGCAGGACCTCGTGGACCTGCCCGACGGCCTCGACGGTCTTCCGACCGACATCCGCTACTCGCCCGACGGGAAGCACCTCGGCGAGTTCCCCGAGGGCACGCTCATCGCGTGGGACCACCAGGACCTCGCAGACCTCCTCCCCGAGGGCGCGTGCGAGACGCCGGAGCCCGTCGAGGAAGAGGTCGACGCCGTCGTCACGCCGGCCGTGCCGACCGCCGTCGAGGTCTGCGGCACCGAGCTCACGGAGCAGAACCTCCCCGCCGAGTCGGAGGACGTCCGGTACACCCTCACGGACGAGGGCGTCGTCGCCGAGCCGAAGGACGCCGCGGCGACCTTCTCCCCCCAGACCGAGGAGCTGGGCTACCTCGTGACCGAGGACGGCCGGTTCGCGCTCTTCCCGCTCGAGGACCTCGTGCCCGCCGACGAGGCGTGCGCGCTCGTGCCCGGCGAGATCGGCGCCGTCTGCCAGGGCGACGTCCCCTACCTCGGCTACGAGGTCGCCCTGCCCGAGGGCGTCACGGTCGACTCGACGACGCCGCTGACGATCACCTTCCTGCACCCGAACGGCGGCGAGGACTACGTCGTGACGGACCAGCCCCTCAGCGGGACCCTCCTGTGGCCGGGAGCCTCTGCCGAGGAGCCGAAGCAGTGGCCCGGGTTCGTCCGCAACGAGGACGGCTCGTACACGGAGACCGACGGCAACTACGCCTGGACCCGTGACGGCGCCACGGTGCTGTTCGAGGTCAACCCCTCGTACTCGACGGTCGTCGAGTACCCGCCGACCACGAGCGCGTGCGCGAACCCGCCCGTCGCGCCCGTGGCCGTCGAGGACGTCGCCGGGCCGGCGGAGCCGAGCGGTCCGGCGCTCGCCACGACCGGTGCGACGGTCGCCGGTGCGGCTGCGTTCGCCGCGCTGCTCGTCGGCGGCGGTGCCGTGGTGCTCTGGCTGCGTCGTCGAGCGCAGGCATGACCCCCTGACGACCCCATGACGTGGTGACCAACGCCCCGGTCACCACCCGCGCGAGGCCCGCCGTGCCCCCTTCACGGCGGGCCTCGTCGTCGGTCCGGGCGGGCTCAGCCCCAGGTGTCGCGGGGGCCCGGGCCGCGCACGGACTTCTTCCCCCGGCGAAAGCTCGGCCCCGCCGGCCCGAGGACGGTCACCGTCTCGACGACCCCCTCGCCCACCTCGCGCGCGAGCCGCTCGAGCAGCTGCGGCGTGAGGAGCCGCACCTGCGTCGCCCACGCCGTCGAGTCGGCCCGCACGACGAGCACCTTGTCCTCGAACGTCTCGGGCTCGCAGTGGTCGGCGACCTGGTCGCCGACGACCTCGCGCCACCGCCCGACGACGCCCCCCACCGACACGTCCGCGACCCAGTCCCGCTCGCGCAGCAGGCGCGCGACGACGTCGCCCAGGAGCTGCGGGTCGCGTCCGCCCGGGCGCGCGCCCGACGTCGGCGGGTCCGCGAGGATGCGCCGACGAGGCTCCTGCCCCGGCCGCAGCCCCTTCGCCCGTGCCGCCGCCTTGGCCCGGTTCAGCGCCTGCCGCGCCACCTCCGCGGGCGGTGTCAGGTCCACGACGTGCCCCACGGGCAGCCCCGTGGGGCGTCGCTCCGGGACGTCGTCGGCCGTGTCGGGGCGCGCGTCGTCGCCCTGGCCTCGAGACCCGTCCCGGTCCGCGGGCTCAGTCCTCGACACGGTGCACCGTCCCGTCGTGCACGGCGAACCGCGCGCCGTCGAGCCGGCTCGGGACGTCGTCGGGCACGGCCGCGGTGATGATCACCTGGCCCGCGTCGGCCACGAGCTCCGCGAGCCGCTCGCGCCGCCGGACGTCGAGCTCGGCGAACACGTCGTCGAGCACGAGGATCGGCTCGCCGTCGGGGCCCCACTGGTCGGCCCACAGGAGCGAGTCGAGGCCGGCAGGGGCGCCGTCGCGCAGCAGGCGGTACGAGGCGAGCCGCAGCGCGAGCGCGAACGACCACGACTCGCCGTGGCTCGCGTAGCCCTTCGCCGGGAGGCCGCCCAGGGTGAGGACGAGGTCGTCGCGATGGGGACCGACGAGGTTCACCCCGCGGTCGACCTCCTTCGCGCGCACGGCCTCCATGGCCTCCAGCATGCGCCTCTCGAGCGTCCCCGCGTCGGGGATGCCCGACGCCGGCGCCTCGCCCGGGCCCGCGGCGTCGCCCGTGGCGGACCCACCCGCCGGGCCGTCGTCCGCGTCGAGCGCCTCGTCCACGGACGAGCGGTACGCGATGCGTGCCTCGCCCTGTCCCGCGCTGACCTGCTCGTACGCCTCCGCGACGTAGGGCGTGAGCGCCGCGACGAGCTGCAGGCGCAGCGCCGTGATCTCCGCGCCGAGGCTCGCCAGGCGCGCGTCCCACACCTCGAGCGTCGCCAGCGGCGAGGCGGCGGGCTCGGGTGCGTCGTCGTCGGGCGGCGGCTCGACGGCGGACGGCCTGCGCCGGCCGCGGCCGCGCAGCGCCGTCGCCGACTTGAGCAGCGCGCCGCGCTGGCGCAGCACCCGGTCGTAGTCCGCGAGCAGCGCCGCCACGCGCGGCACCAGGAGCACCGCGAGCTGGTCGAGGAAGCGGCGCCGCCCGTCCGGGTCGCCCTTGACGAGCGCCAGGTCCTCCGGCGCGAAGAGCACCGTCCGGACGATGCCGAGGACGTCGCGCGGCCGCTGGGCCGGGGAGCGGTTGATCCGCGCCCGGTTGGCCCGGCCCGACGCGATCTCGAGCTCCACGGTGCTCGCCCGGTCCCCTCGCACGACGCGCGTGCGCACGACGGCGCGCGCGGCTCCCGCGCGGACGAGCGCCGCGTCGCCCGCGACGCGGTGGCTCGCGAGCGTCGCGACGTACCCGATCGCCTCGACGAGGTTCGTCTTGCCCTGCCCGTTCTGTCCGACGAGCGCGTTCACGCCCGGGACGAGCTCGACGTCGACGGACTCGTACGAGCGGAAGTCGACCAGGGAGAGGTGCGAGACGTACATCGGTGCGGCGCGGGTCGAGGAGGTCGGACGGGACCGGTCAGGCCGGGGGTTCGAGCGGCCCGGCTCCCGGGGAGGCCGGCCCGGCCGCCTTGACCGCGTGCCCGCCGAACTGCTGGCGCAGCGCGGCGACGGCCTTGAGCGCGGGCGACTGCTCCTGGCGCGACGCGAAGCGCGCGAACAGGGCAGCGGAGATGACGGGCAGCGGGACGGCGTTGTCGATCGCCTCGTCGACCGTCCAGCGGCCCTCGCCGGAGTCGTCGACCCAGTCGTCGATCGCGGCGAGCTGCGGGTCCTCCTCGAGCGCCTTGACGAAGAGGTCGAGGAGCCAGGAGCGCACGACCGTGCCGCGGGTCCACGCCTTCATCGTGCCGTGCACGTCCTTGACGAGCCCGCTCTTGGCGGCGAGGAGCTCGTAGCCCTCGGCGTAGGCCTGCATGAGCCCGTACTCGATGCCGTTGTGGACCATCTTCGCGAAGTGCCCGGCGCCGACCTCGCCCGCGTGGACGAAGCCCTCCTCGCGCGGGCCGTCGGGGCGCAGGGCGTCGAAGACCGGCATGGCCGCCTCGACGTACGTCCGGTCCCCGCCGACCATGAGGCCGTAGCCGTTCTCGAGGCCCCAGACGCCGCCCGAGACGCCGACGTCGAGGTAGCCCACGCCCTTCTCGGCCAGCTCCGCGGCCCGCGCCTGGTCCTCGGCGTAGTACGAGTTCCCGCCCTCGATCACGAAGTCACCCTCGGCGAGCAGGCCGCCGAGCTCGGTGACCACGCCGCGGGTCGCGTCGCCCGCCGGGACCATGACCCACACGATGCGCGGGCCGTCGTCGGGCAGCGCCGCGACGAGGTCGGCGAGCGTCGCGACGTCCGACACCTCGGGACGAGGGTCGTACCCGACGACCTCGATGCCGGCGGCGCGGACGCGCGCCCGCATGTTGTTGCCCATCTTGCCGAGGCCGACGAGGCCGATGCGCGTGACCATACGAGTCCTCCGGGGTGCGGTGGTGCGGTGCGAGCCGTCCGGCTCCGTCGGGATCAGCCGGCGAAGCGGATCGGCACCAGCAGGTAGCGGTAGTGGGACGAGTCCTCGCCGTCCAGCGAGTCCTGACCCGTGAACTCCACCGGCTTGTTCGGGTGGGTGAAGCTCAGGCGCACGAAGTCGGTACCGAGCGCGCCCAGGCCGTCGAGCAGGAACTGCGGGTTGAACGCCACCGAGATGTCCTCGCCGACGAGCACCGCCTCCAGCGCCTCGGACGCCTGCGCGTCGTCGCCCTGACCCGCGTCCAGGACGACCTGGCCGTCCGTGAACGACAGACGGATCGGCGTGTTGCGCTCGGCCACCAGCGACACGCGCTTGGCGGCGTCGATGAGCGGGGCGGTGGGGACGACCGCGTGGATCGGCGTCTCGTCCGGGAAGAGCCGGCGGACGGCGGGGTAGTCCCCGTCGACGAGCTGCGACGTCGTGTGACGACCCCCGGCCTCGAAGCCGATGAGGTCGACGCCGGCGCCCGTGTTGAGCCCGATGTTGACGAGGCCCGAGCCGCCGAGGGACTTCGCCACGTCGTTGAGGGTGCGCGCGCGCACGAGCGCGACCGCCGAGTAGCTCGGGGTCACGGGCGTCCAGGTGAGCTCGCGCAGGGCGAGGCGGTACCGGTCCGTCGCGAGGAGCGTGATCTTCTCGCCCTCGATCTCGACGCGCACGCCCGTGAGGAGGGGCAGCGTGTCGTCGCGGCTCGCCGCCACCGTGACCTGCGCGACGGCGTTCGTCAGCTCGTCGCCCGAGACGGTGCCGGAGAGCTCCGGCATCGCGGGCAGCGCCGGGTACTCGTCCACCGGCATGGTGAGGAGCGTGAACCGGCTCGCGCCGCACGTCACGGTGACCTTGTTGCCCTCGAGGACGACGTCCACGGGCTTCGCGGGCAGCGCCCGGGAGATCTCGGCGAGCAGCCGGCCGGAGACGAGCACCGTGCCGGGCTCGCTGACCTCGGCCGGGATCTCGGAGCGCGCGGAGACCTCGTAGTCGAAGCTCGACAGGCCGATGGTCCCGGACGCGTCGGCCTCGAGCCGGACCCCGGCGAGGACGGGCGCCGGCGGGCGGGTCGGCAGGGTCCGCGCCGTCCAGGTCACCGCGTCGGCCAGGACATCACGCTCAACCCGGAACTTCATCCCACACCCTCTCGTCCCCACGTCTCGATCGGACCCGATCTTCACATGTGCCGTCCTGCGTCGCCGCGACGCCGGGCTCGCCGTCGGGGCCGCTCGTCCTCCGTCGTCCACGGGGAGGTCTGCCGCTGTGGACGTGAGGAGCCGGGTCGCAGGTCCGCGCACACGTGTCGTGCATGAACCCTACGCGAGGAGGCGGGTGGGAGGAACTGGAACGACAGGCCTGGGGACAGGAGCCGGGCGGTGGACCGCGGCGACGTCGCGCTCTCGGCGTGGGTCGGTGAGGATCGGAGCGAGGCTCGTCGGGGCACAGGTCGCACCGTCGGCCGCCGGAGCCTGATGAAGGCGTGTGGAATTTCCCCTCTGAGAACACTTTCGTCGTCGTCATAGGGGTTGTGGATCTCGTGGAAAACCGGTGTCTGCGCAGGTCAGCCGGCACAAATGCGTGTGGACGAACCGGTGCGTCCAGTGTGGGAAAGTCGCAGCCCCTGTGGGCGGACGATCTGTCCCCACACGTCGTCCACCGATCGAGGGTGCCCCGTCCACACCGAGAGCACCTTCATCCACAGCTGTCCACAGAACTGTGCACAGACCGGGCGTGGTGGTGCCGTCCACAGGGTGTGTACGAACCGGCCCGTCCACAGGTTTCGGGGGGAAAACCCCGATCTTGTCGGGATTTGTCCCGACAGGTAGGCACCTGTGGTCCACCGCGGGCGCACGCATTCCGCGGATGTGAATACCCACAGGAACCCTGTGGATGACTGTGGACAACTCCACCCACATGCTGTGTACGAGTGCGGGTTGGCGCGACGATGTGCGCAGTCGGTCGCCCGCTGAGGGCGATATCCACAGACAAGAGCACCGCAGTGGGGAAACGTGTGGACAGTGCGCGGGAGGGGCGCGGACGGGGCATCCGGGTCGACGACGGGGCTCCAAGACCGCTCGAAGACGCACGGAGGCCCGACGACGGCTCGCGGTCGTGGGTGTGTGCACGAGCTCGTCCGGGCACGGCAGAGGTCGGGTGAGAGGACGTCGCCGACCCGAGACGGCCCGACGCCGCGACGGACGATCCGTTGCCTCTCGGGTACCGCTCCGTCTGGGGTTCGTCTGGGGGTCGTCCGGGGATCGAGGTCGAGGTCGAGGTCGAGGTAGGTGGTCGACGTGGGTCGACGCAGAGCGTGAGCGATCGCGGGGACGGGGCGCTCGGGTGTCGCGGGTGGCCTGCACGCCTCGGCTGGAGCCGGGCGGCGGAGGTGTCCACCGGTGGCGACGCGGCCGAGTCGTCGGGAGGCAGCACCGTACGGACCACGGCGGCGCCGCCTCAGCCGCGGTGCTGCTGCTTGATCCGGCTCGTGAGCTCCGTGACCTGGTTATACGTGGAGCGTCGCTCCGCCATCTGCTCGGTGATCTTGCGGTTCGCGTGCATGACCGTCGTGTGGTCGCGGCCGCCGAACTGCTGGCCGATCTTCGGGAGCGACAGGTCGGTCAGCTCGCGGCACAGGTACATGGCGATCTGCCGTGCGGTGACGAGGACGCGCGAGCGGGAGCTGCCGCAGAGGTCGTCGATCGTCAGGCCGAAGTACGCGGCCGTCTGCGCGATGATCGCAGCGGGCGTGATCTCCGCGCTGTCCTCGTCGGTGATGAGATCCTTGAGCACGATCTCCGCGAGCGGGAGGTCGACCTGCTGGCGGTTCAGGTTCGCGAACGCGGTGACCCGGATCAGCGCGCCCTCGAGCTCGCGGATGTTCGTCGAGATGCGCGACCCGATGTAGGACAGCACGTCGTCCGGAGCCGCGAGCCGTTCGCTCGACGCCTTCTTGCGGAGGATCGCGATGCGCGTCTCGAGGTCCGGCGGCTGGACGTCGGTGATGAGTCCCCACTCGAACCGCGACCGCAGGCGGTCCTCGAACCCGTTGAGCTGCTTCGGAGGCAGGTCGGACGTGATGACGACCTGCTTGTTGGCGTTGTGCAGCGCGTTGAAGGTGTGGAAGAACTCCTCCATCGTCTGCTCCTTGCCCTGCAGGAACTGGATGTCGTCGATGAGGAGGACGTCGACGTCGCGGTAGCGCCGCTGGAACGCCCCGGCCTTCCCCTCACCGATGGAGTTGATGAAGTCGTTGGTGAACTCCTCGGAGTTCACGTAGCGCACCCGCACGTTCGGGTAGAGGTTGTGCGCGTAGTGCCCGATCGCGTGCAGCAGGTGCGTCTTGCCGAGCCCGGAGTCGCCGTAGATGAACAGCGGGTTGTAGGCCTTGGCCGGCGCCTCCGCCACCGCGACGGCGGCGGCGTGCGCGAACCGGTTCGACGAGCCGATGACGAACGTCTCGAAGACGTACTTGGGGTTCAGCCTGCTGGGCTCGGCCTGGGGACGCGGCGGGGGAGGCGGCGGCAGGTCGGGGAGGAGCACGTCGTCGGGCTCGATGTAGGGACGCTCGACCGCCGGACGTGACGCGGGTGCGAGGACCGGGTCGGAGCTGAGCTCCGGGTCGACGGTGATGCCGAAGCGGACGTCGCGCCCCAGGCACGAGGACATGGCGGTCACCAGCTCGTCGCGGACGCGCGTCTCGAGGTACGTGCGGGTCTGCTCGTGCGGTACCGCGATGAAGACGGTGTCGTCGAGGATCGCCAGCGGCTTGGCCAGCCGGATGAACGCGATCTGCCGCGGGGTGATGTCCGGGCTCGCCTCGAGGATGCTCAGGGTCTGTGCCCAGACGTCGGCGATGTTCTCGTCCGGGTTGGCCACGGGCAGTTCCTCACGGGGGTCGACGACGTGCGCCGGGCACAGCTCCGGCCGTCGAGCGCGCTGACGGGCCGGGCGGGGTGCGCCGACGAGAGAAGGTCATAGATGGGGTGATGCTGGGGTCGATCGTGCCACGGGAACCCCTCATCCACATAGTTGTCCACAGGCTGTGGGTTGTAGGGTGAGGATGCTCTCACCGGCAGGATGCCGGGACTCGGGACGACGACGCGCCATCGTCGCACGCGGCGGACGTCACCCGTCGCGGTTTGACCCGGAAGGGTCGCGCAGCGTAACGTCAGACAGCCGTTCCAGGTGTTCTTGGCGCGCCCGCGTGGAGGAAACTCGACACGAGGCCTCACGCCACGGGCTGCCTGCGAGGACCCGATGCCCCCAGCAATGGCCATCCGGTCCGCGCGCCTGAGCGGCGACCGGGCGGGGAACCGTCCGGCGCACGACCTGAACCACCGGCAGGAGCCAACCGGATCCTGTCACTGCATCGTCGAGGACATAGACGGTGTACCTCCCCGACGTTCTTGGAGTACCTCGTGAGCAAGCGGACCTTCCAGCCGAACAACCGGCGCCGGGCGAAGACCCACGGCTTCCGGCTGCGCATGCGGACCCGCGCCGGCCGCGCCATCCTGGCTGCCCGCCGCCGCAAGGGCCGCACCGAGCTCTCTGCCTGATCGCACGTGCTCCCCGCGGCGCACCGACTGCGCCGTTCCGTCGATTTCGAGCGGGCGGTGCGTCGCGGCGTGCGTGCTGGTAGGTCGACCGTGGTCGTGCACCTCTCGGAGGATCCCGAGGGTGCTGCGCAGCCGCAGGTCGGCTTCGTCGTCTCCAAGGCAGTGGGGAACGCGGTGCACCGCAACCTCGTGAAGCGCCGACTGCGCGCCGCCACGGCGTCGCGTCTCTCCGTGCTGCCCGCGCACGGGCGCGCCGTCGTCCGCGCTCTCCCCGGCGCTGCGCTCGCCTCCTTCGAGGAGCTGAGCGCCGACCTCGACAGCGGTCTCGTGCGTGCGACCCGTCGGCTCGACGAGCGAGCGGGCGAGCGTCGATGACGACGACCCATCCGCCGCGCATCCCGGCGTCGTCCTCGCCCGAGGAGCCGGGAACCGACGAGCGCGGCGTCGTGCGCCGGGTCGTCGACCTGCTGCGCAGGGTCCCCGCCCTCACGCTCATCGGCATGATCAGGGCCTACCAGTCGGTGATCTCCCCGATGACGGGCCCCACCTGCAAGTACTACCCGTCCTGCTCCCAGTACGCCCTCACGGCGGTGCGTCGGCACGGCGCCCTGCGCGGAACGGGCCTCGCCCTCTGGCGGCTGCTGCGCTGCAACCCCTGGAGCCTCGGTGGGGTCGACGACGTTCCGCCGGCACGACACACGCACTAGTCCGCAGCCCGATCCCGGGCGATTCACACGCTTTGTCTGAAGTTGAGGGAGCAGTCACCGATGGACTTCTTCGCGTTCCTCGCCCCGATCGAGTGGGTCGTGGCGTGGATCATGTACCTCTGCCACCAGGGTCTCGTGTTCCTCGGATTCTCCGACGGCCCCGGCCCGGCGTGGGTCCTGTCGATCGTCGGCCTCGTCATCATCATCCGCATCCTGCTGATCCCGCTGTTCTTCAAGCAGATCAAGGCGTCGCGGGGCATGCAGATGCTGCAGCCGGAGATGCAGGCGATCCAGAAGAAGTACAAGGGCAAGACGGACCCGGCGTCCCGCGAGGCGATGAGCCGCGAGACGATGGACCTGTACAAGAAGCACGGGACGAACCCCTTTGCCTCCTGCATGCCGATCCTGCTCCAGTCCCCGATCTTCTTCGCGCTCTTCCGGGTGCTGAACGGTCTCGTGCCGATCTCCGACGGCTCCTCGAAGCCGATCGGTCCCATCGATGCGTCCGTGGCGTCGGACATCGAGAGCTCGTCGGTGTTCGGTGCGCAGCTTTCTGATGTGTTCCTCCGCACCGACGACCTGCAGACCAAGATCGTCATTGCGGTGCTCATCGTCGCGATGTGCGCGACGACCTTCTTCACACAGCGACAGCTCACGATGAAGAACATGCCGAAGGCCGCGCTCGAGGGCCCGATGGCGTCGACGCAGAAGATGATGCTCTACGTCTTCCCCTTCATCTTCGCTGTCTCCGGCGTGAACTTCCCAGTCGGTGTTCTCGTCTACTGGACCACGACGAACCTCTGGTCGATGGGGCAGCAGTTCTACACGATCCGGCGTATGCCGGCTCCGGGTTCGGAGGCAGAGCGCCTCCTCAAGGAGCGCCAGGCGCGCAAGCGTGCCGCCAAGGGCGTGGTCGAGGACGCGACGCCGGTCATCGAGCAGCCTCGAGGCCAGCGCCAGCAGCCCAAGCGCAAGGACCGCCAGAAGAGCGCCCCTCGTCCCGCCGGGACGGTGGCATCGACCACTCCGGAGGATGCCCCGGTGGAAGATGCCCCAGCGGACAAGCCCTCCCCCGGTGGCACCGATCGCGCCACGGGTGGACCGGGTTCCGGGACCGGGTCGTCGAAGCCCGCGCCCAAGAAGAAGAAGCAGAAGTAGACCTGCGCCCGAGCGCGCACGTGCCGTGAGGAGCAACGCATGACGCCTACCGAGACGCCCGCGCCCGACGCGACGTCCACCGAGGAATCCGCCCCGGAGACCACCCGGCTCGAGGAAGAAGGGGAGATCGCGGCGGACTACCTCGAAGAGCTCCTCGACATCGCGGACCTCGACGGCGACATCGACATCGACGTCGAGCACGACCGGGCCGCTGTCGAGATCGTCGCGGACGACCCCGCCGCTCTGAGCTCTCTCGTGGGCGACGACGGCGAGGTGCTCGACGCGCTGCAGGAGCTGACGCGCCTTGCCGTGCAGGCCAGGACGGGGGAGCGGAGCCGACTCATGCTCGACGTCGCCGGCTTCCGGGCCGGCCGTCGTCGCGAGCTGACGGCGCAGGCCGCGGATGCGATCGAGCGCGTGCGTGCTGAGGGCACCAAGGTCTCGCTCGAACCGCTCAACGCGTTCGAGCGCAAGGTCATCCACGACGCCGTGGCCGCCGCTGGACTACGCAGCGACTCGGAGGGCGTCGAGCCTCAGCGCTACGTCGTCATCTACCCGACGGACTGACACCGACGACTGCACCACCATGTCGCCCCGCGTTTCACGTGAAACGCGGGGCGACGTGCATGAGGAGAGGGCTCGTGGGGAGTCCCGGCCTCGGTCGGCCGGGATGCGCTGGGAGGGCGGGGCCGACGGTCGCGCCCACGGCGTGTCAGCGCAGGAATCGTCATGAGGTCTGCGCGACAGACGCTGCCGTCCCGGGCCCTGGTGGAACCCCGACGGCCAGGGTCGATCCTTCGTCTCACCTCTTCGGTGGGCCGCGCACGCTCGCCGTCGTTTCACGTGAAACGATGAGGCGTTCGCACACAAGGAGGCAGACGACCCGATGCAGCACGAGGCCGCAGGCAACGAGGAGCCGGAGATCCCCCGGGAGGCGCTGATCGAGTACTTCGGTGACTCGTTCCCCGCCGTCGAGAAGTTCGCCGAACGGCTGCGCGACGAAGGCGAGCTGCGTGGCCTCATCGGTCCGCGGGAGGTTCCCCGCATCTGGGATCGTCACATCCTGAACTCGGCTGCTGTCGTGCCCTTTCTTCCCCGGACGGGTCTTGTGGCAGATGTGGGATCGGGTGCCGGCCTGCCGGGCGTCGTGGTCGCCGCGATGCGGCCGGAGGCGACGGTCTACCTCATCGAACCGATGGAGCGCCGGTGTGCCTGGCTCACGGAGATCGCCGAGGATCTCTCCCTGCCGAACATCGAGGTGAAGCGAGGGCGAGCCGAGGAGTTTCACGGCGCGTTCGAGTGCGACGCGGTGACGTCTCGGGCCGTCGCGGCACTCGACAAGCTTGCGCGGCTGTCGCTCCCGCTGCTTCGGCCTGGCGGAGAGATGATCGTGCTCAAGGGTCGCAACGTGAGCCGCGAGGTCGATCCGGCACGGAAGGTTCTGCGGAAGCTCAAGGCATCGGAGCCGGAGATCCTCGAGGCGCCGACGCTCCCTGATGTGGAGACCACGACCGTCGTTCGTATCGTGCGGCAGACTGGTTCACGCTGATCCTGGGAAGAGGTGGCCGAGCACGTGCGCGACACGCGAGATCTCGGCCCCGACATCCGTCGCATGCCATGGCGTACGGCGGATGCTGAGAGGCGACGACGGAGAGGATGAGACGCGTGACGCAGAGCCCTGTGGGTCCCGACGGATCCGAGGAGCGAGCGGCGCTCTCCCACGACGGGGAGGGTGCACAGAGCATGGGAACCGAGGACGACCGCCGAGCTGCACTGATGGCCAGTCTTCCCGTTGCTGACGACTCGACGCCGCTCGCCGCCCAGCTCGCGGAGGACGCTCGCCGCCGGATCGACCTTCACGGCCGACGCTTCCCTCGTCCCGTGACGACTCGGATCATCACCGTCGCCAACCAGAAGGGCGGCGTAGGGAAGACCACGACGACGGTGAACCTCGCCGCGGGGCTGGCCATGGCCGGGCTCAACGTCCTGGTGATCGACAACGACCCCCAGGGGAACGCCTCGACGGCTCTCGGGGTCGAGCATCGGGCAGGGACGCCGTCGGTCTACGAGGTTCTCGTCGATGGCGACCCGTTGGCGAGCGCGGTCCAGCAGTGTCCTGACATCCCCACACTGTGGTGCGTGCCGGCGACCATCGACCTCTCTGGCGCGGAGATCGAGCTCGTCTCACTGGTTTCACGTGAAACACGCCTTCGCCGCGCGCTCGACGAGTATCTCGCTCAGCGTGAGCGAGACGGTCTGGAACCGATCGACTACGTCTTGGTGGACTGCCCTCCGAGCCTCGGCCTCCTGACGGTGAATGCCTTCGTGGTCGGCCGTGAAGTGCTCATCCCGATCCAGTGCGAGTACTACGCCCTGGAAGGCTTGAGCCAGCTCCTCAAGACGATCGAGCTGATCAAGGCGCACCTCAATCCGGGACTCCATGTCTCGACGATCCTGCTCACGATGTACGACGGCAGGACGAATCTCGCGCAGCAGGTCGCTTCCGAAGTCCGAGAGCACTTCCCGGAGCAGACGTTGCGGACGACCGTCCCACGATCTGTCCGGATCTCGGAGGCCCCGAGTCATGGTCAGACGGTCATGACCTACGACCCGGGGTCGACCGGTGCTCTCGCCTACCTGGAAGCGGCTCGCGAGCTCACCCAACGCGCGGAGAACCGTAGCGAGGAGGGGACGGGCGAAGAGGGTCAGAGGAATGCTGGTTCGCCGGCGCCTCAGGACCCTCCGCCGTCAGCACGCACCGGATCCACGTCTCACCACGATCATGAGTTCGCCGGCACCATCGGTGGTCCCGGCCTGCGGCAGGAGGAACAGCGATGAGCGAGAAGCGCCGAGGGCTCGGGCGAGGACTGGGCGCCCTGATCCCGACGAGCTCTGAGGGCAGGCGGCCCGTCGACGTCTTCTTTCCGAGCCCCGCCACGGAGGAGCCGACGAGCGAGGAGAAGCACCGCGAGTCGGGTGGGTCGGCAGACGTATCAGTCGACAAGGTGTCCGACGGAGCCGAGACCACGACGAGCGTGACGACCCTCGTGGCCGACGCGGACTCCGGACCTGCCGACCTTGCCTCGCTGACGTCGCTCTCGGAGGCTGACCTCGCCGAGCTGGATGCTGTGGTTGCGGGCGACTCTGCGGACGCGAGTGCGGTGCCCGTGACCGCGCCCGACGAATCGGCGATCGATAGGCCGACGACGGACGCTGTTTCACGTGAAACGGGATCCGACTCGAGCCCGGGTGCGGGGGAGGAGCAGGCTCCCACTCAGGATCTCGACACGTCCTCGTCCGCCGAGTCGACGACTGTCGAGGAGTGGGCAGGTGGGGCGGCCGACGACCTGGTTCCCGTCCCGGGGGCGCGGTTCGCCGAGCTTGCGACGTCCTCGATCCGTCCCAACCCGCGGCAGCCGCGCACCGTCTTCGACGAAGGCGAGCTCGACGAGCTCATCGGTTCCATCCGCGAGATCGGCGTGCTCCAGCCCATCGTCGTGCGCCCGGTGCCGGGGGAGTCCGGTGCCTATGAACTGATCATGGGCGAGCGCCGTTGGCGCGCGACGCAGGCCGCGGGTCTCGACGTCATCCCGGCGATCGTCAGAGAGACGGACGACGGCGATCTGTTGCGCGACGCGCTCCTGGAGAACCTGCACCGCAGCGCTCTCAACCCCCTCGAAGAGGCGGCCGCCTACCGCCAGTTGCTCGACGATTTCGGCTGCACCCACGAGGAGCTGGCGGACCGCATCTCGCGAAGCCGCCCGCAGATCTCGAACACCCTGCGTCTGCTGCGCCTGCCTCCCCTCGTCCAGCGTCGGGTTGCTGCCGGAGTGCTCTCCGCAGGGCACGCGCGCGCGCTTCTCGGGCTCACGGACGGCGCGGAGATCGAACGACTCGCGCAGCGCATCGTCGCCGAAGGCCTCTCCGTGCGGGCGACAGAGGAGATCGTCGCTATGGGCGGTCTCGACGGGGAGCGCCGCGCGCCGCGGACACCTCGCGCTGGACAGCGGTCGGCGGCGATCGACGAACTCGCGCATCGGTTGTCCGATCGATTCGAGACGCGCGTCAAGGTCGACCTGGGCAAGAACAAGGGGCGACTCACGGTCGAGTTCGCCTCCGTCGAGGACCTCAACCGGATCCTCGACGTCATGGCGCCCGACGATCCCGGTCTGTTGCGCAAGTAGAGGCGGAGCAAGACGGTGCTTGCGACGTGACCTCGCGGGCCAGCGCCATTCCGAGGGGCGGCATCGCGGGGCGAGTGCACTCATCACACGGCGAGTGCACTTGCCCCGCCGCTCTATCTAGGGACATACCGTTGCCCTGTTCGGCGTTCGCTCCGTGGAGCGCCCGCGCGTTCTCCCACGGGCGCGCGAGAGTCGATACCAACTCACCGTCTCGGCCCGTCGCCACGATGTGATGCCGTTCGTGGGACGTGGTTGCGGAGCGACCACGCAGCATCGGGGACCGATGGGTGTCCGGTCAGGGATGGTGGGGACGCGCTCCCGCTCGTTCTCCCCCGAACGGCGACCGGCCCATCAATGCGGTCCCCGGGCTCTCCTCGGTCGTTTCACGTGAGACGGCACAAAGGAGTTTCCGTAGTGCGAAGGGTGGCTCCTGGGGGCACGTTTCACGTGGAACATGCGCCTCGTCGCTGTGGTCTGAGTTCGATACCTCGGCACAGTCAGGTACACAGGGAACGGCCCCAAAAGGCTCAACTGCCCCAGCCAGGATTGCACTCCACCTCAGGACGTGCGGTGCGATGAGAGTCGGTGGCCCGGACGACACGCCCCGGGGCCCGCAGAGCGCGGACGACGCGGTCTTCCCGGAGGCAATCCCATCCGCCAGGTTCTTGCCGAGTCCGGTGTTCGTCGGCTTTTACCGGGAAATCGGGGTTCAGCGCGCGGAGGTCCACTCGGCGGGAGAGTGCGATCCCGGTCGGCCACATGGACTCCGACGCGTCGAGCGCGTCGGCGGACCACCCGGGCTGCTCCGCCAGTCCTACGGGGGATGCGAGCATGATCGCGGTCGGCTAGGGCGTGTCTCCCTAGTGCCTTGATCATGGTGGTGCAGAGTGCGGGCGTGTGTCCTAACTCAGAGTCACCAGAGGGATTAACCGGTGCCGGCGAGCGACCTCTAGCCGGGTTGTCAGAGAGGGAGTTCCTTGCCCTGTTCGCGAGGCGACCAGGCATGTATGTCGGTCGGGCCACATGGGTTCGCGTCGTCGCATGGCTCGAGGGATACGACATGCACGGGGATCGCTATACAGGTGGCGTACTCGATGGTTTTAAGGAGTGGCTCCTGACCCGACCTGGCGCACGGGGACCCAACCTGGTCTGGTCCGCGATCGTCTGGGGACTGGCTTTTCCGGGCCCCGATTCGCCGGGGCCCGCCGATCTGACCGACGACGACGACCGTCACGCCCTCGCGGTGCTGTTCGAACTCGTCGATACGTTCCTGGCCGAGAAGGAACCCCGCTAGCGGTGCGGCAGCGAGGCATCCGGCGTCCCCTGACATGCTGTCGCGCATGCCCTTGAGTCCGACGCCATCTGGGAATCAGGGCGCGGGCACCCAGATCAGGATCGCTGCGACGATGACGGCGCCGCGGAAGATCACGGTGTGCTTGTCGTAGCGGGTCGCGAGTGCTCGCCATCGCTTGATGCGGTTCAAGAACCGCTCGACCGCGTTACGACCCTTGTAGGTAACCGGGTCATATTCGCCCGGACGTCCGCTTCGTGATCCGCGCCTGCGACGGTGCGCCTGCTGGTCGCGCGGCTCGGGTGTGACCGCAACGATGCCGCGCCGGCGCAGCTTGGCACGGATCGCGCGCGAGGAGTGGGCCCTGTCGCCCATCACGGCGTCGGGCGTGGTGCGCGGGCGCCCGTCGTCCGACAACTCCCGTCCACGACCCACGACCGCACTCTGCAACATCGCGGCCGTGCGACTAAGGAGACACGACCTAGGCAGGGGGCGTGCGAAGCCATGTCGCGTCGAGCCTCCGAGCGTGAGCGAGCACCGATCGCTTACCAGCGCCAGCCGCTTGAGGATGCGCCAGGAAGTCGCTGCCTCAAGAGGCGATGGACACAGCCGCGGTACCGTCGCAAGAATGCGCCGCAAGTGCGCGGACCGCGGTAGATGTCCAGCCGGAGGTTCACTCCGGCTACGTCGCGCGGTCGCGTCTTCATCTGTCCCACTCCCGACGAGCCTGGCTGTTTCACGTGGAACATCGCGGTGCCACCGCCCCGTCGGGCAGGGCTTCGCGGTCCGCGCAGGGCAGCAGCCCGTGTCCGGGACGGTCGAGAAGCGAGCGGAGAGCGCATGTGCCCGCGCCGGGGGAGGGGAGGGGGTCGGTCACAGTGGGTCACGGATCGACTGGCGGCGATGGGGACGCGAGCGTCAGAAGTGCCACGGGGGAGACCGCTGCGATCACCACCCTTCTTCACTTCCCTTTCCTCTATTCGCGGCATCCTATGAATGAGGAAGAGTATCGGAGCCTCCAAGAACCCTTCCGGGCCTGGCGGCTCCGGTCGGATGGGCCTTGCGCCCTTGGGCCTCGCATCTTCTTGGTCGGCAGACGCCTCATTCCTCGCGTGAAGCGGAGGCAGTCCCGGCCTCTCCAGGACGCGCGCTCTTCCGGAGCTTGGCTCCACGCCCCGTGTACCCGGTTGGCCTCCCTCCGGGGTGTTTCACGTGAAACGGCGTCCGAGATGCCGTCTCCGCTCAGCCTGCTGAGAGAGGGGGAGAGTCGCCTCAGGGCGCGGGATCGCGACGACTGCCCCGATGTACGGGCCTCAGAGACGGGTACGGCGGCCGCTCCACCACGCTGAGACGCGCATGCGCAACGACCCCCGCGGCGAGCGATCGGATCGAGGCACGTCAGCTCGGTGCGGTGGCGGTGACGAAGGGGAGCGGTGCCAGGGCGCCGCCACGGTGGCACGAACGATTCGCCAGGTCTCGTGCCACACAGCCCACGGCGGCGTCTCCGTATCGGCCGAGGTTCGGTGTCGCGCACGGTGAGTGGGCGACGCGCGGCGAAGAACCGACCGGCGCCCGACTCACCTGGTGTAGCTCGCTATCGCGGAAGGAGAATCCGTCGCGAGACGCGAGACGCGAGACGCGAGACGCGAGACGCGAGACGCGAGACGCGAGACGCGAGACGCGAGACGCGAGACGCGAGACGC